>JBEEOV010000047.1:0-15670 GCA_041191465.1 Pseudomonadota bacterium
GAGAAAACCTTAAAAGCGATTGAAATGTCGCTTGAAGAAGCTTTTCAGAAAACGGATCTTGATTTAGACATTGCCCGTCAGGGTGGCAATGTTGTGAATATTCAATTTGAAGATAAGAGCGTGATTGTGGTCAACACTCAGGCTCCCTTACAAGAAATTTGGGTTGCAGCTAAAGAGGGTGGATTTCACTATCGCTGGGCAGGTACATTGGGCCAACCTTTGTGGTTGGATACCAAGAGTGGTGCAGAACTATTTTCTGAATTAAGTAGATTGGCGACCCAGCAAGCGAAAACACCACTGCAAGTGGTGTATCGCGCCTAATTAATCAAGAACAGTTGTTTTGCCAAAGAAGGGTGTGAACTCAGGAATCGTCCAATCACCATCTTGTTGAACAACGCCAGGTGGAACTGCTCTGCCTGATTCTGGTGTGCCGCTAAGTGCTGTTTTCATGTAACGAATCCACATCGGTAGAGCAAGTCCGCCGCCTGTTTCACGATCACCTAGGCTCTTAGGTTTATCAAAGCCAATCCACGCTACAGCAACAACATTCGGGTTGTATCCAGCGAACCAAGCATCCATCGATTCGTTGGTAGTACCTGTTTTTCCTGCAATATCACTTCTGCCCAAAGCAGGTCTTGCTGTTGCCGCTGTACCTGTTTTAGTGACTTCTTGCAAAAGACTATCCATCACAAAGGCAGTTCTTGAATCCAATACTTTTAACTTGCTATCGCCTGCAATAGATGGTGTTGCTTCAAACAGCACATTGCCTTTTGCATCAATCACTTTACTAATAAGGTAAGGCTCTACTCGATAACCGCCATTGGCAAACACACCATATCCAGTTGCAAGTTGTAGTGGAGTAACAGATCCGGCGCCCAGCGCCATAGTTAAATACGCAGGATGTTTATCTGCTTCAAATCCAAAACGCTGAATGTAGTCTTGGGCATAACGAGGGCCTATTTTTCTAATCACTCGAACAGAAACCAAGTTTTTAGATTTGGCGAGTGCTGTGCGTAAACGCATCTGACCCTCAAACTTGCCGTCATAGTTTTTTGGTTCCCACATCTGGCTACCAGTTTCTAAGCTACTGATAGACAGTGGCGCATCATTAACAAGCGTATTAGGCATGATGCCTTTTTCAAGCGCTGCTGCATACACAAATGGTTTGAATGAAGAGCCTGGTTGGCGTTGCGCTTGTGACACGTGATTGAATTTATTGCGGTTGTGGTCAAAGCCGCCAACTAAAGCCCTAATGCCGCCATCGTGCGCATCTAATGCTACGAATGCTGCTTCGACTTGTGGCATTTGTGCAAGAACCCAGCGCCCCTCAGAGGGTAGTACGCGAATGATTGCACCAGGCCTGATTTGTTGTTTCGGTTGAGCCTTCTCTGATAGAGCCACTGAGCCTAGTTTTAAATCGTCACCTTTGATTGTGACTGTGTCGCCAGTGGCAATCACTGCCTGGATCTCTTTAGGCGAGGCTTGTATCACTACACCAGCTAATAAATCATCACTACTTGGGTGATCACTTAAAACATCGTCAATGGCACGTTGTCTCTCAGTATTGTCATCTGGAAGTTTGATGTAGCCTTCTGGGCCACGATATTTGTGACGTAGCTCGTAATCCATCACACCTTTACGCACGGCTGAGTATGCTGCATCTTGCTCTGCGCGACGAATTGTGGTGATGACGGTCATGCCTTGTGTATAAATACTATCGCCATATTCACTGATGAGTAATTGACGCACCATTTCTGCTGCATAGTCAGCTTTGGTTGCAAACTCTTTACCAACACCCCGAACATGCAATGTTTCTGCTAAAGCCAACTCATATTGATTGGGTGTGATCATTTTTAGATCACGCATTCTTTGCAGAATGTATTCTTGACGAATCTTGGCGCGACGATAATTCACAACAGGGTTGTAGGCTGACGGAGCTTTTGGCAGGCCGGCAAGCATTGCAGCTTCTGCAATAGAGATTTCTCTAACGTCTTTGCCAAAATAAATTTGTGCAGCACTACTAAAGCCATAAGCTCTTTGACCCAAATAAATCTGGTTCATATAAAGCTCAAGGATTTGTTCTTTAGATAGATTAGCTTCTATCTTCCAAGCTAGCAGTACCTCATAGATTTTTCTGCTGAATGACTTTTCGTTACTTAAAAAGAAATTTCTAGCAACTTGCATGGTGATGGTTGAGGCCCCTTGAGCCAATCTGCCACGTAAGTTAGCGAGGGTGGCTCTTAAAACACCCCAATAGTCAACGCCACCATGCTCATAAAAGCGCTCGTCTTCAATCGCAACCACCGCATTTTTTAAGTAGGATGGGATTTCATTAATGGCAATGACGTTACGGCGTTCTTCGCCAAATTCACCAATCAGTGCATTGTCTGCCGTATAAATTCTGAGAGGTACTTTTGGCTTGTAGTCTGTGATGGTATCTAAATCGGGTAAGTTGGGTCTTGCCACAATCAAGGCATAAGCAATCACTAAGCCGATTAGTATGAGTCCTGCGCTACCAAGAAAAATTCCCCAACGAATAAAGTAGGCTCGCCAGTCGCGAGACTCATTTCTACGTTGGCGGCCGTTGCCTAGGCGTGATGGGGGACGTACGGGCTGACGAGATTGGCTCATGTGGTGATTATAGAGATAGCTGTGAAAACAGGGGTATTAAAAATAAGTAGGATTTAGCTGTATTAAAAATCAGAAAATTCTGACAAAAAATCAGCAATTAGCTGATTTTTAAGATCTAAATAAGTTTAGACAATGGAGGCATGTTTAAACGATCTATTACCGCTGATTTATATGCTCCTAAAAACGTTCTGGAGCGGACGGACTCAATTTCATCAGAATCTCAAAATGAATGGCGAGATTTCATTCTAAATATTTGGCAGAAACATCAACTCCTCATTTTGGGAGGAGTTTTTCTTAGTATTTTTTGCATAGTTTTTACGCTTGATTATTTGCGAGCAATCGCACTCGAAGATTTGAGTATGGCGCTTCAGCGCCAACAACTACAGATTCAATCATTACAACTGAGTCTTCAGGGTGCAACAAAAACACCCGTTGAACTTGGGGATGGGCGCAGCGACTCAAGTCAGGATGATGAACAGGCGATTCCAGATATTAAGTACTGGGGCATGATGCGCGTTGGGTCTTCTAGAAAAGCGCTCATAGAAATAAACCAACTCCAAAAGCTATTGAAAGTTGGTGAAGAGATTGATGCGGGCTGGCAAGTTAAGAGCTTTGATCAGGAGTTGATCTCATTTGAGTCAAAACAAGGTCGTTTAATAAAAATTTCAATGGAGATGCCGTCTTGAAGAGTAGAAGACTATTAATGCAGATGGCTTTTTTAGGTATTTTTTGGCCAATGGGAGCACAAACAAAAAGTGTGGCATCTACCTACAGTGAATTACAGCCTGTCACACTCAATTTTTCATCGATCGATCTTAGGCAGTTATTCCAAATACTGGCAGAGATGCGCGGAATCAATTTGATATTGAGTGAAAAGATTCAGGGCAAAACGAATATTCATATGAACCAGGTGCCATGGCAAACAGTTCTGGACAGCTTGGTGGCGAGTAAATCCCTGAGCTATCAATTAGAGAAAGGCGTTTTGTGGGTAGCTCCTCATGATGAGTTAGCCAACTTTGAGAAAAGAACAAAGGATCGCATACAGCAGCAAGATCAAGCTATTCAGTCGGAGATTGGTTTGCGGCAAATCATGATTGAAGCAAGAATTGTTGAGGCAGAAAGACGATTTGCTCAAAATTTAGGGGCAAAGCTTGGTTATCAAGATGCATCTGGGCAGATAAAGATGGCCAGTCAGTTACCGGCCTCAGGCCTTAATGGCTTTACTGCGGGTACTGCAGCTATCAGCTTATTAGGAAAGCAAGCAACTCAAGCCTTGCATATGGAGTTATCTGCCCTTGAGTCGAGTGGTTTAGGGGACATCATTTCTAACCCTCGTGTATTGGCTGCTGAAAATAGCCAAGCATTGATTGAGCAGGGCACAGAATTACCCTATCAGTCATCCGCCGGGCAGGGGGCTACCAAGGTTCAATTTAGAAAAGCTAATCTGCGCTTAGAGGTCAAACCCAGAATTCAGAAAAACCAAATGATTGTTCTAGAGGTGGATATCAATAAGGACAGCGTTGGCTTAAAAACAGAGCAGGGTTTTGCCATTGACACCAAACACGTGAAGACCCAAGTGTTAGTTGAGAGTGGTGGAACTGTCATTTTGGGTGGAATTTTTCAGGAGATGGAGCGAAAAGATGATGCCAAGGTGCCATTTTTGGGCTCCATTCCAATTTTGGGGATGTTGTTTAGGCAAGAGTCCAAATACAAAGATAAAACCGAGTTATTAATATTTTTAACGCCAACTTTGGTTTCTGGTCAAAAGCCTCAGTAGAATCTCACTTGTGAATAGTATTCCTGAAAATATCTTTTTAGTTGGTGTCATGGGGGCGGGTAAAACCACCGTCGGACGTCTATTGGCTAAAAAGTTAGGTCGACGTTTTGTTGATTCTGATCATGAGATTGAAGCGCGTTGTGGCGTTCGCATACCAACCATTTTTGAGATGGAGGGTGAAGAAGGTTTTAGAAAGCGCGAAGCTCAGGTGATTGATGACTTAACGCAAGAAAAAAATTTAGTTTTAGCTACTGGTGGTGGCGCTGTTTTATTGCCAGAAAATCGACGACATTTGCATGAGCGAGGTGTGGTGGTTTATTTAAGAGCTACCCCGCATGAATTGTGGTTAAGAACACGAAATGACAAGGGGCGTCCGCTATTAAATAATGACGACCCTAAAGGGACTTTAGAAAAACTCTTTGCTATACGTGATCCTTTGTATAGAGAGACTGCTCACCATGTGATTGATACTGGCAAGCCTAGTGTTACTCAGTTGGTGAATACATTAATAATGCAATTTGAGCTATCAGCATGAACACACTTCAATTAGATCTTGGTGAGCGTAGTTACCCAATTCATATTGGTGCTAATTTATTGGCTCAGGCTGATTTGTACAAAAAACACCTCAAGGGATCGTTAACTGCAGTAGTGACCAATAAAACAGTCGCCCCTTTATACGCCGACAGAGTTGTAAAAACGCTTGAGGGTCTAGGGCAAAAGGTAAAGCTCATTGTTTTGCCTGATGGCGAGGTATTTAAAACTTGGGAAGTCTTGCAAAAGATTTTTGATGGCTTGCTAGAAAGTTCTGCTGATAGAAAAGCCACATTAGTTGCATTGGGTGGCGGAGTTATTGGTGACATGACGGGTTTTGCTGCCGCATGTTATATGCGTGGCATTCGTTTCATTCAGGTGCCGACAACTTTATTGTCCCAGGTTGATTCATCAGTCGGTGGAAAAACAGGCATTAATCACCCATTAGGTAAAAATATGGTGGGCGCCTTTTATCAGCCGCAAGCGGTGATTGCAGATTTAGATACATTAAAAACATTGCCGCCTAAAGAGTTGGCCGCCGGGTTGGCAGAAGTTATTAAGCATGGCGCTATTGCTGATGCTGAGTTTTTAACTTGGATAGAAAAAAATCAAGATGCTCTGAATGCTTGTGACCCCAAAGCGATGGAGCACGCAGTTAGACGTTCTTGTGAAATTAAGTCTCAAGTTGTTGCGCAAGATGAAAAAGAAGGCGGTCTTCGCGCCATTCTGAACTTTGGACATACCTTTGGGCATGCGATTGAGGCTGGCATGGGTTATGGTGAGTGGTTGCATGGTGAGGCTGTTGGATGTGGCATGGTGTTGGCAGCAGATTTGTCTGTGCGTGTTGGCCTCTTGTCAGAGGCTGATGCATCACGTTTGAAAAAAATCATTGCTGCATTACGTTTGCCAACAGTACCTCCAAAGCTTGGTGTCGATCGCTACATGGAACTCATGAGTGTTGATAAAAAAGCAGAGGGTGGTGAGGTTCGCTACATCCTGCTTGATGGAGTTGGGCGAGCAAAAATCCAGACGGTTGATGATGCCTTGGTGATACAAACACTGCAAGCAACTGGTGCGGGCTAAATTTACTGCTTATGAGTTTGGCCTGTTACGCAGCTAAGCCACATGAAACTCTTGGGCGACTTCACCAAGAGCCTGCTGAGCCGACTCAATCAGGGCGTAATCCATTTCAAAGAGATCGCGACAGAATTATTCATTCAACCGCGTTTCGCCGTCTCGAATATAAAACCCAAGTGTTCCTAAATCATGAGGGTGATCACTTCAGAACTCGCTTAACGCACAGTTTAGAAGTGGCTCAGATCGGTCGAGCTGTTGCAAGACGTTTGCAACTCAATGAAGATTTGGTTGAGGCAATATCCTTGGCGCATGACTTGGGGCACACACCATTTGGTCATGCTGGTCAGGATGCTCTTAATGAGTGTATGAAAGAGCATGGTGGTTTTGAGCACAACCTACAAAGTTTATGGGTGGTGGACTTTTTGGAAGAGCGTTATGCCAAGTGGAATGGTTTAAATCTCTCCTTTGAAACTCGCGAAGGTATCTTGAAGCATTGTTCAAAAAATAATGCGCAAAAGCTTGGTTTATTAGGTGAGCGTTTTATAAACGGCCATCAACCAAGCTTAGAAGCACAGTTAGCCAATTTGGCAGATGAGATTGCTTATAACAATCACGATATTGATGACGGTATTCGTTCTGGACTTTTGAGTATTCAGCAACTAGATGAAGTTGAGTTATGGCGTAGCCAAAAAGAAAAAGTGCAGAAGAATTTTCCAGATTTATCCGGGCGCCGTTTAGTCTATGAAGTAATTAGACACATCATTCATATTCTGGTGGATGACTTAGTGAAAGAAACCCAGCGTCGGATATCAGAAGTTAATCCGGGGTCTATTCATGATGTCAGATTAGCAAAACCGCTGGTTGGTTTTTCTGGGCAGGTGCGTGAGCAAGCCACTGAGATGAAAAGATTTTTATTTAAAAACTTATATAGACATCCTCAAGTGCAGAGCATGACACAGGAAGCCAGTGGCATGATTAAGTCATTATTTGCACATTACGAGCAATTCCCTAATCATTTGCCAGTAGATTTCCGAGTGGAAGATGATCTGTATCGACGCATATCTCATTACATTGCTGGCATGACAGATCGTTTTGCTAGCAAAGAGTTTCAAAAGCTAGTAACTACTTAATATGGCTAGATTGCCTAGAGTTGTTCTCGCTGGTTATCCACTTCACATCATGGTGAAAGGGCATAACTCACAACCCATTTTTTTTGGTGATGAAGAAAAACGCTCTTACTTAGAGTGGTTAAGAGATGCTGCCAGAGAATACGATTTAGCCATTCATGCTTATGTCTTGATGCCTAACCACGTTCATATCCTAGCAACGCCTAAAAATGAACTAAGTGCATCTCGCGTCATGCAGTCTGTAGGGCGTCGTTATGCCCAAATGTTTAACCAGGCACATGGCACAACTGGCACAGTCTGGGAGGGACGCTATCGGTCTTGTTTGGTTGATCCTGATGCTTATTTTCTTTTATGCCAAAAATATATTGAGCAAAATCCTTTAAGGGCGGGTTTGGTTCAAAAGCCGGAGGATTGGCATTGGTCTAGTTATCGACATCATGTGGGGGCGGAAACAATTCCATGGATTTCAGATCATCCAAGTTACTGGGCTTTGGCAAATACGCCTTTTGAGCGCCAGCTAGCTTGGCAAAAATCAGTTTTAGACCTATTAAGTAAAATAGACTTAGAAAAAGTAAGTAGTCACTTAAATTTTGGTTGGCCATTGGCTTCAGATCAGCTTCTTAAGCAATTGAGCCAAAAAATCAATAGACCAGTCACTCCAAGGTCAGCCGGTAGACCCAAGAAACTCACTAATAAGTAGCGATTTATCCCAATTTGGTGCAAATGTATGATCATCTTGGATGACTATGTCCCTAATTTTTATGTGTGCTAACTTTGTAAAGAATAAATTAGTGACAGACACCAATTATTTTCTATTGCGCATGCACGGGTAATCCCCTATAGTTCTTCAAAACCCCAATTTTTACGGGGATACGTCTCTTATTAAGAGACCATTGATTACTTATCAAGGGAATACCGTGACTACTTCACCTTCTATGCGCCCAGCTGCGCAAGGTCTATATGACCCAGTAAATGAACATGACGCCTGTGGCGTGGGTTTTGTTGCCCATATCAAAGGTAAAAAGAGCCACGATATCGTGACTCAAGGTTTAAAGATTCTTGAGAACATCGATCACCGTGGAGCTGTGGGTGCTGATCCTCTCATGGGTGACGGTGCGGGTATCTTGATTCAGATTCCAGACCAGTTCTATCGTGAAGAGATGGCAAAGCAAGGCGTGACATTGCCGCCTGCTGGTGAGTACGGTGTTGGTATGGTTTTCATGCCAAAAGAAAGTGCCTCACGTTTAGCCTGTGAGCAAGAATTAGAAAGAACAGTGCGTATTGAAGGCCAAGTGGTGTTGGGTTGGCGTGATGTTCCAGTTGATGCGAACATGCCAATGTCACCAACAGTACGCAAAACAGAGCCAGTGATTCGTCAAATCTTCATCGGCCGCGGACGCGACATCATGACAACAGATGCCCTAGAGCGTAAGTTGTATGTGATTCGTAAAACAGGTAGTCACGCAATTCAGGCATTGCAGTTACAGCACGGCAAAGAATATTTCGTTACTTCAATGTCAGCACGTACAGTGGTTTACAAAGGTTTGCTTTTGGCTAACCAAGTAGGCGCGTATTACGAAGACCTAAAAGATTCAAGAGTTGTTTCTGCATTAGCGTTAGTACATCAACGTTTCTCAACAAATACATTCCCAGCTTGGGAATTAGCTCACCCATATCGCATGATTGCTCACAACGGTGAGATCAATACGGTTAAAGGTAACGTTAACTGGATCAACGCTAGAGAACCGGTGCTATTAGCTCACCAGTTTTAGGCGATGACTTACAAAAACTATGGCCATTGATTTATCCAGGTCAATCAGACACAGCAAGTTTTGATAACTGCCTAGAGTTGTTGGTCATGGCTGGTTATCCAATGGCTCATGCCATGATGATGATGATTCCTGAAGCATGGGAACAACATACATTGATGGATGACAACCGCCGCGCATTCTATGAATACCACGCAGCGATGATGGAGCCATGGGATGGCCCAGCAGCCATTGCCTTTACAGATGGTCGTCAAATTGGCGCCACACTAGACCGTAACGGTTTACGCCCAGCTCGTTACTATGTGACTGATGATGATTTAGTCATCATGGCTTCTGAGGCGGGTGTTTTAACTTTCCCAGAAAATAAGATTGTTAAAAAATGGCGTTTGCAACCAGGCAAGATGTTCCTAATCGACATGGAGCAAGGTCGCATCATTGATGACGTTGAGCTAAAAGATGCATTGGCTAAAGCCAAGCCATACAAGAGCTGGATTGATGCAGTTCGTATCAAGTTGGATGAAATTGATGTGGCTGCTGAAGATAGCAAGGCTGACGCACAAAATATTCGCCCAGCAGCTAGCTTGCTAGATCGTCAACAAGCATTTGGTTACACACAAGAAGATTTGAAGTTCTTGATGGCGCCAATGGCGTCGTCAGGTGAAGAGGCAATTGGTTCAATGGGTAACGATAGCCCATTAGCTGTTTTATCAAATAAAAATAAAACTCTTTATAACTACTTCAAGCAATTATTTGCACAGGTAACAAACCCGCCGATTGACCCTATCCGTGAAAACATGGTGATGTCATTGGTGTCATTTGTAGGTCCAAAGCCAAACCTATTAGATACAAACAACATCAATCCACCGATGCGTTTAGAAGTGTCACAGCCAATTTTGGATTTTGATGACATCGCTAAGATTCGTCACATTGAGCATTACACCGGTGGTAAGTTCCGTTCATACGAGTTAGACATTTGCTACCCATCAGCATGGGGTAAAGATGGTGTTGAAGCTCGCTTGGCATCTTTGTGTGCTGAAGCAGTGGATGCTGTGAACTCTGGTTACAACATTTTGATTATCAGTGACCGTCAAGTTGCTGCTGATCACGTTGCTATCCCAGCTTTGTTGGCGACATCAGCAATTCATCAACATTTGGTTGAAAAAGGTTTACGTACTAGCACTGGTTTAGTAGTTGAAACTGGTAGTGCGCGTGAAACTCATCACTTTGCTCTATTGGCAGGTTATGGCGCAGAAGCTGTTCATCCATACCTAGCCATGGAAACATTGGTTGATATGGCTAAAGGTCTTAAAGGTGACCTATCAGCAGAGAAAGTTGTTAAAAACTTCACGAAAGCTGTTGGTAAAGGTTTGCAAAAAGTTATGTCTAAGATGGGTATTTCTACATACATGTCTTACACAGGCGCACAAATTTTCGAAGCCATTGGTTTGTCATCTGAGCTAATCAACAAATACTTCAAGGGCACAGCTTCTAACGTAGGCGGCATTGGTATTTTTGAAGTTGCTGAAGAAGCATTGAAGATGCACAGCTTGGCGTTTGGTAATGACCCAACATTAACAAATATGTTGGATGCTGGCGGTGAGTATGCGTTCCGTATTCGTGGTGAAGACCACATGTGGACACCAGACTCAATTGCGAAGTTGCAACACTCAACACGTCAGGGCCCAGAAAAAGGCGGTTACCAGACTTATAAAGAGTACGCCAACATCATCAATGATCAAAGCAAGCGTCACATGACTTTGCGTGGTTTGTTTGAGTTCAAGATTGATCCAAGCAAAGCCATTCCATTGGATGAAGTTGAGCCAGCAAAAGAAATTGTTAAGCGTTTTGCAACGGGCGCCATGTCATTGGGTTCTATCTCAACAGAAGCTCATGCAACTTTAGCGATTGCTATGAACCGTATTGGTGGTAAATCAAATACGGGTGAAGGCGGTGAAGATAACAAGCGTTATCGCAATGAATTAAAGGGCATCCCTGTTAAGAAGGGTGAGACTCTTGCAAGTATTCTTGGCGATGATGTCATTGAAGCAAATATTCCTTTGAGCGAAGGTGATTCACTGCGCTCTAAGATCAAGCAAGTTGCTTCAGGACGTTTTGGTGTAACTGCTGAGTACCTTACATCTGCCGATCAAATTCAGATCAAGATGGCGCAAGGTGCTAAGCCAGGTGAAGGCGGTCAGTTGCCAGGCAGCAAGGTTTCAGATTACATCGGTAAGTTGCGTTACTCAGTGCCAGGCGTTGGCTTGATTTCTCCTCCTCCGCATCACGACATTTACTCTATTGAAGACTTGGCTCAATTGATCCACGACTTGAAGAACGTTAATAGCAAAGCTGATATTTCAGTGAAGCTGGTTTCTGAAGTGGGTGTTGGTACTGTTGCCGCTGGTGTGGCAAAAGCCAAAGCCGATCACGTGGTGATTGCTGGTCATGATGGTGGTACAGGTGCATCACCATTATCTTCAATCAAGCATGCTGGTAGCCCATGGGAATTGGGTCTTGCAGAAACACAACAAACATTAGTATTGAATGGTCTACGTAGCCGTATTCGTGTTCAAGCAGACGGTCAAATGAAAACTGGTCGTGACGTTGTGATTGGCGCATTGTTAGGTGCTGATGAATTTGGTTTTGCAACAGCTCCATTGGTGGTTGAGGGTTGCATCATGATGCGTAAGTGTCATCTCAATACCTGCCCAGTAGGTGTTGCAACACAAGACCCAGAGTTGCGTAAGAAATTCTCAGGTAAGCCAGAGCACGTTGTGAACTTCTTCTTCTTTATTGCTGAAGAAGCGCGCGAGATCATGGCTCAACTAGGTATTCGCACTTTTGACGAATTAATTGGCCGCACAGAGTTCTTGGATACGAAGAAGAGCATTGAGCACTGGAAAGCACGTGGATTAGATTTCACTAAGATTTTCCAAGCTCCAGCTGTTGAGGCAAGTGTTCCTCGTTTCCAAGTAGAAACTCAAGATCACGGTTTAACAACTGCGCTAGACCATACATTGATTGAAAAATCAAAAGCTGCTCTTGAAAAAGGCGAGCGTGTTTCATTCATTCAACCAATCAAGAACGTGAATCGTACTGCTGGTGCGATGTTGTCTGGTGAAGTGGCGAAACGATATGGTCACGAAGGTTTGCCTGATGACACTATCCACATTCAGTTAAATGGTACAGCTGGTCAAAGTTTTGCTGCTTTCTTAGCGCATGGTGTGACTATGGACCTAGTGGGTGACGGTAACGACTACGTTGGTAAAGGTTTGTCAGGTGGTCGCGTGATTGTTCGTGCACCACATGAATTCCGTGGCGACACATCACAAAACATCATTGTTGGTAATACTGTTTTGTACGGTGCGATTGCTGGTGAGGCATTCTTTAATGGTGTTGCTGGCGAACGTTTTGCAGTTCGTAACTCTGGCGCTATTGCCGTTGTTGAAGGTACTGGTGACCATGGTTGTGAGTACATGACAGGTGGCACAGTGGTTGCTCTTGGTTTAACAGGCCGCAACTTCGCTGCTGGTATGAGTGGCGGTATTGCTTATGTTTATGACGAAGATGGTTTATTTGCTAAACGTTGCAATACAAGCATGGCTACGCTTGAAGCAGTTTTACCTAGCGCTGAACAAGAAGCGAAATTACCTAAGTCTGAATGGCACGCACCAGTGAATGTTAAAGAAGGTGGTGAGCGTCTAACTGACGAAGTAATCTTGAAGAACTTAATTGAGCGTCATTTCAAGCACACAGGTTCAGAGCGTGCAAAAGCAATTTTGGCTGACTGGGAAAAGTCACGTGCACGTTTTGTCAAAGTATTCCCAACTGAATACAAGCGCGCGTTAGGTGAGCTTTGGGAGAAATCTCAAGGCAGCAAACAAGCGGCTTCTGTTTAAGTGACCTGTTAAGAGATAAAGGAATAAAGATGGGTAAAGTTACTGGATTCATGGAATATGATCGCTTAAGCGAGCATTACGAAGAGCCTAAAAAACGCGTCAAGCATTACAAAGAATTTGTTATGACTTTGACAGATGATGAAGCAAAGGTGCAGGGTGCCCGTTGTATGGACTGCGGTATTCCGTTCTGTAATAACGGTTGTCCTGTTAATAACATCATTCCTGACTTCAATGATTTGGTGTATCAGCAAGATTGGAAGAATGCGATTGATGTATTGCATTCAACTAATAACTTCCCTGAGTTCACGGGCCGTATTTGCCCAGCACCATGTGAGGCAGCTTGTACTCTAGGTATTCATGAAGAGCCAGTTGGTATTAAATCAATTGAGCACGCCATCATTGATAAAGCCTGGGCAAATGACTGGGTGAAACCTCAAGTTGCTAAACAAAAGACTGGCAAGAAAGTTGCGATTGTTGGTTCTGGCCCTGCGGGTATGGCTGCGGCCCAGCAATTAGCTCGTGCTGGCCATGATGTAACGCTTTATGAAAAAAATGATCGCGTGGGCGGCTTGCTACGTTACGGTATTCCTGACTTTAAGATGGAAAAAGGTTTGATCGACCGCCGTGTTGAGCAAATGAAGGCTGAAGGCGTCAAATTTGAAACTGGTACTTTTGTTGGTAAAGACAATTTAAATAAAGAAGTT
Source organism: Pseudomonadota bacterium (assembly GCA_041191465.1). Classification (GTDB taxonomy): domain Bacteria; phylum Pseudomonadota; class Gammaproteobacteria; order Burkholderiales; family Burkholderiaceae; genus Polynucleobacter. The sequence goes on from JBEEOV010000047.1 coordinate 13,516, forward strand.
AAAAATTACTCTAAGAAAACAGTTTCTCCAGAGCAATTACAAAAAGACTTTGATGCTGTTGTGATCACAGGTGGCGCTGAACAGCCACGTGATTTACCAGTTCCAGGTCGTGAGTTATCTGGCATTCACTTTGCTTTGGAATTCTTGATTCCTCAAAACAAAGAAGTTGCGGGTGATAACAAAAATGAAATTCGTGCGGATGGCAAGCATGTAATCGTGATTGGTGGCGGCGACACAGGCTCAGACTGTGTTGGCACATCAAATCGTCATGGCGCTGCATCTGTATCTCAGTTTGAATTGTTGCCACAACCTCCTGAGCATGAAAACAAACCATTGGTATGGCCATATTGGCCAACTAAATTGCGCACATCTTCATCTCATGATGAAGGTTGTGATCGTGATTGGTCAGTTGCAACCAAGCGTTTTGAAGGTAAAAACGGCAAGGTTGAAAAATTGATTGGTGTTCGTCTTGAATGGAAAGACGGCAAGATGCAAGAGATTGCTGGCAGCGAATTCGAAATGAAGGCTGATTTGGTATTTTTGGCAATGGGCTTTGTATCACCAGCTCAACAAGTTTTGGATGCATTCGGTGTTGAAAAAGATGCCCGTGGTAATGCGAAAGCTTCTACTGAGGGTGATAAGGCTTATTACACCAATGTGCCAAAAATCTTTGCAGCAGGCGATATGCGTCGCGGTCAATCATTGGTAGTTTGGGCGATTCGCGAAGGTCGTCAATGTGCTCGTGCAGTTGATGAGTTCTTGATGGGTAGCAGCGTATTGCCACGCTAATTACCTAATACCATCACGGTATTGATACACTGCCACTATGAATCTAAGGATATCGTAGTGGCAGACTCAACAAAACATATGAATCAAACAGATTCCATCGTCTCATTAAAGGGTGTTGATTTTTCATACGCCCCTGGCGAGAGAACTATTCTTTCAGGTTTAAACATGGAGTTCCCGCGCGGCAAAGTTGTTGCCGTGATGGGTGGTTCTGGTTGTGGCAAAACCACAGTGCTGCGCCTGATTGGCGGTCAAGTAAACGCACAACAAGGCCAAGTTTTATTTGAAGGACAAGATGTTGGCCAAATGAATACCCAGCAGTTGATGACGGTACGACGTCGCATGGGGATGTTGTTTCAGTTTGGTGCGCTGTTTACGGACATGAGTGTTTTTGAGAATGTGGCTTTCCCATTAAGAGAGCACACAAAAGTTAGTGAAGAAACTCTGCGCGACTTAGTTTTAATGAAATTAAATGCTGTTGGTCTGCGTGGGGCTAGAGATTTAATGCCTTCACAAATTTCTGGCGGTATGGCTAGACGTGTTGCCCTAGCAAGAGCTATTGCATTGGATCCTCCACTGATCATGTACGACGAGCCATTTGCTGGCTTAGATCCAATTTCTTTAGGGATCACTGCACGGTTAATTCGAGATATGAATCAGGCTTTGGGTGCCACCAGCATTTTGGTAACTCATGACATTCCTGAAACTTTTGAAATTGCTGATTACGTTTACTTTATTGCTAACGGTCGAATTGCAGCAGAAGGTACGCCAGATGATTTAAGGGCCTCTACAGATCCATTTGTGCAGCAATTTGTTTCAGCAAATCCAGATGGTCCTGTGCCGTTCCATTACCCAGGAAAAACATTGCTTGAAGATTTTGGAGCTAGCTTATGAGTATTGTTTTAAATACATTGGCCGGCTTGGGAGCATTTGTTCGAGAGAACTTAATCGGTTTGGGATATGCGACACGCATGTTCTTAGCCATCATGCGTCGTTCGGCTTTTTTATTTAAGCGACCACGTTTAGTAACAGATCAGGTTCACTTTGTAGGTAACTACTCATTCGTGATCATTGCAGTCTCTGGCTTATTTGTAGGTTTTGTATTGGGCTTACAGGGTTACTACACCTTGAATCGTTATGGTTCAGAGCAAGCATTGGGTTTGTTAGTTGCCTTATCACTCACAAGAGAATTAGGCCCCGTTGTAACAGCTTTGTTATTTGCTGGTCGTGCTGGCACATCATTAACTGCTGAAGTTGGCTTGATGAAAGCTGGTGAGCAATTAAGTGCGATGGAAATGATGGCTGTTGATCCGTTAACCAGAGTTATTGCACCAAGATTGTGGGCGGGCATTATTGCTATGCCTATCCT
>JBEEOV010000048.1:0-8752 GCA_041191465.1 Pseudomonadota bacterium
AGTATTTTCTGGAATTCTTGCTCCACAAAAAAACAAAACAATTGAGTTTGGTGGCGAGTGGTTATTTTCTAATCGCCAGAAATTTGGTTTAACGCTATATCGGATGGATAGCGCTAATGAGATTAGATATGATCACGCAAGTGGTGAAAATATAAATGCTGCTGATATTCGTAGATATGGTGTTGTGGCTACAGCTCAATTAAGCCCATCATCAGCCTGGCTAATTACTCCAAAAATTAACTTGCAAAAAGCCAAATATCAAGCCGGCTCATTTGATGGGAAAGATATTGGATTGGTGCCAGTAGTAACGTCTTCTCTGGGTGTCTCATATAAGCCAACATCTAATCTTACGTATACAAGTTATTTGAATTATGTGGGTAAGCAAAGATATGAAGGGGATGAAGAAAATACGCTAAATAAGATGCCATCTTTTGTAACTTTTGATTTAACTGCTGTCTATAAATATGGTGCGTGGGAGTCGTCAGTTAATATAAAGAACGTCTTTGATAAGCGTTATGCAAACTATGGTGGATATGGATTTGTGCAAACTGCACCTGGAAGTAACGGATATAGTTACTACTATTATCCATCTGACCCAAGAGCTATATTCTTGAGCACACGTTACACCTTTAAATAATGACCTCATCTAAAACCGCCACCTTCATCTTGCTAGCGACTCTCTCGCTGGTATCGGTGGTTTTAGCTTTGTTCGTTGGCAGTGTTTCTGATGCAGATGCCGCCATCATCTACCAACTGCGTTTACCAAGAGTTCTGGCTGCCTTTGCTGTTGGGGGTCTTTTGGCAATGTCTGGAAGTCTTCTGCAGGTATTGACTCGTAATCCTTTGGCTGAGCCATCAGTTCTTGGTGTTTCGGGTGGTGCATCTGTGGGTGCGTTGGCTGTGCTGATGCTTGGTGGTGCAGGAACTATCTGGGTTGCGGGTGGTGCTTGGTTGGGCGCCGTCACAGTCATGATTCTTTTGTGGATCTTGGTTTGCGGTTTCTCTGCTCATCCTTCAAGACTCTTATTGGCAGGTGTGATGGTGGCAACAGGTTGTGGTGCGATCACGACTCTCATGATTGCTTTTGCATCTAATGTTGCGATGCCAGGCATGATTCATTGGCTGATGGGTGATTTAGATTCTGTGATGAGCTTGGAGTCAGTGGGTGCGGTTCTAGGTGTATGGTTATCAGTGCTAATCATCGTCTGGAAGTTGTCGCCCAAAATTCATCTATTACAGCTTGGAACTGATAAAGCCATGACTTTGGGTGTGGATGTGTCATACATGCAGTGGGTCATGGTTCTTTTATCAGCTTTATCAGCCGCAGCTGCAGTATCAATTGCTGGCTCAATTGGTTTTGTTGGTTTGCTGGTGCCACATATCTTGCGTGCGCTGATTGTTAAACAGCATGGTCCGGATCAACGCTTCATACTGCCAGCTTCTGCATTATTGGGAGGTACTTTTTTAGTTCTTTCTGACATGTTTGCAAGAACAGTGATTGCACCATCTCAGCTACCTGTTGGTGTGATCACAGCTTTGATTGGTGTACCAAGTTTCTTATGGATTCTCTCTCGCTTTAGGCATTGGAGTTCATGATGACTATGGATCTAAGCCAGAACTCTTCAATAGTTTTAGAAACAAAGAACTTAGATGTTCAGGTGCCTGGTCGCACTTTAATCAAACAATTAAATTGGCAAGTGAAGCAAGGAGAGAGGTGGTGTTTGATTGGTCGCAATGGCGCCGGCAAATCCACTCTTTTAAGAATCATTGCAGGTATACAGCCAATTAGCTCTGGTGAAACTTTGTGGCAAGGTAAGAATATTGCCAGTTATACATCTGAGGACCTTGCAAAAATAAGAGCCTATGCGGAGCAATCTCCAGTAGCTGGAATTGGCTTAAGAGCAATTGATGTTGTGCTGGCTGCGCAATGGCCTTGGCATCAAACAGAATCAACTAGTCATCAATTCGCGATGGATGCGCTCAAGGTATGTGATCTTGCTCATCTTGCTAATGCACAGTGGCAAACCCTATCGGGTGGTGAGCGCCAAAGGGTGGCTTTAGCTGCTTGTTTTGCACAAAATACCAAAGCTTTGATCTTGGATGAGCCGACATCTCATTTAGATGTTGGGCATCAAGTTTCTTTACTGGGTACTCTTACCGAAAGAAGTCAAACTTGCCAGCAAACAGTCATAGCAAGTTTGCATGAAATTGGCTTGATTGGACGTGGATTTACTCACGCGCTACTACTGATTGAAGATGGTTCTTACTTGGCTGGACCTGTTTCAGAAATTATTAATCCAACTAATCTAGAAAAATCACTGGGTCATCCAATAGCAGAGGCTGCAACAGCTACAGGACAAATCATCTACGTACCTGCGTGATGATCGTAAAGCTTTAGCTTTAACGAATCTTATCGATTTCTGAACAAATTTTTTGGGCGCCTTGCATGATGCGCGAGGATGGTCTACTGATCATGTCGCCATCGATATCAACAAATGCTTTCTTTTGTGTCGCTGCCAGTTGTGGAATAGAAGACCACATCGACCAATCAGTCTTCATTTGTTTGGTATCAACTGCGGTAAAAATAATTTCCGGATTGGCTTTGACAACTGCTTCACGGCTGACCGTTGGTACCAAGAGTTTTTCTTTGGCAAATAACTGCTCGCCACCGCAAATATCAATAATGTCAGCTATTAAGTGATCTTGATTAAGTGTCATTAATGGTTGAGCCCATACCTGATAAAACACCCTGACTTTTCTGGAGCTCTTATTTTGATAACGCTTCTTAAGATCATTAATTTGAGATCTCAAGGTTTCGGCATTCTTTTTGGCAATAGTTTCTGTGCCCAATAATTTGCCAATTGTTTCAATATCGTTAGCAATATCAGTTAATTTCTTGGGCTCAACAGACATGACATGAATCGATGAAAAAGTCTTTTTGATGGATTCAATTTGAGTCTCAGGTGTGCCGCCACGCCAGTAAATAATTAAATCTGGACGCAACTGCTTCATTTTTTCTAAATCAATCGATCGTGCATCACTGGTGATCGGCAATTGCTTAACTGAATCCGGAAAGTTGCTATAGGCGCTCACACTAATCAGACGATTGGATCCGCCCGCGGACTCTACCACTTCGCTTAAATGCGGAGCTACTGTGATGATGCGTTGAGGGTAATGGGGTGCTTGTTTATTTTGCGCAAGGCATATTGAGCTGGCAAGGACACTAGCGCAGGTAAAAAATCCTAGCCGTAACAATTTAGCGTTCAATGCTGTAGAAAAGCGTTGAAAGCTCATAGGGTTTAAATCTCTAAGTTATCGATTAAACGTGTTTTGCCTAATTTAGCTGCTGCCAATACAACCAGCTGTTCATTGGCTGACAGCTCTGCATCATTGGCGCTCAAAAGATCACTGCGCTTACGCACAGAAATGTAATCTGGTAGCCATCCTCTTGCACTTAGCTTTGCACAAGCTTCCTGCTCAATCTTTGCAATGTCTGCAGCGGTTAATTTGCCCTGTAAAACCTTTTCCTGAATCTCTTTCAATGTTTGGATCAATTGAACAGCTTCAGCACGTTCCTCTGTTGAGAGGTAACCATTTCTGGAAGAGAGGGCTAAACCATCTTCAGCACGCACGGTCTCTGCTGGAACGATATCAACTGGCAAAGCCAACTGACGACACATTTGACGAATCACCATCAGTTGTTGGTAATCCTTTTTGCCAAATACAGCGACCTTTGGTTGAACGCAGGAAAACAGTTTCAGAACAACTGTGCAAACACCTTGGAAAAATCCTGGGCGGAATTCGCCTTCAAGAATCTTGCCTAAGTTTTGTGGTGGTTCTACGCGATACTCTTGTGGCTCTGGATATAAATCCTTTTCAGTCGGTGCAAATAAAACATACACACCTTCTTTTTCTAGTTTTTCAACGTCTGCTTCAAAAGTGCGTGGATATTTATCAAAATCCTCATTGGGACCAAATTGCAAACGATTCACAAAAATACTAGCAATTACAGGGTCGCCATGTTGACGTGCCAAGCGCATCAAAGATAAGTGACCTTCGTGCAAATTACCCATGGTTGGCACAAACACAGCACGGTTTTGGCCGCGCAGTTGATCACGCAAGTCTTGAATGTTGCTAATAATCTTCATTGATTATTCTTTTTCTAAGAGTAATTGGGTAGATTAGTTTGGTGAGTAGGCAAGACGCACATAAATAGGTGCGTAGGGCTCAGCTTGAGTAATTTCAATCAGAGACTCTCTGGAGAGTTCAAGCATCGCAATAAAGTTCACGACTACCATTGGAGCGCCTTTGCCTGTGGCAATGGCTTCTTCAAATAAATCTGTAAATTCAATAAAACGTTCACCTTGCAAGCGGCGCAAGATACGTGTCATAAAGTCACGCACGGATAATTGCTCACGCGTGATTGTGTGGTGTTGGTTGAGCTTGGCACGATACAGAACATCCCTCCAAGCCGCTTGAATATCATTTGGATTAATGTCTGGCCAAGTAACAGCCACGGTTGTGTCAACGTGACCATTGGCTTTATAGAAGTCGCGGCCCAAGACAGGCATCTTGTCGAGTTCTTGAGCGGCTAGTTTCATGCGCTCGTATTCCAATAAGCGGCGAACTAGTTCTGCTCGAGGATCTTCAACTTCCTCATCGCTGTCTGCCTTCTTCATTGGTAGGAGCATGCGTGATTTGATTTCAATCAGCATGGCAGCCATCAACAAGTATTCAGCAGCGAGTTCTAGGTTGGTTTGACGAATTTGTTCGATGTAACCAAGGTATTGCTTGGTAACTTCCGCCATCGGAATATCCAAAACATTGAAGTTTTGTTTACGGATGAGGTAGAGCAATAGGTCTAGAGGGCCTTCAAAAGCCTCTAGAAAAACCTCTAGCGCATCTGGTGGAATGTACAGGTCTGTTGGGAGCTGAAACAACGGCTCGCCATACAGCCTGGCAAACGACTCAGACATGCCATCCGTGACTTCCGGAATAGCGGTTAGCAAATCACTCATTGATAAACGTAAGCTTTTTGCTTAACGCGAGCCATTTGGTTGCGTTTTTGGTCATCTGGGCTAGTAGGGGCTTTGTCCCATAAAAGGGCGCGACCTTCCTGCTGAGCCTGTTCTAGCTGAGGCTTTTGAGCCTTCAGCTCTTCTAAAAAGAGGGTGATATTTGATTTGTAATGAGCCATAGTATGTCAATTGTAGCGACTTAAGAAGCCTAGCTTCCTACATTTAGCTTACAAGCGTCTGCAGCCACTTTTTTAGCCTGTAAAAAGGCACTTGGGAGGTCATTTAAGCAGTTCTCCTCGCCAATCTCATCAATGAACCCACTGCGAGCCATCAAAGACGCTGGTTGCGTATTGGCAGCACACACAATCAGCGTACTGCCAAGCTTTTTAAGCGACTTATTGAGCGCTTTGAGTGCATCGATACCACTTGTATCAATATTGATGAGTTGATGCATCTCCAAAATCATCACTTTAGGTATTTTTTGATCGGGGCGAGTCGGATCAATCAGGTCTTCAATCTTATCAATTGCGCCGAAAAATAAAGAGCCGTAAATGCCGTAAGCCGCGACACTGTCTTTTAAATCAAATTCATCTTGAAGAGCTAAATCATCATCGCTATGAAAATCTTCAGGTAACTCAAGTTGCTCAATTTGAGTCAGTGATGAAATTCTGTAAATAAAGAAAATGCACGCTAAAACAAGACCTACTTGAACAGCAACTGTTAGATCAAAAATGATCGTTAGGAAAAATGTCCCCAACAAAATAAATTTATAGGTGATGTTGAACTGTTTTAGGCGTTTGAACTCGGCAACGTCGAACATATTCCAAGATATATAAAGCAAGATGCCCGCTAAACAAGCCATTGGGATGTGGCTAGCGAATGGTGCAGCAATCAACATGATTAGCAAAATTACTAATGCATGAATAATTCCGGATACCGGTGTCTTGGCACCTGCTTTAGCATTAGTGGCAGTTCTGGCAATCGTTCCAGTAACGGGCAACCCACCAAAGAATGGCACAACTATATTGGCAATCCCTTGACCAATTAATTCTTGGTTGGGGTTGTGTTTGTCGTCACTCAGATTATCGGCAACACGAGCGCACAACAAAGATTCGATGGCACCCAATAAAGCGATGGTGAGTGTTGGTGCAAATAATTGTTTGGCGGTTTCCCAATCAAGTGCTGGAACTTGTGGTGTTGGAATGCTATTCGGTATTTCACCAAAGCGGCTACCGATTGTTTCAATCGGTAAATCTAAAAAGTCAGCAACAATTGTGACAACAATCAAGGCGATGATGATGCCTGGTACCAAGGTGATTGGTTTCCAAATGCGACCCAATACGGACGTGATCTTTGGCCAAAGAATAATTAATGCCAAAGTGCCCAAACATGTGAGGCTGGCAGACAAGCTGGCTGTGTCTGCATACCTAACAAATGCATAAATTTGTGAGAAAAAGTCAGAAGGCAATTTATCAATTTGCAAACCCAAAGCATCTCTAATTTGCGAGATGCCAATTAGTACGGCGATGCCACTTGTAAATCCAATAATGATGGCTACAGGGATAAAGCGGATTAAGTTGCCGACCTTAAAGAATCCCATGGTGACTAAAAGCATGCCAGCTAAAAATGTGGAAAGTATTAAGTTGGCAACGCCATATCTTTCAACAATCGCGTACACGATCACCACAAAGGCGCCTGCAGGCCCACCAATTTGAACTTTGCTGCCGCCTAATGCAGAAATTAAAAAACCACCAATCACAGCAGAGATGAGACCTGCTTCTGGTTTGAGTCCTGATGCAATTGCAAACGCAATAGCTAACGGTAAGGCAATCACGCCAACTGTGATGCCGCTGCTGAGATCTTTGATAAAGGTGTGGCTGTCGTAGCCCTTGATGGCGTCAACGATTTTTGGTCGAAAACGCATCAAATTCATCATTGCTGATTGGCCGCTATGAGTTGATCAATCATGGCTGGATCGATGCGGGTCATTAAATGCTGATAGGGGTTGATAGCCTGTTTTGAGCTAAGGGAAGACTCAATGTCATCCCAAGTCATTGGGGCAATATTGAAAAACTTCTCAACGCCTGCGGTAACCTGAGGCACCACGGGTTTCAAATACAAACTCAATCTTCTAAATGCTTCTAATGTGATCGAGCAAATAGTTTGCAGTTCTTGCTCTTTGCTCGGGTCTTTAGCAATTTCCCAAGGTTTATTGCTATCCACAAAGCCATTCACCGCATCGGCTAATTCCATCACACGACGCAAAGCTTTGGCAAATTCACGAGTCTCATACAAGTCTGCGATTTCGTCTTTGGCGTCCGCTAACTGTTTGAGGAGTGGATGGCTCATGGCAGCATCATCGACGATACCGCCAAAGCGTTTAACCAAGAAGCCAGCGCTACGGCTAGCAATATTGATGTATTTGCCTAATAAATCACTATTAACGCGTGCTGTGAAGTCTTGTAGATTTAAATCTAGGTCTTCCATGCTGGCATTTAATTTGGCAGCAAAGTAATAGCGCAACCATTCTGGATTAAGGCCGCACTCAATCACACTATTGGCAGTAATAAATGTGCCGCGTGATTTACTCATCTTCTCACCATCAACAGTTAGGAAGCCGTGAGCAAACACATTGGTTGGCGTGCGGTAGCCAGAGAAGTGCAAAGTAGCTGGCCAGAACAATGTATGGAAGTACAAAATGTCTTTACCGATGAAGTGGTACTGTTCGGTTGTCGTGTCCGGTTTTACCCACTCTTCGAAGTTCAAACCTTTTTGTTGGCAAAGATTTAAAAAGCTCGCGTAGTAACCGATTGGGGCATCTAGCCATACATAGAAGTATTTGCCTGGCGCATCTGGGATTTCAAAGCCAAAGTAAGGGGCGTCGCGGGAGATATCCCAATCGCCTAATTTGCTTTCACCAGGCTCACCCACCCATTCTTTCATCTTGTTGCGAGCTTCTGCTTGCAACGGTGTTTTAACTTGTGTCCACTCTCTTAAGAAAGACTCGCAACGCGGGTCTGACAACTTAAAGAAATAGTGATCGGATACTTTGCGTATTGGGGTTGCACCACTCACTACAGAAAAAGGATTTTTTAAATCTGTTGGAGCATAAGTAGCACCGCATTTCTCACAGGAGTCACCGTATTGATCTTTGGCGCCACACTTAGGGCATTCGCCTTTGATAAAACGATCAGGTAAGAACATCTCTTTCACTGGATCATAGGCTTGCTCAATGGCGCGCTTCTCAATCAAGCCCGCATCGCGTAGCTTGATATAAATCTCTTGAGATAATTTTTTATTCTCTTCGCTATCTGTTGAATAGTAGTTATCAAAAGATACCAAGAAATTATCAAAATCTCGCTTATGTTCTTTCCAGACATTAGCAATTAATTCTTTAGGAGTTAAACCTTCCTTCTCAGCGCGCAGCATGATTGGGGTACCATGCGTATCATCAGCCCCAACATAGTGAACTTCATGTCCACGCATTCTTTGGAAGCGAACCCAAATATCAGTTTGGATGTATTCAACCAAGTGACCGATATGTATTTGGCCATTGGCGTAAGGAAGGGCAGAAGTAACTAAAATTCGACGCATAGACATAGATTTTAGTCTGCGGATATAGTTGAGAGCTGAAAAAGTAAAAAAACCTCTAGGAGATGGGTGTGTCTGTAACAGTAGAAAATATACAAAATGCGCTTAAAAGCGTTATAGATCCTAATACTGGCAAAGATTTG
>JBEEOV010000049.1:0-8335 GCA_041191465.1 Pseudomonadota bacterium
CTCTTGAAACCACATTACCAATGATGAATAAATCTGGCTTTAAAGAAATCTGATCTGGAGAAAATCCTTCAATCAGCTCAATACCTTGAGCCTCCAATTGAGTACTCATTGGAGGGTAAACATTAGCGTCACAACCTGTCACTTTGTGACCTGCCTGACGTGCGATAGCGGCAATACCGCCCATAAAAGTACCGCAAATACCTAAGATATGAAGATGCATGGCAAGATTTTATCGAAACATCAGTGCAAAATAAGGTAAATGTTTGAAAACAGAAAGAAATAAAGTGAATAAACGTCAATGGAGTTTATTGGTTGTGGCGGGACTTATTGCAGCTGCTTTAGGAATGAGCTTGGCCAATCTTCGGTACAGCCCAAAACCAGCCCAAGATTCTGCAATTGAGGAGTTCTTTCAACAAGAATTACGCTCACCCAATGGAGAGATCCATCAAACTGCCAATTGGCGAGGAAAAATCCTGGTTCTTAACTATTGGGCATCCTGGTGCCCACCCTGCGTTGAAGAAATGCCAGAGTTAGTTAGATCTCAGAGCAAATATGCTGCCAAAAATGTACTATTTGTTGGTATCGGCGTTGATTCACCACCTAATATACGTGAATTTCTGTCAAAAACTCCAGTTAACTACCCAATTGTGCTTGGAGGCCTAGAAGGCTCGAATTGGGCAAAAAGTATGGGAAATCCTAGCTCTGGCCTGCCTTTTACGGTCATGGTTAACGAAAAAGGTACCATTATTAAGTCAAAACTCGGCAAAATAACCGAAGATGAGCTCAGTTCATGGATAGATAGCGCTATAATTCCTTCTAAGTAAAAAAACTATAGGAAGGGCATCATGGATTTACGAAAACTCAAAACTTTGATCGATTTAGTAGCCGAATCTGGCGTATCAGAACTAGAAGTAACAGAAGGTGAAGACAAAGTACGTATCGTTAAAAATCCTGCCCCAGTTGCAGCACCTGTACAACAAGTTTACGCCCCAGCACCTGCTGCAGCGCCAGCAGCTCCGGCTCCAGCCGCTGCTCCAACTGCCCCAGCAGAAGCTGCTGCTCCAGCAGCGCCAACGGGTCACACCGTGAAATCTCCAATGGTGGGTACTTTCTACCGCTCACCAACACCAGGCGCAGATTCATTTGTGAAGATTGGCGACACAGTGAAAGAAGGCCAAACACTTTGCATCATCGAAGCGATGAAGCTATTAAATGAGATTGAATCTGATAAATCAGGTGTTGTGAAAGAAATTCTTTGCGAGAACGGCCAAGGCGTTGAATTTGGTCAAGCTCTTTTCATTATTGGCTAATCAAGCTAAAGCTTAAAAAGGGTTACCCATGTTTGAAAAGATTCTCATCGCCAACCGTGGCGAAATCGCACTACGTATTCAAAGAGCTTGTCGTGAGATGGGCATCAAGACCGTGGTTGTTTTCTCTGAAGCCGACCGCGATGCTAAATATGTGAAGCTGGCTGATGAAGCCGTCTGTATTGGCCCGGCTCCATCAGCACAAAGTTACCTCAGCATGCCAGCAATTATTTCTGCTGCAGAAGTAACTGATGCTCAAGCGATTCACCCTGGCTACGGTTTCTTATCTGAAAACGCTGATTTTGCAGAACGCGTTGAAAAATCTGGTTTTGTATTTATCGGCCCAACAGCAGAATCTATTCGCTTAATGGGTGACAAAGTTTCTGCCAAACAAGCCATGATTCGTTCAGGTGTGCCTTGCGTACCTGGCTCTGAAGGCGCATTGCCAGACAATCCAAAAGAAATTATTGCCACAGCCAAGAAGATTGGTTACCCAGTGATCATTAAAGCTGCCGGTGGCGGTGGCGGTCGCGGTATGCGCGTGGTTCATACCGAAGCTCACTTGATTAATGCAGTGAACATGACTCGCGAAGAAGCTGGTCGCGCCTTTGGTAACCCAGAGGTTTACATGGAGAAGTTCCTAGAGAACCCTCGCCACGTAGAGATCCAGATTCTTGCCGATACACACAAAAATGCAGTTTATTTAGGTGAACGTGATTGCTCTATGCAACGTCGTCACCAAAAAGTGATTGAAGAAGCTCCAGCGCCAGGCATTGATCGTCGCTTAATCGCCAAAATTGGTGAACGTTGCGCAGAAGCTTGTCGCAAAATTGGTTACCGTGGTGCTGGCACATTTGAATTCTTATATGAAAACGATGAGTTTTATTTCATTGAAATGAATACTCGTGTTCAAGTGGAACACCCAGTAACCGAGTTAATCACCGGTATTGATATCGTTCAGCAACAAATTCATATTGCTGCTGGCGAAAAACTACCTTTCCGCCAAAAGGATATCGAGTTCAAAGGTCACGCCATTGAATGTCGTATCAACGCGGAAGATCCTGTGAAATTCATGCCAAGCCCAGGAAGAATTCAGTCATGGCATATGCCAGGCGGTCCTGGTATTCGCGTTGACTCACATGCTTACGCTGGCTACTTCGTGCCACCAACTTATGACTCTATGATTGGTAAGTTGATTGCTTACGGTGCGACTCGCGAGCAAGCGATTCGTCGCATGCGCATTGCCCTATCAGAAGTAGCTATTGACGGAATTTTGACTAACATTCCATTGCACCGCGAATTAATGTTAGATCCAAAATTTGAAGCGGGTGGCACAAGCATCCACTATCTAGAGCACAAGCTAGAAGAGCAAGCTGCTTCACGTCGTGGCAACACGAAGTAAGCCAGTCTTTAGCACTTATGGCGTTTCGTGAGTTAGTTTTTACAGTCTCCGAGGATCTCGCTGAGAATCTCGGAGATGCCCTCATGGAACTTGGCGCACTGTCTATTTCAGTCAGTGATGCCGCAGCTGATACCGAAGCAGAAAAACCACTTTATGGCGAACCCGGTCTAACTCCCGATCGCCAAGCTTGGGAGCAATCTCAAGTAATTGCGTTATTTGATGAAGATGGTTTAACTGCTGCCGAAATATCTTTGGCATTGACCGAAGAAGGTTTCCAAGTTAACGCTCCAACTGAGCGTAGCGTTGAAGAACAAGATTGGGTTCGCTTAACTCAATCTCAGTTTGACCCAATCCAAGTTGGGCAACGTCTATGGGTTGTTCCTTCATGGCATGAAGCCCCCAACGACCCTAATGCGGTATGCCTTGCAGTAGATCCTGGTTTAGCTTTTGGCACAGGTAGCCACCCAACAACCAAACTATGCATGCAATGGTTAGAAGAACACCCTGACCTCGCCAGCAAAACTCTTTTAGATTATGGTTGTGGCTCAGGAATTTTGGCAATTGCTGCCAAACGCTTAGGTTGTGGTGATGCATTAGGTGTTGATATTGATCCGCAAGCAGTGATTTCTGCAAAAGATAATGCACTGCGCAATGAAGTGACAGTCGACTTTAGACTTCCTGAAGAAGATACGGCAGATAGCCAACATGATGTGGTGGTAGCAAACATTTTGGCCAATCCACTTCAAGTACTAGCCCCTGCACTATGTCAAAGAATTGCCCCTCATGGACATATTGTTCTATCTGGCATTCTAGAAAGACAAGCTCAAGAAGTGATTGATACTTATGAGCCATGGATCAAGCTTCACGTATGGCGCGAATGCGACGGTTGGGTGTGCCTAACAGGTCAACTGAATGCAACCCAATCAGAAGCTCAAAAAAAAACTCTAAAAACAACTGAGTCAGCTAGTACACACTCTAGAAAATCTCGAATATTGGGTGTTTCATGTTTAGTTTTGCTCTCACTTTTGGTTTTAACAGAACTTTTTTATTTAACTAGGCATGGTTTAGCTCTCCAATTAGCAAAACTTCCACCAGCACTGCAAGAACCTGGACTAAAAACATTCAAAACAATTGATGGTTGGCTTTGCCAGCAACTACCCTGCGAAGATATTGCGCTGCGTGATTTTTCAGCTTGGGCAATTGAGCTAGCCAATCTAAAAATTAATCCGCCTACCAAAGCCGGGGCAGAAGTCACTGGCATTCTTGAACTACAGATTAGAAATAAATTGGATGCGTATGTAGTTTGGCCACACATTCTTTTATCTATTACCGATGCTAACGATGCAGTCGTTACAGAAAAACTACTGACTCCTAAGAATTGGTTGCCAGAGGACGACTCATCTATTGATCTAAAGGGCTCTAAAGGCCCGCTAGAGGTATCTAGTAATGTTTTTATGAATCTGCCTAATACTGCTGCAGGTTTCAGAGTGCGCTTGCTCTATGTTAACGACAATGCGCCTCAGACTAATGTCGAAGACTCAAAAGAATCTTCAGTTCAACAAACTCCATCTCCAAACAAGGAATAGCATGTCCAGTTTAATTTGCGGCTCAATCGCCTACGACACCATCATGAATTTTGAAGGTCGCTTTCAAGATCAAATCTTGGCAGACCAAATCCACATTCTTAATGTGGCATTTTTAGTTCCAAGTATGCGTCGCGAATTCGGCGGTTGCGCTGGCAACATTGCCTACAACCATAAATTATTAGGTGGTGAACCGATCATCATGGCAACCGTTGGCGGCGACGCTGGGTCTTACTATGACCAATTAGCCAAATACAAGATCAGTGCCGATCATATTCGCGAACTGCCAGAGGCTTTTACAGCTCAAGCGATGATCACAACCGATCGTGACAACAATCAGATCACCGCATTCCACCCAGGCGCCATGGGTGAGTCTCACCTCAACAAAGTTGCAGATGTGATTGCCCATCGCCAGGCTAAACAACTCAGCTTGCCAAAAATTGCGATTGTGGCTCCAGATGGTCGCCAAGGCATGATTGAGCACTGCCAACAATTAGCAGATGCGAACATTTCTTTCATTTTCGACCCAGGTCAAGGTCTACCAATGTTTGATGGCAAAGACTTACTTGGTTTTATTGAGCAAGCCACTTATGTAGCCGTGAATGACTACGAAGGTGAGATGCTTTCTCAAAGAACTGGTCTTTCTTTAGAAAAAATTGCAGAACAAGTCGAAGCCCTGATCGTGACCAAAGGTGCTGAAGGTGCGGAAATTCATGCAAATGGTAAAAAAATTGAGATTCCTGTGGTGCCAGTAGCCAAAGCGGTTGACCCAACTGGTTGCGGTGATGCATTCAGAGGCGGATTACTGTATGGTCTAGAGCAAGGTTTTGACTGGGAAACCACTGGTCGACTTGCCAGTTTGATGGGATCAATCAAAATTGCTAGCCAAGGTCCACAAAATCACCAACCATCCCAAGATGAAATCAAAGCTCAGTTCAAACAGGCGTTTGGCTATAGCTACTAATCATTAACCCAGGATTCCTTGGGTTTTCCATTTTTAATACTTACAAAAGAAAAAACCCGCTAAGGCGTTAAGCTCTAGCGGGTTTGATTCCCTTCCAGGAATCAGTCCCTAACGAATTAAGGACGTGAACCTGTTGGGAAAGGCCAAGCAGCAGCTGGATTCAAAACTGTCTTTGCAGAAGCAGAGGCAGCTTTAGCTACTGGCTTTTTAGCTGCTGGTTTTTTAGCAGCTGGCTTACTTACTTTTTTTTTACTACTTTTTTAGCAGCTTTTTTAGCAGCAGGCTTCTTAGCAGCAGCTTTTTTCGCTGGCTTTTTAGCAGCTACTTTCTTAGCAGCTGGCTTTTTAGCAGCAGCTTTTTTAGCAGCAGGCTTCTTAGCAGCTACTTTCTTAGCGGCTGGCTTTTTAGCAGCTACTTTCTTTGCAGCTGGTTTCTTTGCAGCTACTTTTTTAGCAGCTGGTTTCTTTGCAGCAGGTTTTTTCTTGGCAGTTGCCATATTAATCTCCTTCACGTGAGAGTGATTTACTAATACTACTGATTAAAGAGACCCGACCACACCAACTTCGTGTGAGCGAGCCATTCATCGGCGCGCCACTCACTACACGTCGCACGCTAATGAATCCTGGAAAAAAAGCCGTGGCCCCAAGAGGCGACGGCTTTTTAAATGAGTAAGAAGAATGTTTAGAACGATTGAAAGAAAGAGATGACATCTCTCTCTGAGGTTTCAGAGCCGTGGTTTGGAACTCAAGTTGTTGGCTATTACCTATCAACCGTTTCTTCTCCTAGTTTTTGTAACTTTCGTGATACTACAACTTAAGAGATGCGTTGTCATCAAAAATTTTAAAAAAATTTACTCCCAGTTCAACGCACCACCAGTTTGATATTCAATGACACGAGTCTCAAAGAAGTTTCTTTCTTTCTTCAAGTCGATCATTTCACTCATCCATGGGAATGGATTCTCTTCATTTGGGAACATTGCGTCAAGTCCTATTTGCATACAACGACGATTGCAAATGTAACGGAGGTAACCTTTGAACATCGGCGCATTCAAACCAAGAACTCCTCTTGGCATGGTGTCTTCTGCGTAGCGATACTCCAACTCAACAGCTTTCTCAAACAAACCACGCAACTCTTCTTTGAACTCTGCAGTCCATAGATGTGGGTTCTCCAACTTGATCTGATTGATCATGTCGATACCGAAGTTGCAGTGCAATGATTCATCGCGCAAGATGTATTGATACTGCTCAGCAGCACCAGTCATCTTGTTTTGACGACCCATTGCAAGGATTTGCGTAAAACCAACATAGAAGAACAAGCCTTCCATGATGCAAGCAAACACAATCAATGAGCGAAGAAGCTTCTGATCATTCTCTGGCGTACCAGTTTTGAATGATGGATCAGTCAAAACGTCGATAAATGGAATCAAGAACTCATCTTTGTCACGAATAGAAGCTACTTCGTGATACGCATTGAAGATTTCAGCCTGGTTTAGACCCAAAGACTCAACGATGTATTGATACGCATGCGTATGAATCGCTTCCTCAAACGCTTGGCGCAATAAATATTGACGGCATTCTGGCG
Source organism: Pseudomonadota bacterium (assembly GCA_041191465.1). Taxonomy (GTDB): domain Bacteria; phylum Pseudomonadota; class Gammaproteobacteria; order Burkholderiales; family Burkholderiaceae; genus Polynucleobacter. The sequence goes on from JBEEOV010000049.1 coordinate 6,838, forward strand.
CAGTAATCTGACGATAGGTACCCAAAACGATGTTATTGGCTGCCAATGAGTCAGCTGTAACAAAGAAACCCAAGTTACGCATGATGATGCGACGCTCGTCATCAGTTAGACCATTAGGGTCTTTCCAAAGAGCGATGTCACGAGTCATATTGATCTCTTGAGGCATCCAATGGTTAGCACAACCTGCTAGATACTTTTCCCAAGCCCACTTATATTTAAATGGCACCAACTGGTTAACGTCAGTAGAACCATTGATGATGCGCTTATCGGCAACGTTCACACGACGCGATGCAGCATCCTCAGCATTAATATTTGCGGATGGCGCTGATGCTGATGCTGTTGGCAATGGCATCGGACGGTTCGGCAATAAATTGCTCTCAACAGATGCCGTTGGCGTCATCACCGGGGCCGGACTGGCAACAGGCATTGCTGCTGGCTCTTCATCCCAATTCAACATAATGTCTTCTCCAAATTCTTTCTTAACTGCAATTATTTTTTAACTATACGACTTATTGGCAAGCTTCGCATTCGTCGAAACCAGGATCACCAGGACGCATTGTGCAAACTGGACCATCCGCTTCAACTGCAGCAGGTGCTGCTGACAAAGTTGGGTCGCCATTTGAAACAGCATTCAGTGCACCACCCTTCACAGTTGATTTCTCAACGTGAGTTGCAGAGATTGTGCGCAAGTAATATGTTGTTTTTAAACCACGCAACCAAGCCAACTTGTAGGTGTCATCCAATTTCTTACCTGAAGCACCAGCCATGTAAATGTTGAGTGACTGAGCTTGGTCAATCCATTTTTGACGACGTGAAGCTGCTTCAACCAACCATTTAGGTTCCACTTCAAATGCTGTTGCATATAAATCACGCAAATCTTGTGGAATACGATCGATTTTTGACAATGAGCCGTCAAAGTATTTCAAGTCGGCAATCATCACCTCATCCCACAAACCACGAGCCTTCAAATCGCGCACCAAGTAGTCATTCACCACTGTGAACTCACCAGAAAGGTTAGATTTCACAAAAAGGTTTTGATAAGTTGGCTCGATACAAGCTGAAACACCAATAATGTTAGAAATTGTTGCTGTTGGTGCAATCGCTACGCAGTTAGAGTTACGCATACCAAATTGCTTGATACGGTTGCGCAAACTTGTCCAGTCCATCTTAGAAGACATGTCTACTTCCACATAGCCACCACGTTGCTCAGCCAATAATTTCACTGAATCTTGTGGCAGGATGCCGCGATCCCACAATGAACCCTTGTAAGTCTGATAAGTGCCACGCTCTTCTGCCAACTCTGTAGAAGCAAGGTAAGCGTAGTAGCAAACTGCTTCCATCGATGAGTCAGCAAACTTCACTGCTTCATCACTCGCGTAAGGAATACGTTGCATATGCAAGCAATCCTGGAAGCCCATGATGCCCATACCTACCGGGCGATGCTTCAAGTTAGAGTTACGAGCCTTCGCAACTGCGTAATAGTTAATATCAATCACGT
>JBEEOV010000050.1:0-7631 GCA_041191465.1 Pseudomonadota bacterium
CATACAGATTCATATGAGTTTGCTATAGTCACTCTCATGTTCTTTGCTTTGGAAAGCATTCATGGATTCTTGGCTTAATGATTGGCCGTGGTGGGCGCAGTTAGCGGTAGTTATTTTATTGCTTGCTGTTTCAGCATTCTTCTCTATTACAGAGACAAGCATGATGGCAGCCAATCGTCACAGAATCAGACATCTAGCGAATCGAGGTCATCGCGGCGCTAAAAATACTCAAGAGTTATTGAGCAAAACTGAAGAGTTGCTGTCAGTTATCTTAATTGGCAATAACGTCGTGAACACGATTGTTCCGGTCTTACTAACAGCCATTGCCATCCACGCATTTGGCAACAACGGATCCGTCTTATCTATTAGTACTGGCGTAACGGCAGTACTAATCATTATTTTTTGCGAAATCACGCCAAAAGTAATTGGCGCCACCTACCCCGAAAAGATTTCTATCTTTACTAGCTGGATCATCAAACCTTTGATTGTGATCCTAAAACCAGCCATGTTATTGATTAACTTATTCGTAACTGGCTTATTGAAAATATTCAGGGTAGACACCAAATCTAATAAAAACCAACAAATGACACCCGAAGAACTTCGCTCGGTAGTTCTTGAGTCAACTCATTTCATCCCTAATAAACATCGCAGCATCTTGGTGAATCTGTTTAACCTAGAAAGTATTCAAGTTGATGATGTGATGACCCCAAGATCTAGAATGGAAGTTCTAGATTTTTCTAAACCAATTGACGACGTGATTCATCAATTAGAAACTTGTTATCACAATAAATTACCTGTGTGCGACGAGGACTCTGACAAGATTATCGGTATTCTTGCTGTTCGAAAAGCTCTTAGCCTTTTGGGTGATGAAGAGCTTGAACATCAACACTTTAAAGATTTACTGAGCGAGCCATACTTTATTCCTAGCGGAACACCCGTATTACAACAACTTCAATTCTTTCAGGAGAATCAGGAGCGCATTGGCTTAGTAGTTGATGAATACGGAATTGTTCAAGGCTTAGTCACTATTGAAGATATCCTGGAAGAACTGATTGGTGAATTCACCACATCGCTTCCTGATTTAGCGATCAAAACCAAATGGCTGGCTGATGGCACATATATTGCTGATGGATCATCGAGCTTAAGAGATCTAAATCGACTACTGGATTTAAATTTGCCGCTTGATGGGCCCAAAACACTCAATGGCTTATTGATTGAAACGCTTGAAGATATTCCAGACAACAACGTTAGCATCAAAATTGATGATGTTGTGATGGAAATTATTCAAGTCGATGATCAAATCATTAAAACCGTTCGAATCTATCAACCGAATGCTTGATCAAGATGATGTCATTATTCATTTCTGGCAAAACGTTGTTAATCAAGCTCTACAAAGTAGAGCAAGCGACATTCACGTTGAACCAGAAAACGGCGTAAGTCACATACGTCTGCGTGTTGACGGCCATCTAAAACATCTCACTAGCTCACCTAGCAACTGGCATGAAAGAATTACCAGCAGAATAAAAATTCTTGCGCGCCTAGATATCGCTGAAAAAAGATTGCCCCAAGACGGTCAAATGTTGATTGGTTATCAAGAAAATAACCCAAACATTGATTGCCGAATTTCAACGCTACCAACTTTGCATGGCGAAAAAATTGTTCTCAGAATCTTGAATCAATCAGTGGGTGATTTAGATTTAAATTTACTAGGCTTTACAGATCGTCAGTTGCTAGACTTGAAGAGCGCACTAGACAAATCGCAAGGTTTTATATTGGTAACCGGCCCCACCGGTAGCGGCAAAACACATACGCTCTATAGCTGCTTAAAACAATTAATGGATGGCACCAAGAATCTGACCAGCATTGAAGATCCCATCGAAGTGCAGTTAAAAGGCGTTAACCAAGTCCATGTCAATGAAAAAGCTGGCTTAAGATTTGACAACGCACTTAGAGCACTCATGCGACAAGATCCTGATGTGATTATGGTCGGTGAAATTCGTGATTTAAAAACAGCAGAAGTTGCATTTCAGGCAGCAGAAACTGGTCATTTGGTCTTGGCAACTTTGCATGCGAATGATGCACCCAGCGCTCTATGGCGTTTAAAGCAACTAGGCATCGGTCTTGACCAACTAGCGAATAATTTGATTTGCATTACTGCTCAACGCCTAGTGAGACTGTTCTGCCACCACTGCGCCGGTCAAGTGTCACTAACCAATAATGAGTCATGTCACGTCTGCGATGGCACTGGGTTTAAAGGTCGAACAGGGATACATCAAGTTCTCCCTATTAATAATGAACTTCGGACCCTGATTGAGTCAGGAGCCACACTAACTACCATTAATAAATACTGTCAGTTATCTCAAATTATCAACTTAAGTGAGAGCGCTCAACTATTAGTTGAAAGAGGTATCACCAGTCAGGCAGAAGCTATGAGACATGCGGCATGAAAAAATTAAACTCAGTAGAGCAGCTGACAGTTAGCAAGCAATTTTCAACACTTCTTCAAGCTGGTCTACCACTACTCGATGTAGTCAATCTTTTAGAAATGTCCTTTGTTACTAACAGCTTGAAACAAGGGCGCACTCTGTCTGCATCATTCCAGCATCTAGGTTTTGATATGTTTTGTATTAGCTTGCTACAAACTGGCGAAATGAGTGGCTCATTGGCGAAAAGCTTTCTTCAAATCGAAATTTATTTGAATAAAAAAATTGAGATAAATCGAAAAGTTAGAAGAGCACTTCACTACCCCACCATTGTTGTATTAACCTCATCATTCATACTATGGGCAATGATGATGTGGGTCATACCCAGCTTCGAACAAATGTTTTCAAATTTTCAAGCGGAGCTGCCACTACCCACACTAATTTTGATTAGCGCATCTCACTGGCTGAAGAATCATTGGATGATGATTGGCTTAGCCATCATTATTTCTTTATTAATTGGGTTTCAAATATGGCAAAAATGTTTACCCATTCAACAAAAAACTGATTTTTTATTATCTAGACTTCCAATTATTGGGCCGATTAGAAAAGCCTCTTTACTAGCCCAGTGGAGCAAAAATATTTCGACATTACTTGCTAGCGGCATGCCTATCTTAGATGCCATGCGACAGAGCGCATTGATATCCAACGATTGGCTAACATTTAAATTATGCTCAGATCTCAATGGCTTATTGAGTCAAGGGTGGTCACTTACTGATTCTTTAAGTAGACTCAAAGCACAACGGTATTTTTTAAGCGAATCTCAACTGCAGCTGATTAAAGTGGGTGAGTCATCAGGAGAACTTTGTTCGATGCTCGAGCTCATATCAACCCAAGCATCTGATCAATTAGATGAATTAGTGGATGGCTTGACGCAAAGCCTAGAACCTCTGCTTATGGTGATCATGGGGTTGATTATTGGGACCTTAGTGATATCTCTATACTTACCCATCTTTCAAATGGGGCAAATTCTTTGATAGAAATCATTTCCATCATTGTTGTTATTTTCACTCTGCTAGTTCTAGCATGGATTGATTTCAAGACATTTCAACTGCCCAATACATTAACTATTCCACTGGTCGCCTATGGATTGATTGCCAATTGTTTCTTGGGTCTAGGTTGGGCAAATGCATCTTCAGCGCTGATTGGGTGTGTTGTTGGTTATTTGAGCTTATATCTACTCAACCTAACTTATCTCAAGATTAAAAAGACTCATGGTATTGGGATGGGCGACGCGAAGCTACTAGCTGCTCTGGGCGCATGTTTTGGATGGCAAGCTCTGCCATATATTTTAATTATCGCCTCAACAACTGGTTTACTTGGTGGCTACTTTTGGCTTAAAGTTCATCAACAAGATTCATCCCATCCGTTTCCATTTGGACCATTTATTGCGCTTGGTGGCATCATCACATTGATATGGCTAACATTCAACATCCCCACCTTCCAACTCAGCACGTATTAAGAGTCGGCCTAACAGGCGGCATTGGCTGTGGCAAGAACGCAGTTGCCGCCCATCTAGAAAGCATGGGGGCACTCATCATTGATACCGATTTGATTGCTCATGAAATTACTGGGCCAAATGGTCTTGCTATGCCCGCTATTAAATCTTTATTCGGTGAGGAGTTTTTACAATCTGATGGATCCTTAGATAGGGCGAGAATGCGTGCCCTAGTTTTTAATGACCCAAAAGCCAAATTAGCCCTAGAGCAAATTACCCACCCACTAATCCATCAAAAGTCACAGGAAATCGCAGTTGAGGGTACTAAAAAGCAGCCTCCTTATATCGTTTTCATGGTCCCACTATTGATTGAGTCTGGGCAGTGGATTAACCAAACCCCCGCAAAAATTGACTATGTGGCGGTGGTTGACTGTAGTGAAGAACTACAGATTTCTAGGGTGGTAGCCAGGAATCAACTACCCAAGGAAACTGTTCAGAAGATCATAGCTAGTCAAGCTACCCGCCATGAGCGAATCTCCGTGGCTGATTACGTAATTGAAAACAACGGCACACTTGAGGAACTCGAGGTGGAGTCCAAGCGACTGCACCAGATACTTTTAAGACAGAAAAGTCGCTAAAAACACTCTTTTTTTGCGAAAAATCACAGATTTTCAGTCTAGAATATGACTCTGTGATTATTTATGAATACCCCTTCAACGAACTTGTACGCAGTCTTTTAAGACTCGAGTATCTGTTCGACCGTTTTGAGTACTTTGTCGAAAAAGATGATGCTCGCGATCAGCATCAGGCAATTGCTATTCTTTTCGATTTGGGTGAGATCACAGCACGTGCAGATTTGAAATCAAGCTTAATGAAAGAGCTTGATCGCCAAAGAAATAGTTTGATGTCATTAAAAACTGCCACTCAAATTAATCAAGATGTTTTATCCAAGACTCTCAACGATATGGATGGGATCTGGGGCAAGATTAATCAAACAGGTAAAACAAATACTCAGATTCTTGAGAGTGAATGGCTGAATTTAATTCGCTCACGCTTAAGTATTCCGGGCGGCACAAGCCCAGTAGATTTGCCAGCGTATTTTGCTTGGCAATATACGCCCGCTGATCAACGTCGCCAAAGTCTCAAAAATTATGTTGCGCCGCTATTAGCATGGAAAGATGCTAGTCAAATGTTTTTGAAGCTTCTTAGAAGCTCGGGCAAGGCTGAGAGCATGGTTGCTAGCAATGGAGCATACCAACAGATGCTATCTGGAAAAACGTATCAACTGATGCGCGTTGGCATTGAGAACCCAGCCCTCATCCCAGAAATTAGCGCCAACAAATATATGTTGTGGACGCGCTTCATGACGTGCGATGGCGAAACAAAGCCACGCCCTATTGGCGAAGATGTTAGCTTTCAGCTATCACTTTGCAACTTCTAAAAAAGAATTCAGCTTTTCTAAAATTGGTATGGTTGCAGGCAAGATTGGTTCCAAATCAGGCTTAGCAATGTCTTTTTTTAACACCCAAGCCAAAGTTTGATTTTCTAGACCTTTTGGCTCGCCAAGCCAAGAGCTCACCAAGCATATATGTAAGCGCACATAGGCATGAGGGTAATCATGCTCTATCACCAGAAATTCATTGGCATCATTAATGGATACATTAATCTCTTCCTGAAGCTCACGGCGCAAAGCCTGTACTAAAGTTTCCCCAGCTTCAATCTTGCCACCAGGAAACTCCCAGTAACCCGCATAAGGCTTGCCTTCTGGTCTTTGCCCCAACAGGATCGATTGCTCAGAATTGATCAAGATACCAACAGCAACCTCAACGATAGGTCTGCCACCAGCGCTTGTTTCAGGATGAGATGAAGAAGGCATACGCCCTAAGTTTCTTGACCGGCCCAATGACGAGCAAATTGCCATGCAACACGGCCAGATCTTGAGCCTCTTTCTAAAGCCCAAATTAAAGCTTCTGGTTTTGCAGCATCAATCTTTTGACTGGTAAGACCAAAGTGCTTCAACCAATGTGCAACCATATCTAGATATTCATCTTGCTTGGGTGGATAAAATGAAATCCACAAACCAAAGCGCTCTGATAAAGAAATCTTCTCCTCAACCACCTCACCTGGATGTATCTCGCCATCAGACGTGTGACGGTAAGACTCATTGTCTTTCATGTATTCAGGCAATAAGTGGCGACGATTCGATGTGGCATAAATCAAGATGTTATCTACTTGAGCAGCTACAGAACCATCTAAAGCTGACTTTAATGATTTGTATCCTGACTCCCCATCTTCAAAAGATAAGTCGTCACAGAAAATAATGAATCGCTCAGGGCGGTTTGCCAAAAGATCTGTTAAATCTCCTAAATCTGTTAAATGCTCCTTATCGACCTCAACTAACCTTAGTCCTTTGGCAGCAAACTCATTCAAAGAGGCTTTGATCAACGATGACTTACCAGTGCCTCTAGCGCCAGTTAACAAAACATTATTAGCAGGCTTGCCCTCTACAAAATGTTTGGTGTTGGAATAGATCTGATCTTTCTGTCGATCAATGTGCTGCAAATCGCCAAATGAAATGTTTGACGTATGCTTCACAGCCTGCAAGAAGCCTAACTTACCAAAAAGGGTATCTTTGCGACGCCAACGAAAAGCAACAGAGGATTTCCAATCATTTTCCGTTAATTGCTTAGGCATCCACTCATCAAGTCGTTGCAACAAGTGATCTAGACGCTCTAATTGATTAGACATAATTCTTGGTTAATTTAAGAACGATAATCCGCATTAATAGAAACGTACTCGTGAGATAAATCACAAGTCCAAACTGTTTGCGTTGCAGTACCTCTACCTAAGTTTGCCTTCACTTTGATCTCTGCTTTTTTCATCACGCGCTGACCATCTTCTTCTTTATAGTCAGGATGACGTCCGCCATCTTTAGCAACCCACACATCATCTAACCAAAGTTGTACTCCGCTAACATCCAAATCAGCAATACCTGCATAACCAATTGCAGCCAAGATACGACCCAAATTAGGATCACTCGCAAAAAAAGCTGTTTTAACAAGCGGGGAATGTGCGATGGCTTCTGCCACTTGCTTACATTCGGCTTCAGTTTTTCCGCCATCAATTTGAATAGTGATGAATTTTGTTGCACCCTCACCATCACGCACAATCATTTGAGCTAACTGTTGGCTAATCTCAATTAACGCCTGGCGGAAAGCATCGAATGCTGAACCACTTGATGGAATCTCTACGCCGCTGGCACCTGTTGCCATCACAATGAATGAATCATTTGTAGAAGTATCGCCATCAATAGTGATAGCGTTAAATGACAAATCTGCTGCTTCAGTAGTTAATTGTTGCAATAACTCTTGAGAAACTTTTGCATCAGTTCCAACGTAACCCAACATTGTTGCCATATTGGGGTGAATCATTCCCGCACCTTTACTAATACCAGTTAAGGTGATTGTTTGACCATTGATTTGCACTTGCCTTGAAGTAGCCTTTGGCTGAGTATCGGTGGTCATGATTGACTCTGCCGCATTAAACCAGTTATCAGCTTCTAAACGACTGATTGCTTGAGGCATTGCCGCCACGACTTTTTCAACCGGCAAAGGTTCAAGAATCACACCCGTTGAAAAAGGCAAAACCTGTTCACGCTTTAAACCCATTAGCTTGGCCAATTCATCACAAGTCTTGATGGCATTTTGATAACC
>JBEEOV010000051.1:0-7253 GCA_041191465.1 Pseudomonadota bacterium
TCCCACTCGATCGTGGCTGGTGGCTTACCGCTGATATCGTAGACAACTCGATTAATACCACGAACTTCGTTAATGATTCGGTTCGATACTCGACCTAATAACTCGTGCGGCAAATGTGCCCAATGAGCAGTCATGAAATCTTGAGTCTGAACAGCACGCAAAGCGACAACATATTCATATGTTCTGCCATCACCCATCACGCCCACTGATTTAACCGGCAAAAATACAGCAAAGGCTTGACTTGTTAAGTCATACCAAGATTTGCCACTGTTTTCATCAATAGTTGAGCGAAGTTCTTCAATAAAGATAGCATCAGCACGACGCAATAAATCAGCAAAGTCTTTTTTCACTTCACCCAAAATACGGACACCCAAGCCTGGGCCTGGGAATGGATGGCGGTAAACCATCTCATGCGGCAAACCTAATGCAACACCTAATTCGCGCACTTCATCTTTAAACAACTCACGTAATGGTTCTAACAACTGAAGCTTCATATCTTCAGGTAAACCACCTACATTGTGATGACTCTTGATCGTGTGAGCGCCTTTCTTACCCTTACCAGCCGACTCCATCACGTCAGGGTAAATGGTGCCTTGTGCGAGCCACTTAGCATTCTTAATCTTCCCAGACTCAACCTGGAAAACTTCCACGAATTCTTTACCAATGATTTTGCGCTTAGCTTCAGGATCAGAGACGCCTGCTAATTCGCCCATGAACTGCTCAGTAGCATCAACATGAATAACTTTTACGCCCAAGTTCTTGGCAAACATGTCCATCACCATCTTGCCTTCGTTCAAGCGAAGCAAGCCATGGTCAACGAATACGCAAGTTAATTGTGCGCCTATCGCACGATGAATCAAAGCAGCAGCAACACTTGAATCAACACCACCAGATAAACCTAAAATAACCTCATCAGTCCCAACTTGTTTTCTGATTGATGCAACAGCTTCAGCGATGTAATCGCCCATCACCCAATCTGTGCCACAGGCGCAAATCTGATGAACAAAGCGCTCAAGAATAGCTGTACCCAAAACAGTGTGCGTTACTTCAGGATGGAATTGAACAGCGTAAAAGTGGCGATCTTCATCTGCCATGCCAGCAATTGGGCATGAATCTGTTGACGCCATTAACTTAAAGCCAGTTGGTAGTTCAGTCACTGAATCACCATGACTCATCCACACCTTCAAAATGCCATGACCTTCAGGTGTAGTGAAATCCTGAATGTTTTCTAGTAACTTGGTGTGACCTCTTGCACGAACTTCAGCGTAACCAAACTCTCGTGACTTACCTAAAGACTCAGCAGTTGCAACCTTACCACCCAATTGCGCAGCCATAGTTTGCATGCCATAACAAATACCTAAAACAGGCACACCCAAATTAAACACAATTTCAGGTGCACGAGGAGTGTCACCCTCTGTGACCGAACTAGGACCACCTGACAAGATAATGCCTTTGCAACCCTGCTCTTTCACAAACTTCTCAATGAAGCTTGGATCGACATCGTAGGGATGAATTTCTGAATAAACGCGAGCTTCACGTACGCGCCTAGCAATCAATTGGGTCACTTGTGACCCAAAGTCCAAAATTAAAATCTTGTCGTGCACAGTAATCCTAAGTATGTGACAAATTAATCGAATTAATCGATGTGATAGTTTGGAGCTTCTTTAGTAATTTGCACATCATGAACATGTGACTCGCGCATACCTGCAGAAGTGATCTCAACAAAACCTGCTTTTTCATGCAACTCAGAAATTGTTTTGCATCCGCAGTAACCCATAGAAGAACGAATACCACCAGTCAACTGATGAACAATCGCCAACACGCTTCCTTTGTAAGGAACACGACCTTCAATACCCTCTGGTACTAATTTGTCAACGTTAGCACTATTGTCTTCTTGGAAGTAACGGTCAGCTGCGCCATCTTTCATGGCACCCACTGAACCCATGCCGCGATAGCTCTTGTATGAACGACCTTGGTACAAGAACACTTCACCAGGAGCCTCTTCAGTACCAGCAAACATGCCACCCATCATCACGCAATGTGCGCCAGCTGCTAAGGCCTTAGAAATATCGCCCGAGTAACGAATACCGCCGTCTGCAATCAATGGCACGCCTGTACCTTTAAGAGCTTCAGAAACATTCACAACTGCTGTGATTTGTGGAACACCCACACCAGCAACGATACGAGTTGTACAAATAGAACCTGGGCCAATACCAACTTTCACACCATCAGCACCGTGAGCAACCAAAGCTTTAGCCGCTTCACCAGTTGCGATATTGCCGCCAATCACCTGAATCTGAGGATAGTTCTTTTTCACCCACTTCACACGATCCAATACGCCTTGACTATGACCATGAGCTGTATCGACCACGATTACATCAACACCAGCTTTGGCAAGCAACTCAATACGTTCATCATTGTCTGGGCCAACACCAACAGCTGCACCAGCAATTAATTGACCACGACCATCTTTACTCGCCAAAGGATGTTCTTTGGCCTTTAAGATATCTTTAACGGTGATCAAGCCACGCAACTCAAAATTGTCATTAACTACCAATACGCGCTCAAGACGATGCTTGTTCATTAAGCGCTTAGCTTCTTCAGGAGATGAGCCTTCTTTGATAGTTACAAGACGATCTTTAGGCGTCATCTTGTCACGAACTTTGGCATCCAAGTCTTCTTCAAAGCGTAAATCGCGATTAGTGATAATGCCCACCACCGTTTTACCCTGAAGCACTGGGAAACCTGAGAAACCATGCTCTCTTGATAGATTAATAACATCGCGAACTGTCATGTCTGGTGAAATCGTGATTGGATCACGCAACACACCAGATTCATAACGCTTCACCTTAGCAACTTCGCGAGCCTGCTCAGCGGGCGTTAAGTTCTTATGAATAATGCCAACGCCACCCTCTTGAGCCATCACAATCGCCAAGCGACCTTCTGTGACCGTGTCCATCGCAGCAGACACTAGTGGAATATTGATCGAAATATCACGAGTCAGTTGAGTACCCAACTGAGTATCACGTGGTAGAACCGCTGAATAAGCGGGAACGAGAAGCACATCGTCAAATGTGAGTGCTTTTTGTATGAGTCTCATGCAAAACCCCTATGCGCAAAAGCGAATTATAGAGGTTTTATGACTGTTTGCTCAAAAAACGCCCTTTTCTGCCCGCTGCCTTAGCCTGTAAGCGGTTATCTAGGTTCTTATTGGCCTTTTTACGACGGGCTTCCATTGGGTCAATCAGCAGCTCACTATAGAGCTCTAGCCTATCCCCATCATAAATCGGACTATCCCAGTCCTTGCGCTTGCCAAAGACGCCAAAACAGCCTTTTCTGGCAATATTTGGATCTTTTGGAGAGCTAGCAATATTCAGTTGAATCAATGCCTGCCCTACTGTCATAGGATCATTTTCCGAAAAATTCAGAACTACAGGCGTCATCACAGGATCACCCTGGCGGCAATCACAGAGCAAGATGTTCAATTTATGCTCCATAAACTTGGTCAGCTCTCTTCACAAAACCATCCACAAATGTACCGGCAATCATGCCAAATACCGGGCCAATGATTTTTTCCAATAAAACACTCTCAAATTCGTAATGCAACTGAAATTCTATTTTGCAAGCATCGTCTCGCAAAGGCATGAAGCGCCAGTTGCCATGAAACTTCTTAAATGGTCCATCCACAAAGCTCATATCAATGGATGTTGGGCGGGTGTTGATATTGCGAGTATGAAAGAACTGTTCCAATCCCTTAAATTTGATATGGATTTTGGCATCTAGAATCTCTTCAGTTTGCTCATAGATCTCCACACCACCGCACCAAGGTAGGAAATCTTGATACTTAGCCACATCAATGACTAAGTTATACATTCTCTCTGCAGAATGCCCAATGAGTACTGTCTTAAATACGTCTGCCATAATCTCGTATTCTAACGATATAAATATATGAGCATCATTGATAACAAAAAAGCCTTTTTCGACTACTTCATAGAAGAGCGATTTGAGGCGGGAATGGTCCTACAGGGATGGGAAGTTAAAGCCATCAGGGAAGGTCGCGTTCAAATCAAGGAAGCTTATGTGGTTATTCGAGACGCTGAGATTTATCTGATTGGCTGCCATATCAGCCCTCTCATCTCAGCATCCACCCATGTTCTGGCTGATCCAGGACGTACTAGAAAGCTATTACTCAATGCCATTGAAATCAAAAAATTGATTGGCAAAGTCGAGCAACGTGGTTACACCTTGGTGCCACTAAACCTTCACTTCAGCAAAGGTCGCGTGAAATGTGAGATTGGTTTAGGTCGCGGTAAAAAACAACACGATAAACGCGAAGCCTCAAAAGATAGAGATTGGCAAATAGAAAAAGCCCGAATTATGCGTTCGGGCTCCAAGATAGCGGACTAATTTAGTCCGCTTTTTTATTACTATTGCTTTATTACTTAGCCAACAAAGTCCATGTATCCACAACGCTATCTGGATTTAATGAAATCGAAGTAATACCCCTATCCATTAACCATTTGGCGAAATCAGGATGATCTGAAGGACCTTGACCGCAAATACCAATGTACTTACCTTTGGCGCGACATGTCTCAATCGCTCTGGCCACCAAGAACTCAACTGCTGGATCACGCTCATCAAAGTCAATGGCAAGTAATTCCATACCTGAATCTCGATCTAAACCAAGTGTTAACTGAGTTAAGTCATTTGAGCCAATAGAGAAGCCATCAAAGTGTTCTAAGAACTGCTCAGCCAAGATAGCATTCGATGGGATTTCGCACATCATGATGACACGCAAACCATTCTCTCCGCGCTTCAAACCATGCTTCCCTAACAAACCAATAACTTTCTCAGCTTGCTTCACAGTTCTCACAAACGGAATCATGATTTCAACGTTGGTCAAACCCATGTCATTACGCACACGCTTCATTGCCTCACATTCCATTGCAAAGGCTTCAGCAAAATCTTCAGAAATGTAGCGAGATGCGCCACGGAAACCTAACATTGGGTTTTCTTCGTCAGGTTCATAACGTGAACCACCGATTAGCTTCTTGTATTCGTTAGACTTGAAATCTGACAAACGAACAATCACTGGCTTTGGATAGAACGCTGCTGCAATTGTGGCAATACCTTCAGCCAATTTGTCTACATAGAAAGCTCTTGGGCTAGCATGACCGCGCGCCACACTCTCGACTGCCTTCTTTAAATCCAAATCAATATTCGGATACTCCAAAATTGCTTTTGGATGAACACCAATATTGTTGTTAATGATGAACTCCAAACGAGCAAGACCAACACCACCATTCGGAATTTGGCAAAAATCAAAAGCTAACTGTGGATTACCCACGTTCATCATGATTTTTACTGGAATCTCTGGCAACACACCACGACTTACTTCAGTCACCTCGGTTTCAATAGGACCGTCATAAATACGACCCTCATCACCCTCAGCACATGAGACTGTGACCACCGCACCATCTTTTAATACGTGCGTCGCATCGCCACAACCGACGACAGCAGGCACACCTAGTTCACGCGCAATAATCGCAGCGTGACAAGTGCGACCACCACGATTTGTCACAATCGCGGCTGCACGCTTCATAACTGGCTCCCAATTAGGATCAGTCATATCTGCCACCAACACATCACCTGGCTGAACACGATCCATTTCACTCGCGTCTTTAACAACACGAACAGTTCCTGTACCAATCTTTTGACCAATCGCGCGACCAGTTGCTAATACTGTTGAATTGCCTTTGAGCTTGTAACGCATTTCAACTTTACCGTGCGCTTGACTCTTCACCGTCTCAGGACGCGCCTGAAGAATATAGATCTTGCCATCAATACCATCTTTACCCCACTCAATATCCATTGGACGTTGGTAGTGCTTTTCGATGATCATGGCGTATTTAGCTAATTCAGAAACATCTTCATCAGAAATGGAATAACGATTACGTTGTTCCAAAGGAACATCAACTGTCTTAACACGACCAGTCTCACCAGGCGCAGTAAATTGCATCTGAATTAACTTAGAACCCAAACTTCTGCGAATGATTGAATATTTACCGGCAGCCAAGATTGGTTTGAAGACATAAAACTCATCAGGGTTCACGGCACCCTGCACCACGGTTTCACCCAAACCGTAGCTAGATGTAATAAATACAGCATCCTGAAAGCCAGATTCAGTATCTAGAGTAAACATCACACCTGAAGCGGCTTTATCAGAACGTACCATGCGTTGAATACCAGCAGACAAAGCTACCTCTGCATGCGCAAAACCTTTGTGTACACGATATGAAATTGCACGATCGTTATACAAAGAAGCAAATACCTCACGAATACGGTGCAAGATGTCATCTATACCAACAACGTTCAAAAATGATTCTTGTTGTCCAGCAAATGAAGCATCAGGCAAATCCTCTGCGGTAGCTGATGAACGAACCGCAAATGAACCCTTACCATCCGCATCTAAAACTTTGAACGCCTCACGGATTTCTTTTTCTAAACGCTCTTGAAATGGCGCTTCTTCTACCCAACGACGAATCTCAGCGCCAGCCTCTGCCAAAGCCTTCACGTCATCAACATTGAGCTTGTCTAAACGATCATTAATGCGCTCAGTTAATTTGTTGTGCACCAAAAAATCGCGGAACGCTAATGCGGTTGTCGCAAAACCAGTTGGAACTCGCACACCCGAAGCATTTAACTGTGAAATCATCTCGCCTAATGAGGCATTTTTACCGCCGACTGACTCAACGTCAGACATGCGTAACTCCTCAAAGGGTAAAACGTATGCATTTGCATGGTTTGGATTGGACATAACAACTCTCTAAGTAATGGGAAACTGGTTGCAAAGCTAGACAATGCACTAGCTTTTATTGAATGTTTCTATTGTATCCTCTAGGAATCATCTATCAATAAATAACAATATGAGCGCAAAACCACGCACAGTATTCATCGTTTCAGACGGCACAGGCATCACAGCTGAGACATTCTCTCAGTCCATTTTGGCACAATTTGAGCTGCCTTTCAGACAGGTCAGAATGCCCTTTATTGATACGGTAGATAAAGCCCATCAGGTGGTTCGAGAAATCAATGATTACGCTAAAACCTCCGGCTTACAGCCAATTGTTTTTACAACTTTGGTTGATTCTGAAGTAAATGCCGTGGTTTCAGCATCCAATGGGGTGATGATGGACATGTTCCAGACCTTCATCGTGCCTCTTGAACAAGCTCTTGGCATGAAATCCACCCAC
>JBEEOV010000052.1:0-7119 GCA_041191465.1 Pseudomonadota bacterium
CTTATGAAGAGAAATCCAAGTGGCGTGGATTGGCGGCCTGCCTGTCGAGCAGCAGAAAGAGTTAATGCCACTAGTAATCAATCCATTCGTGATTATTTTGAGTCGCACATGAAGGTTATGGAGATTCGTCATCAAACGGGATCTTCTGCTGGTAGTGCGCATGGCTTGGTAACTGGCTACTATGAACCGTATTTAAATGGCTCTAGGCAAAAGGGTGGCGCCTATCAAACCCCATTGCATCGCTACCCAGATGCATGGAAAAAGCGCAAACCCAGTGAATTACCAACTCGTGCCGAATTATTTTCTAGCGGTCAGTTAAATGGCCAAGAAATTGTTTGGGTAGATGATGCTGTTGCAGCTGCTTTTATGCAGGTTCAAGGTTCAGGTCGAATCCGTATGACAGATGGCAAGATTATTCGTCTAGGTTTTGCTGGAACCAATGATCAGCCTTTCAAATCATTTGCTCAGTGGCTCTTAGATCGCGGGGAGATAACTCGAGCAACTGCAACTATGCAGGGTATTCAAGCGTGGGCTAAAAAGAATCCCAATCGAGTTCAAGAGATGCTAAATGCAAATCCTCGGTATGTTTTTTTTAGAGAAATGCCTGCCAGCCCAGACGCAAATATTGGGCCTATTGGTGCTTTGGGTGTGCCCCTAACATCTGAGCGAAGTATTGCCATTGATACCAAGGCTCTGCCATTGGGTGCACCTGTTTATATTGCAACGACTTATCCGTTAACTCAAAAGCCATTACAGCGTTTGATGATGGCTCAAGATACTGGAACAGCCATTGTGGGGGCGGTGCGGGCTGATTTTTATTGGGGTACTGGCGATCAAGCTGGTGAGTACGCTGGCCGAATGAAGCAGCAAGGCAGGATGTGGGTTTTCATGCCTCGCTGACACCTTCGAGGCGCAAGGTGCTAGCATCTTATTAATACTGATATTTTTCACAATTTCTGATTGTTAAAAGAAAGACAAACTATGAGCTACGAAACTATTTTGACTTCAACAGATGGTCGCGTTGGTGTGATTACGCTTAATCGCCCAAAGGCTCTCAATGCGCTGAATGATCAATTGATGGATGAGTTGGGTGCAGCGTTATTGTCTTTTGATGCAGATAGCGATATTTCTTGCATTGTTATTACTGGTAGTGAAAAAGCTTTTGCGGCTGGTGCTGATATTGGCATGATGTCTAAGTACAACTTCACAGATGTTTATAAGTCTGATTACATCACTAAAAATTGGGAAACAATCCGCAAGGTTCGTAAACCAGTGATTGCTGCTGTAGCTGGCTATGCGTTAGGTGGTGGTTGTGAGTTAGCGATGATGTGCGACTTCATCATTGCAGCAGATAACGCTAAATTTGGTCAGCCAGAAATTAAGTTAGGCATCATTCCTGGAGCTGGTGGAAGCCAACGTTTGCCTAGAGCAGTATCAAAATCAAAAGCCATGGATATGTGCTTAACGGCTCGAATGATGGATGCTAATGAGGCTGAACGCGCAGGCTTAGTTTCAAGAGTGGTGGCCGCTGATAAGTTACTAGATGAAACAATGGCTGCAGCAAAAACTATTGGAGAAATGTCTTTACCAATTGTCATGATGGTTAAAGAAAGCATCAATGCTTCTTTTGAGTCATCACTCAGTGAAGGTATTCATTTTGAGAGACGTCTTTTCCATTCGACCTTTGCCACTGAAGATCAAAAAGAAGGTATGGCAGCTTTTGTTGAAAAAAGACCTGCTAAATTTAAGCATCAATAAGTTAATCAGCAATATGAGTTACTAAGCCTGCTCTTAGATACCAATCAATGTACTTAAGATTTAAACAATTATTTGCTTTGGTGTGTTTGGCACTATTGGCATCTTGCGCCACGATGGAGTCAGGAGATGCTCACATTCCTCCTGCTGAAAAAGTAGATAAATTTTCAAATTTAAATGAAGATGGAAATTTACCTAAGGCATGGCAAGTTTGGCGTATTACGCCACAAAAAAACAAAACTGAATACAAGCTAAAGCAATATCAAGGTAAAACAGTTTTGCATGCCAGTGCGAACGTTGCTGCATCGGGATTGGTTTTGCCTTTGAAGCCAAGATCACCGGATCAGCTATTTCTTAATTGGGAGTGGAAGGCTCTAAGTTACATACCTAATGCAGACAACCATGATTCTTCGGTAGATGATGCCCCTCTAAGAATTTTGGTTGCTTTTGACGGTGATAAAACTAAATTACCCGTTAAAGATCAAATGATTTTTGAAATGGCAAAAATTGTGAGCGGTCACGATATGCCATACGCTAGCTTGATGTATGTTTGGGCTGCCAAAACACCTCTTGAAACAATTATTACAAGCCCAAGAAGTTCCAGAATAAAAATGATTGTGGTGAATGCTGGCAAAGATGATCTTGGTCAATGGCAACGGCATCAGCGTGACTTATCAAAAGACTTTCGTGCCGCATTCAATGAAGCGCCAGGAAAAATCATTGGCCTGGGTTTGTTAACGGATACGGATAATACGAAGACTCAAGTGGATGCCATTTATGGCGATATTGAGCTTGGAAAAACACCTAATCTTTCAAAGAGCAAATAAGCGGTAGCTTAAAAAGCAACAGTGGCAATTAATTTAAGCCAGATAGCGCTGCACAAGTTTGACCCAATAGCTGCTACCAAGAGGTAGCAGTTCATCGTTAAAGTCGTAGCATGGGTTGTGCAATTGACATGGACCTAAGCCATGACCTTGTGAGCGATGATCACCATCACCATTGCCAATAAAAACGTAGCAACCAGGTTTTTCTTGGAGCATAAAAGCAAAATCTTCTGCACCCATGGTTGGGTCGATCCTTGGGTTGACTTTGTGTTCGCCAACAAGTTCTTTCATTACCTCAACCGCAAATTCTGTTTCTTTTGGATGATTGATGGTTGGTGGGTAATTTCTTGAAAACTCAACCTCTGCAGAGCAATCAAATGCTTGAGCAACAGCTGCAGCCACTTGATGTAAACGCATTTCAATTAGATCTAATACTTCATGCGTGAAAGTTCTGACTGTTCCACCAATCCAGGCGCTATCAGGAATGATATTGCTGGCATCGCCCGCATGAAATTGAGTAATAGATAAAACGGCTGCATCAATTGGACGCTTATTGCGAGTGATGATGCCTTGCAGTGAGCCAATCATTTGGCTGGCTGCAAATACTGGATCTGCGCTCGTGTGCGGTAAGGCAGCATGACCACCTTTGCCTTTAACGGTAATGACGAATTCATTGCTAGAAGCCATCATTGGACCTGGAGTTACACCAAATTCACCAACTGCTAGTCCTGGCCAGTTATGCATGCCAAATACAGCATCACATGGAAATAAATTGAATAACCCATCACGAATCATTTCTCGGGCGCCACCACCACCTTCTTCTGCGGGTTGGAAAATGAGATGAACTGTGCCCTTGAACTCATGATGTTTGGATAAGTATTGCGCGGCACCCAATAGCATCGCGACATGGCCGTCGTGGCCACATGCATGCATTTTCCCTTCGTGTTTTGAAGCGTGTTCAAAGTGGTTGTGTTCTTGAAGCGGTAGCGCATCCATATCAGCACGTAAGCCAATAGATTTACCTGCGCCTAAAGATCCTTGAATCGTTCCAACAACACCTGTTTTGCCAAGGCCGCGATGTGTTTTGATGCCCCATGATTCCAATTGTTTGGCAATCACTTCTGCCGTACGATTTTCCTGAAAGCACAATTCTGGATGAGCGTGGATATCTCTCCTAATAGCCTTGATGGTTGCGGCTGACTCAAGAATTTCTGGTAGAAGTTTCATGGGAATAATCTTTAATGCCTAATGCTAAATCATATCTCTTATAAAAGATATTGACAGACAATTTGGTAATCCCTTTACTTTAGTGCAGTATTGAGCTTGTGTGTATTTAATTCAATCACTTAGTCTACTGTATGAGTCAAGATAAACCGTGGCTAGATAGTTATCCTGAGGGAGTTCCCCATCAGGTGGATTACTCTCAGTATGAGTCTTTAAATCATATGTTTGAAGACTCCTTTGACCTATATGCCAACAGGGTAGCTTTTAGTTGTATGGGTAAAACGCTTACCTATCAAGAATTAAATACTTTGTCTTTGCAATTTGCAGCATATTTGCAGTCTTTAGGTTTAAACCAGGGTGCTCGTGTAGCAATCATGATGCCTAACGTTTTGCAATATCCGGTTGCAATAGCGGGTGCGTTACGGGCAGGCATGGTGGTAGTAAGCATTAATCCACTTTATACCCCTAGAGAACTTCTTCATCAGTTGAAAGACAGTGGGGCAGATACCCTGGTGATTTTGGAAAATTTTGCTCATGTTTTCGAAAAGATCCAAGATCAGGCCGATATTAAAAATGTGGTTGTAACCAGTATGGGCGAATTAATGGGGGTTAAAGGAATCCTTGTTAACTGGGTAGTCAGAAAAGTTAAAAAATTAGTACCCCAGTGGCATTTGCCTAACCATATTGGGTTTAAGCAGGCATTGGATATAGGTAGACAAAGCGCATATGTAAAACCTCAGATAGGTCATGATGACGTTGCCTTTTTGCAGTACACGGGCGGCACAACTGGAATATCAAAAGGTGCGACCTTGCTGCACCGTAATATTTTGGCCAATCTGATGCAAATTGAGCTGTGGCTCGAACCTGGTTTAAGAGGTAAGCATATTGATCAGTTGATCTTTGTGTGTGCTTTGCCCATGTATCACATCTTTGCTTTAACAGCCTGTTGTATGTTCGGTATTAGAGCCGGCGGCTTAAATATCTTAGTGACAAATCCTAGAGATATTTCAGGATTTATTAAGCTGTTATCCAGCTTAAAAACATTCCATATTTTTCCAGCCGTTAATACTTTGTTTAATGCATTGATGAATCACCCTCAATTCAAACAAATTAACTTCTCAAGCTTATTGGTGGCAATTGGTGGCGGGGTAGCAGTACAAAGAGTGGTGGCTGATCGTTGGTTGGCATTAACTGGCAAATCAATTGCTGAGGGTTATGGTTTATCTGAGACATCGCCGGTGTCTTGTTGTAACACGCCACTGATTACTGGTTTTACGGGGCATATTGGGTTGCCTTTGCCTAGTACTGATGTGTCGATTCGAGATGACGATGGCAATCAAATGCCCTCGGGGACGCCAGGTGAAATATGTATTCGTGGCCCACAGGTAATGGCAGGCTATTGGGGTAGCCAAGAAGAGACAAGCAAAGTGATGACCAGTGATGGTTTCTTAAAAACTGGAGATATTGGCGTCATGGATCTTCATGGGTACGTGAAAATCATCGATCGCAAAAAAGATGTTGTGATTGTTTCTGGATTTAATGTTTATCCCAATGAAGTTGAGGAAGTGGTAGCGACCCTACCGGGTGTTTTTGAGTGCGCAGTAGTAGGTGTTCCAGATGAGCATTCTGGTGAGGTTGTAAAGGTTTACATCGTTAAGAATGATGCCAACTTAACAGAGGATCAAGTGAGAGCACATTGCAAAGAGCAACTCACCAATTACAAGCGCCCTAAATATATTGAGTTTATTAATGAGCTACCTAAAAACACGGTTGGAAAAACGCTTAGGCGCGAGTTGAGAAACCGATAGGTAATGCAATGTAGCTAGCCGCTTTTGCTAAAGCTGCTTTGCTGTAGGGAGTTTTAATTTCTGCTTGGTCAAGCTTTGGAATCACGCCCAACAATGGCGCTTGAATTAGTGTTGTTAGCGTATCAATATTTTCATTGAGTAGTTGCATGTCACTTGAGCAGTTTGCAATCCAACCTGCTAATTGCAACCCTCTTTGTTGAATGGCCTCAACAGTTAGCAAGGCATGATTGATGCAGCCCAATTTCATCCCAATCACCAGAATGACTGGTAACCCAATATCTTTTGCAAATTGGGCGCTATCTTTGCCATCATGGAAAGGTACCTTAAAGCCGCCAACGCCTTCAACAATCATCGCATCGGTTTTGTTAGCCATTTGTTGGTAGCCATCTAGCATCACTTGATAACTGAGATGAAGGTTTTCGATTGTGGCAACAAGATGTGGTGCCGCAGGGGTTCTCAGTTGGTAAGGGCATATTTCCTGACTGACAGTGCCAATCTCACTTAAGTAGTTGGATGCCATGGATAGGGTCATCAAATCTTCGTTTTGAAGTTGACCATTAATTTCTTGAAGGCCGGCAACCACTGGTTTATAGGCGCCGACACGATTAAATTCTTCTTGTAGTTTCAAAATTAATGCACCAGAAACTAAAGTTTTACCAACTTCTGTATCTGTGCCCGTGACAAAAAAACCAGGTTTAGAAGGCATTTTCTACCTCGCTAATGGCATTGATTAATTGATCAATTTGTTCTGTGGTGTGAGATGCCGATAAAGTGATGCGAAGGCGAGCGGTTCCCGCTGGAACAGTTGGCGGTCTGATGGCGGGTACCCAAATATTTTTTTTGTAAAGCGCTTCTGCAACTCGGAGCGCATCTTCATTAGAGCCAATCACAATTGGTTGGATCGCAGTGAGTGATTCAATTAATTGCCATTTATTTAACTTTAAATGCTCACGCCAATACGCAATATTTTTATGTAAAGCATTTCGATATTTAGCTTGACCAAGTAAATCTAAGCTTTTGAGTAAACCGTGTGCAATCGCTGGGGGGCTTGCGGTTGTATAAATATAAGCACGACCCTTTTGCATGATCCATTCTGTTAAGTGTTCATGTGCTGCGATAAATGCTCCACTTAATCCGGCAGCTTTACCCAAAGTACCAACATAAATAATTCTGCTAGCTGCAGCATTGTGAGCATCAATCTTGAATAAGCTCAAAATGCCATGACCGTCATCTCCTAGAACACCAAATCCATGTGCATCATCAATTAAGAGAAGCGCATCATATTTTTCAGCAAGGGCTAGCAACTGATTAACGGAGGCAATATTGCCATCCATGCTGAAAACACCATCAGTAACAATTAATTTAAAGCGGTTACTGTCTTCTGAAAGTAATTTCTCAAGAGCTACTAAGTCTTGATGTGGGTATACATAAACCTTTGCACCGTTTTGTTTATTTGCAAGACGTACCCCATCAATCAAAGATGCATGATTGAGCTCTTCAGAAAAAAT
>JBEEOV010000053.1:0-7065 GCA_041191465.1 Pseudomonadota bacterium
ATACTTGGCTGGCGCTATCCAACTCAACGAAAAAGCTGTTCTTTTAGACGAGGGTGTGGATATTCCCGGTCGTCCAGATGCGCCTATCTTGGTTAATCCGGGTTTGGTTAAGCGTCGTTCGATGGTTACAGCAGAGGGGCGTGCAGTATTAATACACGCCTTGGCTCATATTGAGTTCAATGCGATTAATTTGGCTTTGGATGCTGTGTGGCGTTTTACGGGTATGCCCAAAGAATATTATGAAGATTGGTTGCGAGTTGCGGCGGAGGAGGCTTATCACTTTGAGTTACTCAATCAACATCTTCAGACTCAGGGTTTTAAATACGGTGACTTCCCAGCGCATAACAGTCTTTGGGAAATGGTGAGTAAAACAACCGAATCAATCTTAGCAAGAATGGCGTTGGTGCCGCGGACCATGGAGTCACGAGGTCTAGATGCGTTGCCACCGATTCAGGAAAAATTGGCGCAAGCCAATGATCATGAAGCTGTGAGGCTCTTGCAGATTATTCTCAACGATGAAGTTGGACATGTGGAAATTGGTAATCGTTGGTTTAACTACATGTGCCAAAAAGATAAGCTTGACCCTATCCAGGCTTATGCTGATTTGGTCGAAAAGTATGAGGCCCCAAAACTCAGAGGCCCATTCAATTATCAGGCTCGTAAAGCTGCTGGCTTTACTGAGGCAGAGCTAGCTGCCTTGGATATTCGTGAGTAATTAAATATTCGGGATATTCCCGCCGTCTACCCGGATCACTGAACCGGTGATGTAAGAAGCTGCTTGGCTAGCCAAGAATGCGGCGACCTGACCATATTCTTCAGGACGACCCATGCGTCCCATGGGGATGGTTTTGAGACTATCCAATTCAATCTCTTCAACACGTTTATTTTCTCGTTCTGCGCGTGCCGTATCCAAAAACTTAATCCTATCTGTGGCGATTCGTCCTGGAACGATCACGTTAGCAGTGATTCCAAAAGGAGCCAATTCTCTGGAGAGGGTTTTTGACCAGGCATGCAGGGAGGCACGCAAGGTATTTGAAATGGCTAAATTAGGGATGGGGGTAATAGCTCCAGAAGATGTGCTGGTAATGATTCGACCCCACCCACGTTCTTTCATGCCGCCAATTGCTCGGTCTGTGATAGCAATCACTGATAGAACCATTTCTTGAAACTTCTCCGCCCATAACGCGGCAGATTGATTTGCTGCTGTGGTTGGAGGAGGGCCGCCGGTGTTGTTGACCAAAATATCGACAGGTCCCAGTTCTTTTTCAACTTGGCTGAAGTTTTGATCAATGATTCCCAAGTTGGCCAGATCCCAGCTAATGCAAAAAGAGATGCCACCTGCGGCCTTAATGAGTTTGGCGGTCTCTTCTAGTTTGGCCATATTTCTACCAGCCAAAGCTACTTTGCCCCCTTCTTGGGCTAAAGCTATCGCCATGGCTTGACCTAGGCCGCTGCCAGCGCCAAACACTAAGGCTGTCTTATTTTTAATGCCCAAATCCATGTTTATCTCCGTGTGCCTTAAAGGCTATTGTGTCGGCTAGAGGTGTTAGTTCTAATGTTGATTTGATTATATTCTTGATATATTGCTTGAGTTTTCACATTCTTGTAAGACAATGGGGTATGACTAAAAAAAGCACTAAAGGGACCTTGGCTCTGTCTGAAGCTAAAGCCCGTAAATTGCCAGAAAAGCAGGGGACAGTTCAAGGCCATCGTGACGGTTTTGGTTTTGTGATTCCTGATGACGGTGGTGAAGACATTTTCTTGAATGAGCGCGAGATGTCTCGCGTGATGCATCACGATAAAGTGATTGTTAGAGTTTCCGGGGTAGATCGTCGTGGTCGACCTGAAGGGCAAATCAGTGAAGTGATTTTGCATGCCAATCAGTTTGTGATTGGTCGTCTGCTCAATGAGAACGGTGTTCTTATTTGTGCCCCAGAAGATAAACGTATTGGCCATGACATCTTGATTCCACCTAAGGGGCAGGGTAATGCCAAATTAGGGCAAGTAGTTTCGGTAGAAATCATTGACTATCCGGATAGCTATCGTCAGGCTGTGGGTCGTGTTGTTGAGGTCTTGGGTGAGATTGATGACCCAGGTATGGAAATCGAGATTGCTGTGCGTAAGTATGGTGTGCCTCATTTGTTTTCTCCCGCAGCAAGCAAGGAAGCTGAAGCATTGCCCAATGAGATTCGTGAGGAAGATCTAGAGGGACGTATTGACTTGCGCGACATCCCATTGGTCACGATTGACGGTGAGGATGCCAGAGACTTTGATGATGCAGTTTACTGTGAGCCAGTTGCTTGGGGCAAATCAAAAGCATGGCGCCTGATTGTGGCGATTGCTGATGTATCTCACTACGTTAAGCCAGGTCATCCATTAGATTCTGATGCAATATCAAGAGCTACATCTGTATATTTTCCGCGCAGGGTTATACCGATGTTGCCAGAAAAAATCTCTAACGGTTTGTGTTCCTTAAAGCCTGAAGTGGATCGTTTGTGTATGGTTTGTGATGCTGTCATTGATATGGATGGTGAGGTTCAGGCCTATCAGTTCTATCCAGCGGTGATGCATTCGGCGCAACGCTTTACCTACAACACCGTTTGGGAAATATTAAGTAATAGCAATGGTCCTGAGGCAGCAAGGTTTAAGCATCTTAAGAAAAACTTAGACCGTTTATATAGCCTTTATAAAGTTTTAAGGGCGGCTAGAGATAAGCGTGGGGCGATTGACTTTGAAACCACGGAAACGCAAATCATCAGTAATGCGCTAGGTAAGATTGAGCGCATTGAACCAAGAGTGCGTAATGAAGCGCACCGTGTGATTGAAGAATGCATGTTGGCAGCCAACGTCTGTGCCGCAGATTTCTTAGATAAGAATGGTCATGCGTCCTTATTCCGAGTTCATGCTGAGCCATCTGCTGAAAAGTTGATGACGCTTAAACAAGTATTAAGAACTGCCGGCTTAAATTTGGGTGGTGCTGAAAAGCCAAGACCCAAAGATTTTGCTAAGTTGATTGAAGAGATCAAGCCAAGACCTGATGCGAGTATGTTGCAATCGGTTGTTTTAAGGTCGATGCAGCAGGCTGTTTACCAGCCAGATAATTATGGTCACTTCGGTTTGGCATATCCTGCGTATGCTCATTTCACAAGTCCGATCCGTCGCTATCCAGACTTGTTAGTCCATCGTGCCATCAAGGCTATCTTAGCCAAGAAGACTTATTCACCGAATATCCCTGCAGATGTGGTCTTAAACTTAGCGATGCCAAAGAGTGGGCCTGGTCGTGTGAATGCCGCTAATGCGAAAAAATCTCATGAAGAGGCTAAGGCGAAACCGGCTGCTAAAACAGCACGTGGAGCTAAAGCTAAGCAAGAGGCATCAACAGCCATGGCTGCCTGGGCGCAGTTGGGGGTTCATTGTTCTTCTAATGAGCGCCGTGCAGATGAAGCATCTCGAGATGTGGAAGCTTGGTTGAAGTGCTACTACATGCGTGATCACTTGGGTCAAGAATACTCGGGCACGATCACGGGCGTTGCCACATTTGGTTTATTTGTACAGCTCGAAAGCCTCTTTGTGGAAGGCATGATTCACATCAGTGAACTGGGCGGTGATTACTACCAGTATGACGAAGCTAGACAAGAGTTGCGTGGAGAGCGAACCGGTATTCGTTATCGCTTGACGGATCGAGTCCATGTCTTGGTCAGTCGAGTTGACTTAGATGCTAGACGCATTGAATTTAGCCTTGTAAAACCTAATGGCGACAGAAATGGCGTAGCGGGTGTTGGGGTGAGTGAGCGTTTTTCTCCGATGGAAAATGGGCGCTCGAATAAGTCCAATAGAGGCGCTAGCGCTAAAAAATCTTCAGGAAAAGCTCGCTCAAGTTCATCTGGTTTGACAACGGGAGGCTCACGAGCCTCTCAAGGTGCTGGGGTATTATCTGCCCCAAGTAAATCAGCTTCAGGCAGAGGGGCCAAGAAAACAGCTGCTGCCAAAGCTGGTAAGAAACCAAAAAAATCCAGTAATGCCAAATCAAAAGGGCATGAATTAAGTATTCGTAAAGGCCGTCGTTAATGTCAGATAGAGATCAAGATTTTCGATCTAAAAAAGACCAATCACCAAAGCAACAGGGTGGTGATGGTAAACAAATGTTATTGGGGTTTCATGCGGTCATCGCCAGATTGCGTCAAGATCCTGAGTCCTTGAGAACCGTCTATGTGGATCCTGCAAGGCGTGATCGCCGTATGCAAGACTTTATTAAAACGGCTGAGCCAATTCTAGGTCGTAGACTTCATCAAGCTGATACCGAGCGTTTGAGAACCTTGGCTGGTAATGATCGTCATCAAGGTGTGGTCGCATTTGCTGACAGCATTTCAAAAGTTCAAACCCTTGATGAGTTACTAGATGCTTTAACAGGCCCAGCACTTTTGCTAATTTTAGATGGTGTGACAGATCCGCATAATTTGGGTGCTTGTTTGCGTGTGGCTGATGGTGCGGGTGTGGATGCAGTGATTGTGCCGAAAGATCGTTCGGCTCATTTGAATGCGACAGTAAGTAAGGTTGCTAGTGGCGCTGCAGAAACGATGCCATTAATTGCGGTGACTAATTTAGCGAGAACCATGCGTGAACTGCAAGAAGCAGGTGTGTGGGTGATTGGTACTGATGACCAAACTGAAAAGACACTTTACGACGTTGATTTCACGGGCCCTGTTGCTTTAGTGATGGGTGCTGAAGGTGAGGGCATGAGACGTCTTACTCGTGAGACTTGTGATGAACTTGTCAAAATCCCGATGCTAGGCGGCGTAGAGAGCCTGAACGTGTCAGTCGCCAGTGGCGTGAGCCTCTATGAAGCCAGAAGACAAAGAATTGCCAAGCAATTGAAAGCTGGCTAATTAAGCCAGCAGTAGTTTTTCTAACTTCTCAATATCAGCACAGAACAGACGAATACCTTCTGAGAGCTTTTCTGTTGCCATGGCATCCTGATTCAATTGGTAGCGGAATGATTTCTCATCGGCAGCAATTTCTGATACGCCACTAGCTTTCGCCTTTTCAGGGCTTAATGCGGGGGTCAAGCTTGACTCATTGCTTTGTAGTTCAGCTAATAACTCAGGGCTAATGGTTAATAAATCACAGCCAGCTAAGTTGGTGATTTGCCCAATATTTCTAAAGCTAGCTCCCATCACTTCAGTCTTAATACCAAAGTTCTTGTAGTAGTTATAGATATTTTTCACTGAGACAACACCAGGATCATTAGCGCCACCATGGACATCATCTTGCCATTCCGCTCCCAAAGATTTTTTATGCCAATCGGTGATGCGCCCTACAAATGGAGAAATCAATTGGGCTTTAGCATTGGCGCAAGCAACTGCTTGAACTAGGCTAAATAACAAAGTCATGTTGCAAGCAATGCCTTCTGCTTGGAGGATCTTGGCAGCTTGTATGCCTTCCCAAGTGCTGGCAATCTTAATTAAGACGCGCTGTTTGGAAATGCCAGCAGCTTCATAGGCCGTAATGATTTCACGGGCTTTTTTAACTGTGGCATCGGCATCAAAAGAAAGGCGCGCATCTACCTCTGTAGAAACACGGCCCGGCACAATTTTTAATATCTCAATACCAAATGCCACCAATAGGGCGTCAATGATTTGATCAACACTTTTGCCAGGGTTCTTGGCTTTCACCTGAGTGATCAAGTTTTGATAACTAGGTAGTTGTGCTGCCTTCAAGATCAAGGAAGGATTGGTGGTTGCATCTTGAGGCAAAAACGCCTTCATGCGTTCAAAATCGCCTGTATCGGCAACCACGGTGGTGTATTGTTTTAATTGTTCTAGTAATGAGCTCATCGGACTATTTTAGAATGCTTCTGTGAATAAAAAGAATGTAGCAGACATTTTTACTGAATAATTAGAGAAGTTTGAAATTAAACCCCCAGAAAGCTCAAATATGTATACCCAAGATCAGTTAAAAGCCATGGTTGCAGAAGCAGCTAAAGATGAAGTGTTAAAGCATATGGCTCCTGGCGGCATTTTGGGTGTGGGTACAGGGTCAACGGCTAATTTATTCATTGATGCAATAGCGCCACATCAATCTCATTTTGCTGGGGTGGTATCCAGCTCTCAAGCGAGCACGGATCGTCTAAAAAAACATGGTTTTAATGTTTTAGATAGCAATTCTGTAGAAAGTTTGCCTATGTATGTGGATGGGGCTGATGAGATTGACCCCCAAGGTCACATGCTCAAAGGTGGTGGTGGGGCTTTGACGCGTGAAAAGATTGTGGCTCATTTAGCGAAAACATTTGTGTGCATTTGCGATGGTAGTAAGCAAGTGGATGTCATGGGGCAATTCCCATTACCTGTAGAGGTGATTCCGATGGCCCAAGCACAAGTTACAAGAGAGTTGGAAAAGTTGGGTGGCATAGTGACGCTCAGAAAAGCCAAGGGCACTGATCAGGTATTTGTAACAGACAATCAGGCTTGGATATTGGATGTGGCAGGTTTGAAAATTACTGATCCAGTCAAACTAGAGTCAGACATCAACCAAATCCCAGGCGTTATTTGTAATGGCTTATTTGCCAGAAGAAAAGCCAATGTATTGCTGATTGGTGAGGCAAGCGGTGTACGTCGTCAGACCTATTGATGAATTAATATCTCAAGCCACATTAAAAAAGGACGCTTAAGCGTCCTTTTTGTTTGATATGTATTCAGAAGTTACTTATTTTCTGGCACGTATCCTTGTGCTGTATCAGCGCCTTCACCATAGAAATACTTTTCTACTTGTTTGAGAAGGTATTGACGTGCGCGAGTATCAGCCATATTCAAACGATTTTCGTTAATCAGCATAGTTTGTTGTTTCAACCAGCCAGCCCATGCTTCTTTGGAAACTTCTTGCCAGATTTTTTTACCTAATTCACCAGGTAGTGGTGCGAAATCCAAGCCTTCTGCTTCTTTATTTAATTTGATGCAATGAATCATGCGTGCCATATGTTCAACCTTTGACTAATAGCTTATTGGTTAAGTTAAATATTTTTAATGAGAACCATCGACTTGCGTTCCCAGTTATATAGTTCTTTACGCT
>JBEEOV010000054.1:0-7057 GCA_041191465.1 Pseudomonadota bacterium
TTCATCGCTGTTAAACGGCGAATCACCCATGGGCCAAAGAACAAACCGATTAAACCTGCCGTTAGAGTAGCCATTACCGCCCTAAAGGTAATGTAGTTAATAACTCGAAGGAAACTCAAGTCGTCTTGCAAGAGTTGGGCTAACCATAACAACATCAGTGAATCTCCTCAGCAAGAGCCTTAACAACTCTTTCCATGCGCATAAAACGAGACCCTTTTACAAGAATCGTTGTCTCTTCATTACTATTTCTTGCCACTAGTGATTTTTTTAGTGCATCGCAAAGATCCTGAACATCAGAAAAATGAATGGCAGTACCTTTTGCACTAGGCGTATTTTTATAGGCCATCACTGCTTCTTTGCTTAGATCGCCAGTGGCAAATAATTTTTGAATACCTTTTTCTCCAGCATAACTACCAACTTCACGATGAAATTCAGGGCCTTGTTCACCCACTTCGCCCATATCACCCAGAACCAACCAGGCTGGCATGTTGATAGTTGACAGAACATCTACTGCAGCGCGAACAGAATCAGGATTGGCGTTATAACTGTCATCAATCACAGTTGTTTGTGAATTGATTTGATGCTTTTGCATACGACCAGTGACTGGCTCAAATTGCTCTAAGCCCAACTGAATTGTTGCCAAAGGAATTCCTGCAGCAAGTGCTACAGCAGTTGCCGCTAAGGCATTGCGCGCATTGTGCTCACCCAAAATCTGAAGAGTGACATTAACAAAGCCTTGTGGCGTATTAATTTTTAATTGATTGGCGCTGGCATTTAACCATTCGCCATTAACTGTAGCTGGCGCATTCAATGCAAAATCAATGGTGGTTCTATTGCCGGCTAGATTTTTCCAGTAAGCGGTGTACTCAGAGTCTGCCGGGAACACTGCCGTACCATTAGCTGGCAAATTCTCAATAGCAAGGCCATGCTCTTTTGCCACCGCTTCAACTGTTGCCATAAATTCTTGATGCTCACGCTGCGCGTTATTAATCAATGCAATATTTGCTTGTGCAATTGTTGATAACAATGCAGTTTCACCAGGGTGATTCATACCTAACTCAATCACCGCTAATTGATGCTGTAAATTTAAACGCAGTAGTGTCAGAGGCAAACCAATTTCATTATTAAAGTTGCCTTGCGTAGCTAAAGAATTTGTCTCGCCGACCGCAGCATTAAATATGCTCTGAATCATGCCCTTCACGGTAGTCTTTCCATTGCTACCGGTAACCACAACAGAATATTTCAGCGCCTGCTGATCGCAAGTCTTTTTCCAGCATTTAGAAAGCTGTTGTAGCGCCTCTTGGGTATCTTTAACCAAAATTCCTAAGAAGTCTTTAGGCAATTTATCCACAGAACTTACTATGCAAGCAATTGCACCTTTAGCCTTAACTTCTTCTAAGAAATCATGTGCATCAAATTTTTCGCCACAAATAGCAATAAAAATATCGCCCACTGTTACTTGACGGCTATCACTAATAAATCTCTTGATCTCTTGTTCAGTCGGAGCACCATTCACCCACTGCGCATTTGGCAAATACTCTTTGATTTGGGAGAGAGTCATCCATTGGCTCATATTGCCAAACCTACCATAGCCAACTTCAAATGCATCTGATCAGAGAAAGGATGTTTTTTTCCAGCAATTTCTTGAGTCTCTTCGTGGCCCTTACCCGCTACCAAAACAATATCTTGCGCTTTAGCTTGACGAATTGTTTGCAAAATAGCCGTCGCCCGGTCAGGATTGATTTGTGCTTGATCAGAGTTTTCAAAACCACTCAAAATCTCTGCAATGATTTTTTCTGGACTCTCACTACGTGGGTTATCACTTGTCACCATCACATGATCGGCGTACTTTTCTGCAATACGCCCCATCACTGGGCGCTTAGTCGCATCACGATCACCACCGCAACCAAATACACACCACAACTGACCTTGGCGTTCTGTAGCCATCACATGCAAGGTTTTGAGAACTTGTTCTAAAGCGTCTGGTGTATGAGCAAAATCAACAATCGCCATTGGAGCTGATGAAGATTGACTCACTAATTCCATACGACCTTTTACTGGCTTTAACTGCGTAATGATTTCTTTAGCTTGGTCATATGACTTACCGCCAGCAAGCATGCACGCAAACACAGCTAAAGCATTACTCACATTAAATGTGCCCACAAAGCCTGTTTGCACAGAACCTAAATCTTCACCTGACACATTCAAATTAAATGTCATGCCCTGATTCATTAGATGAATATCACTAGCTAATACTTTTTTGTAATTCTTATTAGCAAAGCATGGCAAAACCAATAATTTTTCAGCTTGAGTTGCATAAGCCCAAACAGTGACATCAGCATTTGTCGCCTTGTTAGCTAAAGCTTTCAAACACTCTTGACCAAACTCATCATCGGCATTAATAACAATGTTTTTAACACCGGGCAAATCAATTATTTTTTTCTTCGCAGCTGCATATTCAGACATGCTGCCGTGGTAATCCAAATGGTCTTGAGTGAGATTGGTTATGACCACCGTATCAAATTCAACGCCATTAATACGACCTTGATCCAATGCATGTGATGAAACCTCCATCGCCACACTCATGGCGCCCTGATCTTTAATTTCTTTCAATAAAGACTGTAGGCGCGCAGCATCAGGCGTGGTAAATCCTGTCGGATTGATTTGATCTAATAAACCAGCCCCCAGAGTTCCTATCACAGCAGATGGTTGATTTTCTGTATGCAATGCATTTGCAAGCCATTGACTAACTGTTGTTTTGCCATTGGTTCCAGTAATACCAATCACCCTCATCTGACGACTTGGGTTTTGATACCAATTGGCTGCGATGCTACCTGCTTTTTTTGCCAAATCCGTTACAGGTACACAACGATCATCTTCACAAACTTCTGCTAGCTCTGCAGCTAAACCATTTGGCTCATATAAAACCAATGCAGCACCCAAACCAAGTGCCTGAGCAATGTATAACCGACTATCACTTGTTTGATGAGAGTTACCCACCGGGTATGCCAACATCACATCACCTGCTTTTAAGGCGCGTGTATCACTCGTTAATTGAGCGCTCGCGCTGACATGCTGCTCTAGCAGCATGTCAAGTGGAAGTGAGTGAGCAGGCAACATAGCGTTCATCGACTAAACGACACCTTTTGGCTTGCGCCTGATGACAAACCTTGCAAATCCTTATCCACCATCTGCTTAACAGCTGCATCAGGCAAGACATTCATGCTTCTTAATGTGCCAGCAACAATGTTTGCAAAGGCAGGTGCAGCTACCACACCACCGTAATACCCGCCAGCACTTGGCTCGTCCACCATCACTGCCACCACAATACGTGGAGCGCTCATTGGAGCCATGCCCACAAAGAAGCCTCGGTATTTATTTCCAGCGTAACCCTTACCTTCAACCTTGTGAGCAGTTCCAGTTTTTCCACCCACTCTGTAACCCAAAGTTTGAGCCGTTGTTGCCGTACCACCTGTTTGAGTTACAAGTTCAAGCATTTCTCGCATTTGTATTGCTGTCTTAGGCGAAATAACTTGAGTTCCCTTAGGAGTCGCATTTGTTTTATAGATGGTTGTTGGCACCAACTCGCCATCACGGGCAAAAATACTGTAAGCACGCGCCATTTGGAATAAAGAGGCAGACAAACCATAACCGTATGACATGGTGGCTTGATCAATTGGCACCCAATTTTTGTATGGGCGTAAACGACCAGCTACTGCACCAGGGAAACCAATTGTTGGAGCCTGCCCCAAACCAACTGCCTGGAACATTTCCCACATCTCTTGCGGCTGAAGTTGCATCGCAATTTTGGCCGTACCAATATTGCTTGATTTTTGAATTACCTCAGAAACAGTTAACACACCATATGGATGTGTATCAGTGATAGCTTTTTTACCAATCACAATTGATTTACCAATCGCCATTGATGTATTCGGCTGAACAATCCCTTTTTCTAAAGCCAAAGCAATTGAAAAAGGCTTCATAGTTGAACCTGGTTCAAATGTGTCAGTCAACACACGGTTTCTTAATTGCTCACCACTTAAATGAGTTCTTGAATTAGGGTTATAAGTTGGCCAATTAGCTAACGCCAAAATTTCCCCGGTTTGCACATCCAAAACCACAGCGCCAGCAGCTTTAGCGCGATGCTTTTCTGCGATGGCTTTTAATTCATTAAAAGCCAAGAACTGTACTTTGCTATCAATGGATAACTGTAAATCTGCGCCATCTCTTGGCGGATGAATAATCCCCAAGCCCTCTACGTATCTGCCAAGACGATCTTGAATCACGCGACGACGACCAGGTTGACCAGCTAACTCTTTTTCTTTGGCCAACTCCATACCCTCTTGACCACGATCTTCAACGTTCGTGAAGCCAACGATATGAGCCATCGCTTCACCTTCAGGGTAAAGACGCTTGTACTCATTATTTTGCGCAATACCAGGTATGGCTAACTCTTTGATCTGTTTGGCTACCTCAAGATCAACTTGGCGCTTCAAAAATATTTGAGTGCGATCTGATGATAATTTTTTCTTTAACTCACCTTCACCCATTTCTAATAATCTAGCAAGTTGCGTCAGCTTCTCTTTTTGCAAATCTTCAGGAACTGCCTCAGGGAATGCAATGATGGCTTTTGCTAACAAACTTGTTGCCAACACTTCACCATTACGATCCAAGATTTTTCCACGGCTTGCAGGCATCTCGATTGAACGTAGCGTGGCTTTGTTTCCTTTTTCTTCATAAAAAGAATTACCAAAGCCTTGAACCCAAATTGCCCTTACAACCAAAGCTGTAAAACCAACAAAGATTAAAAATAAAACCAATCTAGAGCGCCACATAGGCAAGCGCAACACTAGATTAGGTGTGGATGAAAATGAGATTTGTGCCATTAATCCACCACCACATATTGAGTACGACCAGGATTAATTAATTGCATATGTAATTGCTTGCGTGCAATATCAGTGATCCTGGCTGCTTTAGATAAATTACGTTGCTCATATTCAAGACGTAACCAATCTTGGTTTAAGCGACGCTCTTCTGTTTGCGCACGCTCTAACGCCACATACAAAGATCTGGTCTTTTGTTGCGCGGCGACCAAAGATAATGCGCACAACATCAAAATAACTAACAAAATAATTGTGGATCGGTTCATACCAAACCTCCCACAGTTTTATTTTTAATTTTGCGCATCACTCGCAAGATCGCAGAGCGTGCACGCGGATTCTCCTGAACCTCTTGCTCACTTGGTTTAATACGACCCAATAGTTCAGCAAATGGTTTAGGCATTTGATTTTCAGTTAACGGCAAACCTCTTGGCACAGAAACTTGTGACAAGCCTTGCATGAATTGCTTAACAATTCGATCTTCCAAAGAATGAAAGCTAATGACAGCTAATAAGCCGCCAGGTTTTAAGCAGTTAAATGCGGCGCTCAACCCACCCTCCAGGTCGGCAAGCTCTTGGTTGATATAAATCCGTATAGCCTGAAAGGTGCGCGTGGCCGGATCTTGGCCCGCCTCGCGGGTGCGGACGACACTAGCCACGAGCGACGCGAGTTCTCTTGTCCTAGTGAGTGACTCGCCTTGCTCTCGGCGAGTAACAATCGCCTTTGCAATCTGTACAGCAAACCGTTCTTCCCCATAGTCCTTAATGACCCTCGCTATTTCTTTTTGTTCTGCTATTGCCAACCACTCCGCCGCACTCTGACCACGCGTTGTATCCATCCTCATGTCCAAAGGACCGTCTTGGCGAAAAGAAAATCCACGATCTGGATCGTCGATTTGAGGAGAGCTGATTCCTAAGTCCATCAAGATGGCATCGGCCGTTTCTGGCAGAACGTGCTCGCTCATCGAAGCAAAGCTCTCGTGAATAATTTGAAAACGTGGATCTGTAATCGTCTTTGCTTCGGCAATCGCTTGCAGATCTTTGTCGAATGCAATCAGCTTTGATGTTGTATTTAGATGTTTGAGTATTTCTCTGCTGTGACCACCGCGACCAAATGTTCCATCGATAATTATTTTTGGTGTGACATTTGACGAAGTCGACTCTCCCAATACCGAGGTGACTGCCTCGGCCAGTAACACTGGGCGATGGGTATATGTCATGGTCGGCCAACATCAGAAGGTAAATTGCTTGAGTGCATCTGGCATGCCTTGTGCAATTGCAACTTGCTCTTTTTGAGCATAGGTTGAGGCATCCCACAATTCGAAGTGACTACCCATACCTAAAAGCATCACATCGCGTTCTATATTTGCAGCAGCGCGTAACTCTGGGCTCACCAAGATGCGACCAGAACCATCCATGTCCACATCAGAAGCATTCCCTAAAAATATACGGCGCCACCAATGAGCATCCATTGGTAATTGTGCGATACGGCTTCTGAATGCTTCCCACTCAGATCTTGGGAATAACAACAAGCAGCCGTCGGGGTGTTTTGTGAGCGTAACTCTGCCTTCGCCCTGTAATTGCAGGGCGTCACGATGCCTTGAAGGAATCGACATGCGACCCTTGGCATCGAGAGTTAATGCAGAAGCACCTTGAAACACGAATATTTCCCCACTTTTTCACACTTTTCCCCACTTTAGAGGATGCGTAATTCATGGTCAAGTGTTTTAGGTACTTTTTTTGAAAATTCTTTAGCTAGAACAAGTACTTACGAGCTCATGTTGATGATATTTTAAGGGTAAATTTCCAATAAAAACATAGGGGTGGAAAGTACTCTTAAGAAACTAGCTTAGGGTTATACGCGATAAGCCGTGCTTGTCATGACTTTTGCCATCATTTTCATGGCTGATTTCACTGGTTTTGGTAGGTCAATACCCCCCTCATCCCTAGCCATTTGCCCGTGAGCAATCTCATCCTCCCTCATTTGGGTGACTATTGCCCTTGAACGGTAGTCATTTGTAGGTAACTCCTTCAAATGTCCATCTAAATGATTTTCAACCTGTTTTTCTGTTTCTGAGACAAAACCCAAGCTCACTTTATCGCCAGCCAAGCCTGCAACACTGCCCAATAAGAATGAGCCCGCGTACCACAATGGGTTCAAGAGACTGGGTCTTGAGT
>JBEEOV010000055.1:0-6852 GCA_041191465.1 Pseudomonadota bacterium
CCAGTATTGTCTTTGCGCAAACTACGTAGACTATTCAGAATGTCACCATTGGGCATCACGACTTCTAGACCAAGACATAACTCACGGGTATTGCCATAACGAACCACTGACGTGCCACCTGCATTGGTGGATAAATTGCCGCCAATGCAACAACTGCCTTCTGCCCCTAAGCTGAGTGGAAAATATCGATTGGCTGCTGTGGCGGCTTCTTGTAATGCTTGCAAAATCACGCCAGCCTCAACCGTGATGGTTTGGTTAGCAGCATCAAGTTCGCGAATCTTATTCATGCGTTGTAATGAAATCACCACTTGCCTACCTGTTGGGTTAGGGGTGGCGCCACCACACATACCCGTGTTGCCACCTTGAGGAACCATGGCAATGTGATTAGCTGCGCAAAGTTTTACAAGTGCTGAAACTTCTTCTGTGCTGGCAGGTCGTAAAGCGGCGATGGCTTGACCACGGTAGCGTTTGCGCCAGTCAATCAAGTAGGGCTCTAAATCGCTACTATTCGTAATCACGTGCTCTTGACCAATGATGGTGGCAAAGTGGGCGATTAACTCTTGATCAGTCAGTGCCATGATGTTTGATTGCTCCTAATATTTTTTATATTTATCTATTTGATTATTTTGAAGGCGATTCTTTTTCTTCTGCCGCCTTTTTAAGCTTGGCTATTTTCTTGAGTGGTTTTAAATAAGCTAACAAAGAAAAGTAAGCGATCAGACTCAAGATAATTTCTAGGCCAGCCATGTAGGCCGATAGACCTGCATCATTCAGACGTACCACGCCTTCAATGAAGTAGAGCATCACCAACATGGATGACCATTGCATGGTGTAGTTCTTTGCCTGCCAAATACCTTTCAAAGCAAACAGCATGGGAATCACTTTGATGACTGCCCAAGATCCACCTGGTTTGATGGGGGCAATCACGCTTTCCCATAAGACGCATAAAACCACCAAGCTAAACCAAGAAAACCAGGCAATCAGGCGCCAGTGATCTTTCGGTTGCAAATCAGGATGTTGGTTGATGGGTGTATTCATTTTGCTAACTTGATTGCGATTTCAGCAAGACGTTTACCTTGCGCTAACGCTAACTTCTTTTCATCAGCGGAAATTGGTGCGGAGCCGTCAGCTTTGGCAAAGTGAGTCACGCCATAGGGCGTGCCACCGGTTTGTGTATTCATAAGTTCTGGTTGACTGTAAGGGAGGCCCACCATCACCATGCCGTGATGCATTAGTGGAATCATCATGGAGAGGAGGGTGCTCTCTTGTCCGCCATGCATGCTGCCAGTGCTGGTGAAGACGCACGCAGGTTTACCAATCAAGGCGCCAGATAACCATTGTGAGGTGCTGTTATCTAAGAAATACTTCACAGCCCCAGCCATGTTGCCAAAACGAGTAGGTGAGCCTAGAGCTAAACCGGCGCATTCTTCAAGATCTTTATG
The DNA here is from genome assembly GCA_041191465.1 of Pseudomonadota bacterium. GTDB lineage: Bacteria > Pseudomonadota > Gammaproteobacteria > Burkholderiales > Burkholderiaceae > Polynucleobacter. Next base: position 1,443 of record JBEEOV010000055.1, read on the forward strand.
TTCGACATAGGGAGGGCCAGACGCTGGAATGTCTGATTCTGTTGCCTCGCACACTGCTGAAACTTCGGGTACTGTGCGTAATCTAGCAGTCACACCTGGCACGCTTTCAATGCCTTCAGCAATTAATTCAGCCAATTGGCGCGTAGCGCCATGTCTTGAGTAGTAAAGAACTAAGAGGTTAATATTTGCAGAATTCATAGAATGTGTACTCCAATGTATATCTTGCTTATGATAGAGCCGTGCCAGTAATTCGTCATAAAGACTCTCTTCTCGACTTTTTTAGCTACATGCGCCAGCGCGCAAAGCTCAGCCACATCAATGAGATGGCGGCTAGTCTGTCATTTACAACGATTCTGTCAATCGTACCCATGGTAACGGTTTCTTTTGCTTTGTTAACTGTCATGCCGCGGTTTTTAAAGCTGCGTCGTGCTTTTCAAGATTGGTTGTCAGATAACTTAATTCCTGGCGCGATTGGGGATCCAATCTTGATGTACCTGAATCAATTTGCCCTAAAGGCAAAAGGTTTAACCATTTTTGGTACTTTGGGTTTATTAGTAGGTGTTTTTTTTACTCTCATCACGGTAGAGAATGCATTCAATCGTATCTGGGGTGTCACCCAGCCGCGCCCATTCTTTAGGCGCATAGGTATTCATATGGTGGCCACCATCATTGGCCCATTGTTGCTGGGTTTAAGTATTTATTTAAGCTCCATGGTGTTAAGTGCTTCCAAAGGTTTGATTGGTCCATTGAGTGATGGCTTTAATGTCATGGCAGCTGTATTCCCGATTCTTTTATCAGTCATGTCGTTTGCCGTGGTGTACAAAATCTTGCCTTACAAGCAAGTGCTCTGGTCAGATGCCTTATGGGGTGCCGTCGGGGCAGCGGTGGTGTTTGAGTTGGCCAAAGCAATATTTACCTGGTTTGTGGCCAGTTTCCCGATCTATAAGACTGTATATGGCGCTTTTGCCATTTTGCCGATGTTTTTAGTCTGGATTTATGTTACTTGGTGGGTCACCTTGGCAGGTGCAACGGTGGTCGCGAATATGCCAGTGGTCAGGGCTTGGGAGCCCACCCCCCAAACCCCTTAAAAGCTCCAAAACAGGTGTAATCCCTGATATCCCGTCACTAGCTTGCTCTTTCTGCTACTGATAGACTAGTGAAAACAAAAAACAACTTAAAACAACACATTACAAAGGAGTTGGTCATGAAAGTTAGTGATATTTTGCGTTTTAAAGGAGCGACTCTTTACACGGTATCTCCAGAAACATCGCTATCTGCTGCAGTACACATCATGGCTGAAAAAGACATTGGTTCTTTGGTGGTGATGGAGTATTCAAAGTTGGTGGGTATTCTTACTTTCCGTGAGGTGATTGATACATTGGCTAAGAGTCATGGCACCTTGGGCACGGCTCACGTGGGCACAGTGATGGAAAAAGAGCCTTTGACTTGCACTCCAGAGACAGATTTGGATGATGTACGTCGCATGATGTTGGATAAGCACGTACGCTATTTGCCTGTGATGGAATCTAATACCTTGATGGGTGTTATTTCTTTCTACGACGTTGCTAAGGCAGTGGTGGAAGCTCAAAGCTTTGAAAACACTATGCTCAAAGCCTATATTCGTGATTGGCCTGCGGCTGAAGAACCGGCTCCAGCCAAATAATTTTGCTTAGATGGCAGAGATGAAGATTAAATTTAAACCTTCATCTCTGACAAATGTCATAATCTAGGCATGGCTGGAAGCACACTAGGACACTTATTTCGTATCACCACTTTTGGTGAATCTCATGGACCCGCAATTGGCGCTGTTGTCGACGGTTGCCCACCGGGTATGTCTTTATCGGTAGAAGATATTCAGGGAGACTTGGATCGTCGTAAACCGGGCACCTCACGCCATGTGACTCAGCGTAAAGAAGAAGACAAAGTAGAAATTCTTTCTGGCGTTTTTGAAGGTAAAACAACCGGTACTCCGATTGCTTTGGTGATCCGCAATACGGATCAACGCAGTCAAGATTATGGCGACATCTTAGATAGCTTTAGACCAGGTCATGCTGACTACACCTACTGGCATAAGTACGGCATTCGTGATCCTCGTGGTGGTGGACGTTCATCAGCACGCTTGACTGCACCAGTAGTTGCTGCGGCAGCGGTAGCTAAAAAATGGTTGTCTGAGCAATATGGCATGGAGTTTTATGGCTACATGACCCAGTTGGGAGATCTTGAGATTCCATTTGAAGACGCCAATCAAATTACACAAAACCCATTCTTTGCTGCTAACGCGACAATCATTCCGCAGTTAGAAGCGTATATGGACGAGTTGCGTAAAGCAGGGGATTCTTGCGGTGCGCGCTTAACAGTTGTTGCCAAAGGTGTGCCTGTGGGTTTGGGTGAGCCGATCTTTGATAAATTGGATGCTGATATTGCGCATGCCATGATGGGTATCAATGCTGTGAAAGGTGTTGAGATTGGCGCAGGCTTTAAGAGTGTTGCGCAAAAAGGTAGTGAGCATGGCGATGAAATGTTCGCTAATGGCTTTGCTACCAATAATGCTGGCGGTGTATTGGGCGGTATTAGTAGTGGTCAGGATGTGGTGGTCTCCATTGCGATCAAACCCACTTCTTCGATCATGTCACCTAAGCAATCTATTAACCGCGCAGGTGATGCCGCGGTTGTGCAAACCAAAGGTCGTCATGATCCGTGCGTGGGTATTCGGGCAACGCCAATTGCTGAAGCCATGTTAGCTCTGGTCATCATGGATCACGTATTACGCCATCGTGCTCAATGTGGGGATGTCAAAGTTAGTACGCCACGCATTCCAGCACAAAGACCTTAATTAGAATGTTTTCATGACCGGTCTTGTACGGCTGGCTTTTGCGGCATTTTTCTTTTTTTACTTCTCATACATAGGGCTCATGTCGCCCTATGCCAGCCTCTACTTTGCTAGCAGAAACTTTGGCGCCATTGAGATTGCTGCTTTGATGTCAATGTTTCAGATCACACGGATCTTAGGCCCATTTGCATGGGGTTGGTTAGCCGATGTACGTCGTGATCGTTTGGGCATCATGCGCATGACCTCTGTGATGGCCTGCATTATTTTTTCTGCCATCTTTTATCTTGAGAGTTACCTGCCGTTATTAATTTGGATGTTTTTATTAAATACGGTGATTAGCAGCTTAATGCCATTGGGTGAGGCTGCTACGGTTCATGCGTTGTATAAAAATAACGATTTTGACCGCCGTTATGGGCGCCTAAGATTGTGGGGTTCGATTGGTTTTATTGCCATGGTCTTAACAGCTGGTGCCTGGTTTGAGCAATTTGGTATTGAGAGCTTTCCATATTTTGGCATCACCGCCTTATTGATCATGACAGCTCTAACAACTACTTTGCGTGAACCGGCAATCGAGGCGACTCATCATGCAGAAATTAAATTTAGGCATGTTCTTAAAAATACTCAAGTTCAGTGGTTTTTATCTGCCAATTTTTGGATGATCTTTGGGCATGCCAGTTTGTATGTTTTCTACTCTTTGTATTTGGATAAGTTGGGTTACTCAAAAGGGGAGATAGGACTATTCTGGATGTTGGGTGTTTTATCTGAAGTGATATTTTTTTATTTTCAAAGTTACTTTTATGCCAGATTCACCACAAAGAGCATTCTGATTGCCGCATATTTGATTGCCACCATTCGTTTTGCTTTGATGGCTTATGTGCCGGAATTGCTTGTGTTGGTGTTGGCGCAAATCATGCATGCCGCGACCTTTGGCGCGCATCACAGTGCGAGCATCAAAATGTTGCAAACATGGTTCAAAGGACCTTTGCAGGCGAGGGGGCAAGCGCTTTACACCACAGTCTCGTATGGTATTGGTGGCACAGTTGGCGGTTTGGTAGCTGGTTGGGTGTGGGAATATTTAGCGCCAGCTCATGTTTTCGGTTTGGCTGCCGTTAGTAGTTTTTTAGGCTACTGGTGCATGAGCAAAATTACCAATACTGATTAAAAAATTAGAAATAAATTATTTGCCACTGTATTTGCTAAAAGAGAAAACCTCTTGAACCGATTTTTTATCGGTATCGATTTTTACTTCTACTGCTTCAACCAAAGTCGCGCCAGGAACAACTAAACGCAACACATTTTCTTGTGTCTGGCCTGCTGGATTCTTGATCGGTTGATCAACCACATATTGGTGCGAGTCACCTTGTATTAATAACACTGGTTTTTTAAATGAGGCTGAGAGCTTGGATATAGTCTGGATGAAATCTTTGAATCCTGATTCTGCAGGCACTCTCGGGTCAAAAATATCTGATTGCATCGCAATGACTATGGCAGCGTATTTCTTGTGCTTCGCTACTTGAAAGCTATCCTTTAGCCAGGCCATGTTGGCAGCATTGCGCGCTTGATACTCAGCAATTGCACCAGGAACTTGGTGGTCCAAGTTATTGTTGGAGCCCACTTGATGAATCGTGACAAACAAAACATCTTGATCTGCCCAGCGTGCATTCTCAATATAAGAGCGGTACTTGGGCATTAACTTAGATTGATTCTCAAGTCGAAGAGTTTGTTGCCCAAGACTCTTACCTTCTTGAAAAAATACAGATCTAACTTTTTCAAGTCTCTCAGACTGTTGATATGAGCCATTAGATGGGCGATGGCAGTCGGTCCACTCATTATCCCCAGGCGTGAACACCAATGGTTTCTCAAAGCCATCAAACAGTTTCTTAACCTCTAGAAATGTTTCATCCGAGCAAAGGCTGGCACCATTTTTAATGTCACCCACATGGATAGTGAACTTTGATCTAGGATGTTGATTGATGCCAGTGATCAACTGTCTAAATGCCTCGTTGCTAAAGTAGGGCTGATCACCAATGGCTGTAAAGGACAGTTCTTTGGCATGGCTTGTGCCAAGCAATGCAGAGGCCAGCATAAAAGTAAGCAGTATTTTTTTATGCATGGCTAACTAAGCACCTAGTTCTATTGAGATTGAGTGATTAAAGATGAATCAGTGTTGGGGCAAAAATACCCAAGCCACTTAGCACCAAAGAAATAACACCAAGACCGCCAGCTAAAACACTCAAAAGACTAACGCCAGTGATGATGGTGGCTGAAGCCAACACAATCGCCACTTGTAAGATGCCTGAGGCAATTTCTAAGAAGTGATATTTGTGCATGTAAAGATCACGGGTTGCTTCAGCTTGTTTGGCTTTGGCAGCTAATTCTTTGCGACCTTCGCCAGTTTCAGGTTCTGAGTCGTAACGCTTGGCTGCGGCATCCCATTTCTCAAGTGCTGCTGCAGTCTTTGGATCAGATACTTTGCCAGTTAATTGGGTGGTTTCGATAGTTAATTTTGTGGCAGTAGAACGAATCGTTTTTGCCTGAAAGAAGGACCATAAATTAGATGCTTCAATTTGTTTGGTTAGG
>JBEEOV010000056.1:0-6703 GCA_041191465.1 Pseudomonadota bacterium
CAACCACCCGCGTTAACGAACCAGGCCGTACAGCTTGGTTAAAAGCAACTATTGCTCTAGATTAATTCTGAGTAAAAAGGATTCGCATGAGATATTTATTAAAAATCGCTGCTCTTTCATTAATCTGTCTTCAGGTTGCTTTTGCTCAGTCTTCTGATCAAGAGCAAATCAAGCAGTTAATGAAGCATCAGTTTGATAAACCTCATGCGCCTTTATCGGTTGCTCCAATTGCTGTTGTTGGAGATCATGCTCTGGCTAGCTGGATTCAGATTGATTCTGGTGGCAGAGCGTTATTGGTTCGCCAACATGGCAAATGGTCAATTGCTTTATGTGGTGGTGATGGCTTAACTCAAGTGAATGTCTTGGAAAAAACTGGTATGTCTAAGCAAGTAGCAACTCAGTTATCTAAAGAGTTGCTTGAGTCAGAATCTAAGTTATCACCTAAGCATAAAAAAATGTTCTCTATGTTTAAAGGGGAGATAAAGGTTGATCACCATCAACACTAATTTCTGCTTGTTGTTTTATATTAAAAAGTATGACTGATATTGAAAAAACCGCAATTTATTTGGCCGCCTATTTGGCAATTTTGATTCTTGGATTTATTAAAGTAGTTCGTTATAGCAAGAAATAAGCATAATTAACTTAATTCAAATTGGAGATGTAATGAAAAAACTATTCAGTACTCTATTGCTTGCAACAGCATTCGTGGCAGGTTCTGCTATTGCTGGTGACGATGAGGTAAAAATCGGTGCTTTAAAAATTGAAGATGCTAAAGCTCGTGCCACTGTGCCTGCTCAAAAAATGAGCGGTGGTTTCATGAAGATTGAAAACAAAGGTGGCGCTGACAAGTTGTTAGCTGCCTCATCCTCTGTTTCAAAAACGATGGAACTTCACACCATGTCAATGGAAGGCAATGTCATGAAAATGCGTGAGATCAAAGGCATTGATATTCCAGCTAATGGCAAGGTGGAGCTTAAATCTGGTGGTTTGCACTTAATGTTTATTGATTTGAAAGAGCAATTGAAGCCAGGCTCAACAATCAAGGTAAAGCTCAAGTTTGAAAAAGCTGGTGAAGTAGAAGTGCCATTCAAAGTCATGGGTCATCCAGCTCATGGCGAACCAGGGCATGATCACTCTAAGCATCATTAATCTTTAATGATTTAAATGAAGGGGCCGTATGTATTCATACGGCTTTTTTGTTTCTAGGGCATTAGCAAAATCTACTCTCCCTCAGAAATACAGGTAAAGTTGAGCCTCTTTATAAAGATTGCAAAATAGAAAACTACAGATGTCTGCTGAACGTACAAATGAGTGGGATGCCATTGTGATTGGCGGAGGTGCTGCCGGCTTATTCTGTGCTGGCGTGGCGGGGCAGTTGGGGCAAAAGATTCTTGTTCTAGATCACGCTGAAGTGCTTGGCGAAAAAATTCGTATCAGTGGTGGTGGGCGATGTAATTTCACCAACATGCACAGTGGTCCGGCCAACTTTCTGTCTTTGAATCCTAATTTTGTAAAAAGTGCTTTATCCAAGTACAAGCCAAAAGACTTCATAGAGTTGGTTAAAAGTTACAACATCCCTTTTCACGAAAAGCATAAAGGACAGTTATTTTGTGACGTATCAGCTAAGCAGATTGTTGATATGTTATTCGCCGAGTGCGCTAAGGGCGGTGTAGTGATTAAAAACCCTGTCACAGTTGAATCCATTCAGAAGCTTCATCAAGCTGATTCTTCTGATTCATTGTGGCAAGTCTCAACTAATCAAGGTGTAGAAAAATCCAAAGCCATTGTGATGGCGACAGGCGGTCTACCTGTTCCAGCAATTGGAGCCACTGACTTTGCACTCAATATGGCCAAACAATTCGATTTGCCGATTGTTGAGGTAAGACCTGCTTTAGTACCTTTGTCATTCACGTCAGATGAATTCGCTAATCTCAGTGAACTATCTGGCTTAAGTGTTCCAGTCAAAGTGAGTTCTGGTCAAAAAGGCCAGCGCTATGGCGTTTGTTATTTTGATGAAGATCTCTTGCTCACTCATAAAGGACTTTCTGGCCCTGCAATTTTGCAAGGCAGCAGCTATTGGCATGAGGGTGAAGCTATTCAGATCAATTGGTTGAATGATGTTGATTGTGATGAGTTATTCAATGATGATGCGAATCGTCTCAAACTCACTGAAAACATCTTGGGAATAGTTTTCCCGCAACGCTTGGCTAAAGCGTTTGCGGAACAAAAGAATCTATTGGGACGTAAGTGGGCTGAGGTTGGTAAGAAAGATCGCCAAGCTCTCAAAGATCTCTTAACCCGTTGGTCGGTTAAGCCAGCAGGTACCTTGGGTTGGAAAAAAGCCGAGGTGATGTTGGGGGGTGTGGATACAAAGGCTTTAGATGGTCAAACCATGATGTCTAAGCAACATCCTGGTTTGTACTTCATTGGGGAATGTGTTGATGTCACAGGACATCTGGGTGGACATAATTTCCAATGGGCTTGGGCCAGTGGGTTTGCATGTGCGCAAGCTTTAGCAGGGAAATAAATCGCCTTTTTGAGGCGTGACTACATTAGCCCAGTTCAATTCTTGTTTAATTACCTCGGCAAAATTGGTGCTGGCATGTTCTTCGCCATGTATTACAAATACCTTTTTAGGCGCCTCTTTAAATCCTTTGAGCCATTTGATCAAACCTACTTGATCGGCATGCGCAGATAATCCGCCAATCGTGTGTATAGAAGCTTTGACGGACACCTCTTTGCCCATCACCTTCACAACCGTAGCTTTATCAACCAGGCGTCTACCTAGAGTGCCCATGGCCTGAAAGCCAGTAATGATGATGGCATTTTGGCTATGAGGAAGATTCCAGGCTAGGTGGTGAACGATTCTGCCAGCTTCACACATACCGCTAGCTGAAATAATGATGGCGCCACCCTTGATGCGGTTTAAGGCCTTCGACTCTTCAACATCTGCGACAAACTTCAAGTCGATAGCGTTGTGATTTTCTTTGAACCAAGAAAATGTACCTTGTGCCTCATCGTCCAAATCTTCAAAGTACTTCTCAGTTAAGTGGGTCGCTGCAGTTGCCATAGGGGAGTCAACCCAGATATTCAAATGCGGTAGGCGACCCGATCTAACTAAACCGATCAATATTAATAATATCTCTTGAACTCTGCCAACAGCAAAGGCTGGCATCACAATATTGCCGCCATGCTTCATAGTTTCATTAATGACTTCGACTAATTCATCTTCTGTGGCTTGTAGAGTTCTGTGTAGGCGGTCGCCGTAGGTTGATTCAACTAGCAACACATCGGCTGACTCAATTAAATCAGGGTCTGGCATGAGAGGCCGACCAAACATACCCAAATCCCCTGATGAAACAATACGTTTTTTCTTATCATCTTCTTGAACGTCAATCACCGCGATGGCTGACCCAAGTATGTGACCTGCATTTCTGAAGTGAGCTTCAACTCCAGGAATAGGTTCAAAGACTTGACCATACTCATATGCCTTTAACTGCCCTAAGCATTCAGTCGCTTGTTTGACGCTGTAAAGAACAGTAGGTAAATCACCACGCCATTTACCTAACTTCTGCTTGCGCTCAGCACGCTCGAAGTCATTTTCTTGGATGTGTGCGCTATCTAATAAAAGAATCTTAAGAAGTTCTTTTGTGGCTTTAGTGCAATAAATAGTGCCTTTAAATCCCTCGGCACACAGGCGAGGTAATAACCCGCTGTGATCAATGTGGGCATGAGTCAAGATCACGAAATCCAGATCGGCAGGGTTGAACGGTAGGCTCTCTAGATTTTTGTCAGTAGCATCTCTGCCACCCTGAAACATACCGTAATCAATCATGAAGCAGAATTTTTTACCCTTGATTTCTCCCTCAAGGTAGTGGCGTGAGCCAGTAACTTCTCCTGCAGCACCAAAAAACTTAATATGCATTCTGACCTTAATTAGTCGTTGAGGGATTTTTGTAGTGCGCGAATAATGTCATCGACATCATTGATAACTTCTGCGCCATTCAAGTGATCACCATTCAAAAAACCATGTTCGTCTGCTTGCTTCAAAAAAGCAAGTAATTTATCGTAATAACCACCCCAGTTAGCAATGATGATCGGTTTGTTGTGTGCCCCGACTTGGAGGCCTGTCCAAACCTCAAATAATTCATCTAAAGTTCCAAAGCCACCTGGCAAGACTAAAAATGCATGAGATTTTTCTATCATTAAGCGCTTGCGCTCAATGATGTCATCCACAACAAAAAGCTCTGTGAGTTCTTGTTGAATTGGTTCGCGAGCAGTTAATCCTGTTGGGATGATGCCAATCACGTTGGTCTTTGATTCAATGGCGGCTTTCGCTACAGCGCCCATGAGACCTAATCTCCCCCCACCAAAAACAACACCATAACCAGCATTGGCAATGGCTCTTCCCATGTCAGCAGCTTTGGCGATTGTGTCAAGATTGTCTCCATCTCTTGAACCGCAAAATACACAAATATTCTTTTTCATGCCTCAAGCATAATCCACTCTGATGCCCATTTTGAATAAAGGGTGTCTCGGGTTAATATTTGGGCAGTGATTAAATACAGTTTAGAAAGACCTTTATATGTTGCCATCCATATTAGCGATTAGTGCTGGAGCTTCTTGCGGGGCTTTACTACGCTGGTTCTTAGGCTTAGGCTTCAATGCCATTTGGGCAACAATGCCGTTAGGAACTTTGTTGGCTAATTTAATAGGTGGCTATCTGATTGGTTTGTCAGTGAGTTTCTTTGAGGCTAATGTAGGCTTGCCAGCAGAATTAAAGCTATTCATCATCACGGGCTTTTTGGGTGGTTTAACAACCTTTTCAACTTTTAGTGCGGAAGTGGTCGCTATTTTGCAATCAGGCTCATATCTCAGAGCTTTTGCCACTATTAGTTTTCATGTTTTAGGTTCTCTAGCCTTGACTTTGTTAGGCATGGCTACATACCAATGGTTCAAGTAATCGTTGAGCTTAGTAACGAATAATTTTAAAAATACACAAGGAGATTTGAAATGATTTTAGAAATAGTTGATATCAGTATTGATCCAGCAAAAAAAACTGATTTTGAAAAAGCTGTGGCAAATGGTATCGCTGATGCCATCGCGCCAGCAAAGGGTTTCCGTGGCTATAAGCTGAATGCTGGTATTGAAAAGCCAGGTCGTTATATCTTGATGATTTACTGGGACACTTTAGAAAATCACACAGTTGACTTTAGGGAGTCAGAGGCATTCCCACGTTGGCGTGGTCATGTTGGCCCATTCTTCTTGGCGCCACCAACTGTGGAGCATTTCACACTTGCTCATAAGTCTGAATAACTCTTAGCTAAGATTAAAGTTAAGAACTGATAGCGGATGTTGTGATTTGATGCGTGAGCTTCACATCACAAACATCTAGCTCACCATAAATAGGCATGGCATCTTTGGGTGATGGTGCAACTGCCAAAGGTATATGACCTTCTGTGGCAAGCAATCCTGAAGTTGGGTCTAAGCCTATCCAACCCGCACCTGGAATAAATACTTCACACCAAGCGTGTAGCTCTGCAACTTGTTCTTTGCTACCTTCAGGGCTATTTAAGTTGTGCCAATCAGGTTTAACTTCAATCAGATAGCCAGAAACAAATCGAGCAGCAATGCCTAATTGTCTGCATAGTTGTACCAGTAGCCAGGTTGAATCACGGCACGATCCATAACCTAACTCTAATGTTTGCTCTGCGGTTTGCACGCCTGGTTCATGACGAACCAGGTAGCGAATTTTGTTGAAAACCAATTGATTGAGATAAACAATGTACTCAATACTGCGACGACGCTCTTCGGGAATCTTCTCTACGAACGCTTTAAATAAAGGACCCATCTCTGATACTGTGAGATATTGAGATAGCTCATTCTTTAATGATTCTTCATAGTTGAAGGGGTGGTGAACAGCTGATGGATCTAAGAAGAAATCAAATGGATTAATGGGTTTTAGATCGGCTGTTATTTTTACATTGATATCAAAAAAATCTGTTTTCTCAGTAAACGTTACTTTAGCAACATGATTTAAAAATTCATCTTGCTGCCACTCAATTAAAAATGAAGAGGGTTGAATATCTAATTGATATTTAGTGATGGATGTTCTGCAATGCGGTGCAGGGTGTAGCTTAATAATTTGTGGTCCCAGCTTGACCTCACTGCTATAGCGATACTTAGTTGTATGAGTAAGGGCTACATTCATAAATGGCGGGATTGAAATTAATTTATTTCTTCTAGTGTAAGGTCAAAAAGTAATGGGGCTTAATCATATTAAGCCCCATTAGATAACAACCAAATAATTTATGCATCAAATTGGTGATTAAGCTTCCATAATAGGAATTTGCTCTAGCTTCGATGCATTCTCTTGGGCGGTATAGCGAGCTATGAAAGCGCCATTAGAGCTTAATGGCAATTTAGCCCAAACTGTGTAACCTGCGCCTGGTACAACACGCATTGGTTCACCTTTGGTGCTAAAGATTTCCTCAAGAACAACATCCGTATTGCCACTTGGTTGAATAATTTCTAATTTATCGCCAACAGCAAAACGATTCTTAGCCTCAATCTTCACCAATTGTTTTTCTTGGTCAACATCAACCACATTACCAACGTATAGACTGCGACCTGATAGTGAGAAGCCGCGCAAATAGTTTTGATGATCTTTATCTGGGTGGCGGACATAGAAGCCATCTGTATA
>JBEEOV010000057.1:0-6693 GCA_041191465.1 Pseudomonadota bacterium
CCAAGCATATGGAATGCGCCCACCTTGTTTGAGGCAGCTCAAGTTGTTGGCGATATTGTCAGGAAGGTAAGGGATCGAGACGCAGAAGAATTGAAAAAGTCAGGCATTGATTTCAATATCCACTTAATCTTTGGTGGGCAAATCAAAGGGCAAGATCCTTCAATTTTTCAGGTTTATGCGGCAGGTAATTTTATTGAAGCAACCGTTGAAACACCGTATTTCCAAATTGGTGAAGCTAAATATGGCAAACCAATCTTAGATAGAGTGATTACTCAAGCCACGCCATTAAAAGAGGCGGCGAAGTGCGCTCTCATTTCTATGGACTCAACAATTAAGTCAAACATCTCCGTTGGTTTGCCACTCGATCTGCTGATTTATCCAAAAAATGATTTAAGAGCTGACCATCTCATGGTGATTGATGAAAAAAACGAATATTTCAAAATGATCCATGAAACTTGGGGGAAAAGATTGCGCCAAGTTTTCTCAGAAATTGAAGATCCAGTCTGGTAAAGGGTTTTTAGCCTGATATTTTCGGCAAAGTTGTTTTTTTGAACATTCTTATTGGGTATCGGTATAATTGCGTATTACCCACTAAGCATATTCGATGACTAAATTCATCTTTGTTACTGGTGGTGTGGTTTCTTCCCTAGGGAAGGGTATCGCAGCCGCCTCATTAGCCGCCATTCTCGAATCGCGCGGCCTAAAAGTCACCCTCTTAAAATTAGACCCTTATATCAACGTCGACCCAGGTACGATGAGTCCTTTCCAGCATGGTGAGGTATTCGTTACTGAGGATGGTGCTGAAACCGACTTGGATTTGGGGCACTACGAGAGGTTTGTTTCTGCCAAGATGCGCAAGAGCAATAACTTCACAACAGGTCAGATTTATGAGTCAGTGATTCGTAAAGAGCGCCGTGGTGAATACCTTGGCAAAACAGTTCAAGTGATTCCTCATATCACCAATGAAATCCAGAATTTTGTGGAGCGTGGTGCCAATGCTAGTCATGATGGTCAAGCAGATGTTGCTATCTGTGAGATTGGTGGCACGGTTGGTGATATTGAGTCTCTACCATTCTTAGAGGCTGCACGTCAGATGAGTTTGAGATTGCCACAAGGCGATACAGCGTTTGTTCATTTGACCTTAGTGCCCTATATCGCTAGTGCAGGTGAGTTGAAGACGAAGCCTACGCAGCATTCTGTACAAAAGTTACGTGAAATTGGCATCATGCCAACAGCATTGTTGTGTCGTGCTGATCGTCAGATTCCTGAAGATGAACGTGCCAAGATTTCTTTGTTTGCCAATATGCGCGAACAAGCAGTTATTTCAGTATGGGACGTAGATACTATTTACAAGATTCCTCAAATGCTTCATGAGCAAGGTTTGGATGAGTTGATTTGTCAGGAATTGCGTATCAATGCTAAACCAGCTGATTTATCTGTTTGGAATGGCTTAGTACATAGCCTAGAGAATCCAAAGCATGAAGTTGTGATTGGTATGGTTGGTAAGTATGTTGATTTGACTGAGTCATACAAGTCATTGATCGAAGCATTACGTCATGCTGGCATTCACAATGAAACAAAAGTAAGTATTCGTTACATTGATTCTGAAAATTTAGAGCATGGAGATGTTTCCAGTCTAGCTGGCTTAGATGCCATCCTAGTTCCTGGTGGTTTCGGTAAGCGAGGTACGGAAGGAAAGATTGCCGCCATTAAACATGCCCGTGAGAACAAGATCCCTTATTTAGGTATCTGCTTGGGTATGCAGTTAGCAGTGATTGAGTTTGCACGCCACGTTGCCGGTTTGCAGGGCGCAAACAGTACTGAGTTTGAACCCAATGGTCCTCATCCAGTGGTTGCATTAATTACTGAGTGGATGGATCGAGAAGGTCGTGTTGAAAAGCGGGACGAGGGCTCTGATCTGGGCGGTACGATGAGATTGGGTTCTCAGCGTTGCCCGGTTAAACCAAATACACTTGCTGAAAAGATTTATGGCCCTGAGGTTAATGAGCGTCATCGCCATCGCTTCGAAGTCAACAACGTTTATGTGCCCAAACTGGAATCCGCAGGTTTGGTGATATCTGCAAGAACGCCTAATGAATCATTGCCAGAAATGATGGAATTACCATCATCAATGCATCCTTGGTTCTTTGGTGTTCAATTCCATCCAGAATTCACATCAACACCGCGTGATGGGCATCCATTATTCTCAGCATTTATTAAAGCAGCCTTAAGTCATAAGGGTATTACAGGGTAACCTGTTAATCAGAGTTAGGGAATTAGCCATGAAACTATGCGATTTTGAAATTGGTTTAGATAAGCGTTTCTTTTTAATTGCTGGCACTTGCGTGATTGAATCTGAGCAAATGGCCATGGATACAGCTGGTCAGCTAAAAGAAATCACATCTGGTTTAGGCATCCCATTTATCTACAAGTCTTCTTTCGATAAAGCAAATCGCTCATCAGGTACATCTTTCCGTGGTTTAGGCATGGAAAAAGGCTTAGAGATTTTGGCTAAAGTCAAAAAAGAAATTGGTGTGAATATCCTCACAGACATTCATGACATCGGGGAAGTTAAACCTGTTGCTGCGGTGGTTGATGTGCTTCAAACGCCTGCATTCTTGTGCCGCCAAACTGATTTTATTCGGGCTTGCGCGCAAAGCGGTAAGCCAGTGAACATTAAAAAAGGTCAATTTTTGGCTCCGGGTGACATGAAGAACGTGATTGATAAAGCCAGGGCAGCTGCTAAAGAGGTTGGTTTGCCAGAAGATATGTTCATGGCTTGTGAACGTGGCGCGTCCTTTGGTTACAACAACTTGGTATCTGATATGCGTAGTTTGGCGATCATGCGTGAGACCAATGCGCCTGTGGTTTTCGATGCTACGCATTCTGTTCAGTTGCCTGGTGGTCAGGGAACAAGTAGTGGTGGTCAGCGTGAGATGGTTCCTGTTTTAGCTAGAGCGGCAGTGGCAGTGGGTGTGAGTGGTTTGTTCATGGAAACGCATCCCAATCCAGCCAAGGCATTATCTGATGGACCTAATGCTGTGCCTTTAAACCGCATGAAAGATTTATTAGCTACTTTGGTGGCGCTTGATAACGTTGTCAAAACTGGCAACGTATTTTTAGAAAAAGATTTTCAATAATTGGTAAGGGAGAAGTCATGAGTGCAATCGTTGACATCATTGGACGTGAAATATTAGATTCAAGAGGCAATCCTACTGTTGAGTGTGATGTATTGCTTGAATCAGGCGTTATGGGCCGTGCTGCTGTGCCATCTGGCGCATCAACAGGTTCACGTGAAGCAGTAGAGCTGCGTGATGGCGAAGCTGGCCGTTATTTGGGTAAAGGTGTTTTGAAGGCTGTTGAAAATATTAATACTGAAATTGCTGAAGCTGTAATGGGTCTAGATGCTAGCGAGCAAGCTTTTCTAGATCGTACTTTGATTGACTTGGACGGAACTGACAATAAGTCACGTCTTGGTGCTAACGCTACTTTGGCTGTATCAATGGCGGTTGCCCGTGCAGCTGCAGAAGAGGCTGGTTTGCCTCTGTATCGTTATTTTGGCGGTTCTGGTGCAATGCAGTTACCAGTTCCTATGATGAATATCGTGAACGGTGGTTCACATGCTAACAATAGCTTGGATATTCAAGAATTTATGATCATGCCTGTGAGTATGGGCAGTTTCCGTGAAGCATTGCGTTGTGGCGCAGAAGTATTCCATGCTTTAAAGAAAATTATTCATGATCAAGGTATGCCAACATCGGTTGGTGATGAGGGTGGTTTTGCTCCTAACTTTAAGAGTAATGAAGAGTGTTTAAACACCATTCTGAAAGCGATTGAGAAAGCTGGTTACAAACCAGGTGAAGATGTATTGTTGGCTTTGGACTGTGCTGCTAGCGAATTCTATAAAGATGGTAAATATGACTTGTCTGGTGAAGGCTTACAGTTAACATCTTCTGAGTTTGCTGATTACTTAGCAAACTTGGCAGATAAGTATCCAATCGTATCGATTGAAGATGGTATGCACGAGGGTGATTGGGCAGGTTGGGCGACATTGACAGAGAAGTTAGGTAAGAAAATTCAGTTAGTTGGTGATGACCTATTTGTTACTAACACTAAGATTCTTAAAGAAGGTATTGAAAAGAATATCGCTAACTCAATTCTGATCAAAGTAAATCAAATTGGTACTTTGACTGAGACATTTGCAGCGATTGAAATGGCTAAACGTGCTAACTATACGGCGGTTATTTCACATCGTTCAGGTGAAACAGAGGACAGCACGATTGCTGATATTGCTGTTGGTACTAATGCTGGTCAAATTAAGACAGGTTCATTGTCACGTTCTGATCGTATCGCTAAGTACAACCAGTTGATTCGTATTGAGGAAGATTTGGGTGATGTTGCTAGTTATCCTGGCAGATCAACTTTTTACAACTTACGTAAGTAATTTGTAGATTATCTTAAGAGAAATATAAGAGAGCCTATTATGCGTATTGTTGTTTACGGCATGTTGGCTCTCTTAGTCATTATTCAGTATCCGTTATGGCTTGGTAAAGGTGGTTGGCTCAGGGTCTATGAGTTGGATCGTCAGGTTTCCAAGCAAATGGAAAAGAACGATGCGTTAGCTGCCCGCAACGCTAAGTTAGCTGGTGAAGTAAAAGACCTTAAGGATGGCACCAAAGCCATTGAAGAGCGTGCCAGAGCAGAGCATGGCATGAGCAAAGAAGGTGAAATCTTTGTTCAGGTTGTGCCTAGCAAAAAGCCTTCTGCTGAAGAAGCAAATTCACAAAAGAAGTAAATCTAAATTAATGCTTTGAATTTGGGGCTTGTTTGATGGCGTCAACAATGGTTGGGCTAGCAAATATCTGCTTGCAATCAACTGCGTCAAAAATGTAAATTTGGCCACAAAAATCGCAGTTGGTTTCAACATTCGATTTTTCCTCAAGTATTGAGTTGATTTCAGCTTCGCCCAACATTTTTAGCATATCTGCCACTTTAATTCTCGAACATCGGCAACCAAATTGAATATGCCTTTGATCAAAGCTTCTAACGCCGTGGTGTGATGACTCTTCTAGATAGAGCCTTTTCATCAGAACTTTAGGTTCCAGTTCAAGCAACTCTTCATTCGTAACGGTATCTGAGAGCATCTGAAGTCTTGACCAGCCTTCAGCGGCCATCTCATCATCCATCTTTAGTTGGCCTCCCATATTGGGTAGTTTTTGCAGGAGTAATCCACCGCAAGATTGTTCGTCACTGGCTAACCAGAGGCGTGTTTCAAGCTGTTCTGAGTCTCTCATGTAGATAGTGATTGCTTCAGCAATGCTTTGTACTGGCTTGCCATCATCACTCAAGGCAACAATACCTTGGTAAGGGTTTTGTCCAGGCTGTCTATCCGCAGGGTCTAGAGTAATGACAAGTCTACCTTTGCCGTCAGGGTTGATTAAGTCAGATAGACCAGCATCTTCTGCCAAATTAGATAGATCAATATCTTCGTTCATTTTGGCGGTGGCTCGGATAACTAAGTTTTCATTGCACTCTAAGACCAATAGGCGAACTGCACCATTGCCTTGAGCTTGGATGATCATGCTGCCATTGAATTTTAAGGTTCCACAGAGTAATACCCCGGCCGCAACTAAATCTCCTAAGAGTTTTTTAACTGCAGGTGGATAGTCTTTACGAGCCAATATGGCTTGCCAGGACTCTTTGATATGGACGATTTCACCCCTCACTGGGGCACCATCAAAAACAAAAACTTGGAGGGAATCTAAAGCATTTTTTTCTGTCATAACGTATATTGTAAAAACTTTATGAAATGACATGCTGTGTTTTCAAATAAACATCCATTTTTAACTGCTTTTTCACTCGCATTAGGCTCGGCAATTGCCCTGGGTTTGGCGCGTTTCTCATATGGGCTTTTGCTGCCTGTTATGAAAGAGGATTTGGATTGGTCCTATTTGGTGGCGGGGGCTATGAATACAGCAAATGCTCTAGGTTATTTGATTGGGGCACTAACTTCTCCAATGCTCATGCGCAGAATGTCTGTGCATCGATTTTTTATAAGCGCATCCGTCGTTACAGGAATTTTTTTATATTTATCGGGATGTACTGATAACACCAGTCTTTTGTTTGTGTTGCGTGTGATTGCTGGAATTGCCAGTGCTTGGATATTTGTGGCTGGTGGTGTGCTGGTTTCTCAATTGGGAAGTATTCATGCAAATCGTTCAGGACTTTTATTAGGTATCTATTATGGCGGTCCTGGTTTAGGAATTTTTATATCGACCTTAGCTGTACCATTCTTTAATGGGTGGGGTATGAGTGCTCAGTTGGAACACTCATGGCAGTTAGCTTGGTATGCGTTAGGAGCTTTATGTATTGTTTTGACGCTCGTTTTAGTTAAACCAATTGCTTCTATACCTGCTATCCCACCCAAACCAATGGGACATTCTGGCACCCCATTGCGGACATATGTCCCAGTCTTGGCAGCTTATTTTATGTTTGGCGTAGGTTATATCGGTTATATGACCTTTGTGATTGCTTTACTCAAACAACTTGGCCTAACGGCAAGCACTATTAATATTTTTTATGCTGTTTTGGGTCTGTCAGTCATGGCATCCTCCCGACTTTGGGCAAAGATGCTGGATCACTACAAGGGTGGTCAATCATTAGCGATTTTGAATACCTTATTAGGATTGGCAT
>JBEEOV010000058.1:0-6410 GCA_041191465.1 Pseudomonadota bacterium
GGTAATAGGTTCATCGACTGGAAAAGGCACATCCACAAGAATCTCACCCAAAAAGAACATGGAGCCAGCTTCACGATTTAACAAAAGTGTATGTTTACCCCGCCAACCTAAGCCTGACTTCTGGGCTAACTCCACTTCCATGACTGGACCAGAATCAACAAAGACGCGATAACCCAAAGAACCCACCTTTTGTTGAATTTCTTCGGCCAACGTTTGCAAGCGTTGGCGCAAGACCTTGTGATAATCCCGCCCACGCGCATACATGGCCACAACGGCTTGCTCCGGATTTTCAACCTTAGCCATTTCCATATCACGCCAATCAATTGCTTGTCGTATTTGGGTGTTATCTGGCAAATAATCCATGCGAGCAGTGATCACACGGATAGTGCCCGGTTGAAGTTCTGCAGGATTAGCGCGCAAATGAGCTCTCTCGCTCATATAATTCATATCACCGTGACGACCTGCTTTCAACCACTCCTTCAAACGCTCACTGGCCTGACTCAAATCAGTGTCAGAGACTCTGATATCGCCAAACCCCAGTGCGCGAGCAGCATCTCTCATCCAAGAAATATCTTGGATGCAATCTGTAGATGTTGCGGTAGTTATTTTTTGCTGCGTCACGATTTAAGTTCCTTGGTGAGATTGTAGGTCGCCATGACAGAAAAAACATTTCTTTTATCGTCAGAAGTGCAAACTGAAGAAATTGCTAGAAAGTTAGCTTTGGCAATTTCTGCTTTGATCAAACAATCTAATTCAAGTAAGTCGGATACAGATCTCGCTTTACACTTATCTCTAATTGGAGATTTGGGTGCGGGCAAAACGACTTTTACAAGATATTTGCTAAAAGCGCTGGGGCACACAGGCAAGGTTAAGAGTCCCACCTACACGCTGTGCGAACCTTATCAATTAGCCATTGATGATCGTACGTTTTCCTTGCATCACTTTGACCTCTACCGCATGCGCTACGCTGAAGAATGGTTAGATGCCGGCTTTAGAGATACTTTTAGCAATCCTGGTATATGTATTGTTGAGTGGCCAGAAAAAGCTGAAGGAACGTTACCAGCAACTGATGCTGAGCTACATCTCACGATGAATGATGATGAGAGTCGTAGATTGATTATCAAAGCCACCAACTCGAATGGCAAAGCGCTATTAGAAGCTTTATGAAATTCATACCCAGAAACGCCAAGCGCAGAGATTTACTAAAAAAAATTGCTCAAGCGAGCGCTTTGGTTTTTTTGGGCCCCACTCAATTAGCCTTTGGCGCAAAGTTACTAGCCGTTCGGATGTGGCCTGCTGAGGACTACACACGCGTGACACTGGAGTCTGATGAGGTTCTCAAAGTCAGCCATCAACTTTTAACCAACCCACACCGCCTAGTGGTCGATGTTGAGGGCTTAGAGCTCACCAACACCCTCAAAGAGCTAGTAGCTAAAGTAAAAAGTAATGACCCTTATGTCTCACAGGTTCGGGTAGGCCAATTTCAACCAAAAGTAGTTCGATTGGTATTTGATCTAAAAGAAAGTATTCAACCTCAATTATTTTCTTTAGAACCAGTAGGTAGCTATCAAAATCGATTGGTATTTGACTTATACCCAACAGTTGCGAATGATCCACTGATGGATTTAGTGCGTAGCAGTTCCAAAAAATCTGCTGCATTAGATCTAGAAGATCCGATTGGCGCTATCGCCAGAAAAGAGGCTCTCAAGCAAGATAAGCAAGATGGTCATGGCGCCCATAAGGCTGATCCCAAATCCTCATATAAACGCCTATTAACCATTGCAATCGACCCAGGACATGGTGGAGAGGATCCAGGTGCCATTGGTAAGCGTGGCTCTAGAGAGAAAGATATTGTTCTAGCCATTTCTAGAAAGCTCAAAGAGAAAATTGAGCAAGAACCAGACATGCGCTCATATTTGACGCGTGATGGCGATTACTTTGTGCCACTTCACACGCGTGTTAATAAAGCTCGCAGAGTGCAAGCCGATTTATTTGTGTCTGTGCATGCTGATGCGTTTATACAGTCTCATGCAAAAGGCGCCTCGGTGTTTGCTTTATCTCAGCAAGGTGCCACGAGTACAGCAGCTAGGTGGTTAGCCAATAAAGAAAATAATGCGGACCTAATTGGTGGTTTAAATATTAAGTCTCAAGATAAGCAAGTAGCCCAACTACTTTTAGATATGTCGACCACGGCGCAAATTAAAGACAGTCTCAAGTTAGGCGATGCGGTATTAAAACAAATTGGTGGCTTTGCTAAATTACATAAAAAGCATGTTGAGCAAGCCAGCTTTGCAGTACTAAAAGCACCCGATGTTCCATCGATCTTGATTGAGACAGCATTCATCAGCAACCCTGAAGAAGAAGCACGCCTGAATGATGTGGAGTACCAAGAACAGATTGCCTCAGCGATATTAAAAGGCATCAGAAGTTACTTTGCGAAGAATCCTCCTGTCGCAAAATCTAGACAAATCTAGCTCTAATTTAAAAAGTCCGCTATAATCTTCTTTTTCGCAGATTTGGGTCGGTAGCTCAGTCGGTAGAGCAGCGGACTTTTAATCCGTTGGTCGCGAGTTCGAGTCTCGCCCGACCCACCAAATCAGGGCTTTTTCCAAAAAGCCATCTAAAAGCACCTAAGCAAACGCTTCGGTGCTTTTTTCTTTGCCCAATCGCTAAGTTATTTGATGATTTATTTATTGATAAACCTCAAACATAGCTGGGCAAGTCAAGAAATCATCCTAAATATGGCTTAATATGAAAGCGTAGGCGACAAACTAATTATTCAAAGGAGATTTGATGAAGGTTCTAGTATCGATCGATGGATCAAAACATAGTGCAAAAGCTATTGATTACCTCATTAAGAATTCAGCCATGTTTGCAGGCAAAGGATCAGGCTTAGTGGTTCTTCATGTTGAACCAGACGTGATTCCACCAGAAGTAACGCAATACATTCCTAAAAAATCAATTGCTGATTGGTATGCCGATCAAAGTAAAGCCGCGATTAAAGCTGCCACGGCAAAATTAGATAAAGCAAAAATTCAATACAAATTAGTACAAAAAGTTGGTCATGTAGCTGATACGATTTTGGCAGAAGCTAAAACATCTAAAGCAGACATGATTGTGATGGGATCTCATGGCCGTAGCTCACTCATGAACTTGATCATGGGCTCGATTGCCACTCAAGTGTTATCTCAAGCAAAACAACCTGTATTGATTGTTAAATAAGCTCCACTATTAATCGAGTTGCTTGATGTAAAAAACGCTGTCTTAGGACAGCGTTTTTCTTTTTTACTTTTAATTCATAAAGAATTAAAAGGCGGATGACGCTCAGTTTATTTTTTGGCTCCCTTTGAGCCAATTCGACCTTCTTCACCCCTGAGTAATTTTTGTATATTAGCCTTATGACGCCAAATCAATAAGGCACTCATCACAGCAATCGCGATGGCCATTGGCTGCACACCAAATAAAAACATGAAATAAACAGGCGCAAATACAGCTGAGACCAAAGCTGCTAATGATGAGTAACGCAAGAAAACTGCAACAATCAACCAAGTCGATAAAGTTGTTAAACCCAAGACCCAATCAATCGCTAACAAAATACCCAAAGCGGTTGCAACACCCTTACCACCCTTAAAGCCATGGAATACAGGGAACAAATGTCCTGCAAAAGCTGCAGCAGCTACCGCAGGCAATACCCAAGAGTCAATTTCCACACCAATCAAAAGCTTTGCCGTGATCACAGCAACATAACCTTTGGCTGCGTCACCGATCAAGGTCAGAACAGCCGCCAACTTATTACCAGTTCGCAATACATTCGTTGCTCCCGGATTACCAGATCCATAGCTATGCGGGTCAGGCAATCTCATAACTTTACTAACAACCACTGCGAAAGAGACAGATCCAATTAGGTACGCTGCAAAAATTAATAAGGCATTAAAAATAGTTGGTGTCATAGTTATGCTCTAGGGTGATGCTGTTGATGAATATTCTTTAAACGCTCACGGGCAACGTGAGTGTATATCTGAGTGGTAGATATGTCTGCATGACCTAATAATAATTGCACCACTCTCAAATCAGCGCCATGATTTAACAAATGTGTTGCAAAGGCATGCCTCAGGGTATGCGGTGACAGTGGCACATCAATACCCGCTAATGTGGCATAGCGCTTAATAATGTGCCAAAACGCTTGCCTGGTCATACCCTGCCCTGTGTGTCTTGCCAAAAATAGATCCTGAGTCGCTTTGTGTTGAGCTTTTGTGTCTAATAATTGAGGCCTCGCCTCGTCTAAATATTTCTTTAACCAAGTCGCCGCCTCAGCGCCAAATGGCACTAAACGCTCCTTGCTGCCCTTACCGCTAATCACACGGACAACACCTTCATTAAGACCAACCTCAATAGTTTTTAAATCGACCATTTCTGATACACGCAAACCACTGGCATACATCAACTCAAGCATGGTCCTATCTCGAATACCAAGCGGTGTATCAGTGTCTGGCGCAGCCAGTAAGGCCTCTACTTGAGATTCACTGAGTGTTTTTGGAAATCTAGGGGCTTGTTTAGCCGCTCTCAAATTAAGACATGGATCAGCTTTAACTAGATGCTTACGTATGCCCAGACGGTAAAAACGCTTAAGCACAGTTAAACGTCTGTTAGCCGTTGTTGCTTTATCAGCCCTACGATGAGCAATGTAGCCCATCACATCTGCTGAATTTGCCTCATAGATAGTTTTAGAGGTTTCATCATTCAACCAACGCGCAAACAAGAGCAAATCTCGACGATAGGCACTCAAACTATTCTTGGAAAGCCCGTCTTCCAGCCAACAGGTATCACAAAATAAATCAATCGCCTCCATGCTGGCAATAAGCTTCTTACTAACAGGCTTAGAATCCTGATTGTCGTCAGTCGTGCGAGAAGTTGATTTTTTAACTACCATTGAGGTTTCATTCTAAAAGAGACGCCATTGAATCCAGCTTTTTTATTACTTCCTGATTTTTTGCTGATTTTGCTTGGGTTCATCTTAGTACGCTTTACCCATCTTGATAAGAATATCTGGACCAGCGCTGAAAAGCTTGTCTATTACTTATTATTCCCTGCGCTTTTGTTTAACGCCATCAATCAAACACGATTTGATTGGAGTGGCACCTATTCGATGATTTTTGTAGCTGGCATCGCATTTTTCTCAGCCATGGGTCTTAGCTTTATTTCTAAATGGATTTTCAAGCCAACCGACTTGAGTTGGTCATCAGGCTTTCAAACAGCATTTCGATTTAACTCTTACATCGCATTTGCTGCAGCAGGTCGACTAGCTGGCGAAGAGGGAGTCGCCCTCATGGCACTGATTAGTGGCTGCCTAGTTCCAATTGCCAATGCAGCAGCAGTTTGGTCATTAGCCAGACATTCAGAATCTCATATCTTCAAAGAATTAATTAAAAATCCTTTGATCATTGCAACAGTTCTTGGCTTAATCAGCAACATCCTCGGATTAAGGTTGCCCGATTACTTAGCACTTAGCCTGTCACGTTTAGGGGCTGCCTCAATCGCTCTTGGCTTACTCAGTGTAGGCGCAGGACTGATGTGGGTGAAAAGTAAAAAAGATGGCGCATTAGTTGCTTACTGGACCAGCATCAAATTATTAGCCTGTCCTGCTATTGCATTATTTTTTGGTAGATATTTTGACTTACCCCAAGCGCAATTGAATAGCGTGGTGTTGTTTGCAGCGATGCCAACTGCTACCAGTGCGTACGTATTAGCCAACAGAATGGGGGGCGATGGCGCATTGGTGGCCATTTGCATTTCTGTGATGACTTTGGGTGCAGCAATCACCTTGCCAATGTGGCTATTGTTTCTCTAAGAACACTGCTTGTTAATTAAAGATAACGGGCTCGACGGTTAAAGAAACATTAAAAGTTTCTTTAACCTTCTTTTTTATTTGCTCTGCTAGTTTTAGCAATTCTTCACCAGTACCGGCACCATGATTAACAAGCACCAAAGCTTGCTTTTCATAAACCCCCACTTGCCCCGCCTTGTAACCTTTGAAGCCACACCGATCAATTAGCCAACCAGCCGCCAACTTCCACTGCTGCCCATTGGGGTAGGCAACCAATTCAGGAAATTGCTGCTTTAACTGTTGATACAACTCATCGCTCACCACAGGGTTATGAAAGAAACTGCCTGCATTGCCAATCACTTGAGGATCTGGCAACTTGCTACTTCGAATTTCACACACTCGATTAAAAATATCGATGGGCTTTAATGAAGCTTGGTTAGTAAATGCTTTTGCGAGTTCGGCATAGCTGAGTTTTGCTTGCCATTGTTTAGGTAATGCAAAGCAAACCGAGACCACCACATAACGATGCGGCTCTTCTTTAAAAACACTGTGGCGATAAGAAAACTTGCAATCCTGCTTGTTCAAA
>JBEEOV010000059.1:0-6396 GCA_041191465.1 Pseudomonadota bacterium
GCTGCACTCGACCACCCTCATGATCAATACTGATCATGACATCAGATCTAACTTTCTTAATGGCTTTAGTCAATGCAGTGAGTTGCGCCCTATTCTCATAGTTACGACCAAATAAAATCACCCCACCCGTTTTAGGGTGAGCAATGCGACGAATGTCATCTTTATTAAGTGTTTTACCAACCACGTCTAAAACGATAGGGCCTGCGTTAAATATATTTTTTTTGCTCATATTCTTTTACTGTGTTTTTAACTGTTAGCCAATTAGATCTTTAGAGTCCATAACACCAGATACGACAGGTGTCCCAAAAGTAACAATAACAAATGCAATTGCCATATCAACTTCATCACTGATACTCACCTGAGCACTGTAATGTTTCTTCTCCATGAACTCCTGCAACTTACCAGAACACTTCACCACTGGCTTACCAGTTGGGTCATTCAGAGTTTGCATCGCACGCCAAGACATCGGCGAATACATCCCCAAACCAATCGCTTTTGAGAATGCCTCTTTCGCGGCAAAGCGTGTCGCCAAATAAGCAATGCCTCTAGACTCATTTCGAGCTAAACGTGATTTAAAAACTTGCATCTCATCCGGCCCTAAGATGCGCTCAGCCAAACGGCCATGAGTTCTCTCATAAGCCGCTTTTAAGCGATCTATCTTAAGGATGTCAGTACCAATGCCAGCAATCATGTGATTAATTTAAATAGCGACTTCTTTATTTGTTCATGGCAGTTTGACGCGCAGACAACATGATAGCTCTCATGTCTTGAATCGCCGCCTTCCAACCTTTGAATACCGCTTCAGCAACAATCGCATGACCAATGTTCAGCTCTGCAATTTCAAGTATTTCTGCAATAGCTTTAACATTACCCTCATGCAACCCATGACCTGCATTCACTTTTAAACCAATTGAACGGCCAAACTTAGCCGCCACCTTGATGCGTTCAAGTTCTTTCTGCTGAATATCTCCGCTTGTATCCGCATATTTACCCGTGTGCAACTCAATCACGGTTGCGCCCGCCTCTTTTGCCTTAGCAATCTGTTGCTCATCAGGATCAATAAAGATAGATACGGTGATATTTTCTTTGATTAAGCGTTGCGTTGCATTTTTGATGTTCTCAAAATTGCCAATAACGTCCAAACCACCTTCAGTAGTTACTTCCTGACGCTTCTCTGGCACCAAGCAAACATCATGCGGTTTTACTTGGCAGGCAATCTCAATCATCTCAGGCGTTACCGCGCACTCCAAGTTCATGCGAGTTTTGATGAGAGGCCGCATATTAATCAAATCAGCATCTTTGATATGGCGACGATCCTCTCTTAAATGCAAGGTTATTAAATCAGCGCCATATTCTTCAGCAAGTTGCGCAGCTTTCAAAGGATCAGGATAAGTCGTGCCACGAGCATTTCTTAGCGTGGCCACATGATCAATGTTGATACCTAGATCAATGATATTTTTTGGTCCCAAGAATTTATAAACTTTCTAATAAATATTTATCAAACTTTAAACGGATTTAAGACATTAACATTAAATCTTTTAAAGTCCTTAACATTCCGAGTAACAACTGTTAAATGGTTAGCTAATGCGGTTGCAGCAATCATGGCATCTTCAATCACTGTATCAGACTGTCTGTGCATCAACTGCCCCCAGACACGAAATACTGCGGCATCCATTGGTAATACCGCATAACCATCCATCACCTCATTTAACCAAGCATCTAAAAGCTTAGCTTTAGCTCTATCTTGTTCACGTGTTTTTTCAATGCCTGCCTGTATCTCACCAATACTGACAGCTGAAATAAATAAACTTGAATCAGGCACATCCTGAATCCAAGCTAGCACCCCACCATGAGGCTTTGCACGTCGAAACTCAGAAATAATATTTGTATCTAATAGGTACATTCATTAACCATTAAAGATCAATCACAGGGCGGCGCTTTGCCTTTCCCCTAGCAGGCACATCAATCTCAGCTTTAGGTCCACTCGCTAGCAGCCATGACTTAAGAGTTGGTCGAGCACCGCTCTTCATTTGATTCCACACTTCAATAGGCACTAGAACAGCAGCCTCTTCACCACGACGCGTCACAATTTGAGGCCCATGACTTAAACATGCATTTAAAAATTCGCTAAATTTAGCTTTAGCATCTTGAACTTGCCAATTATTTTTCATGATCCACCCCATCTGACTAGTTAGATGACTAGTCATTATACACGGGATCAAATTTTCTTCAAATCAATCAAAATTTGGCGCGTCATCATTGCTTGATCCGGCAGGTGCAGTCCCAACAAGAAACGCGTGAGTGACTTACTTTGACTCAAGGTCTCTGGATCACTGTAGTTTTTGTCACTCATGAACCTTAAATGCTTACCGGTCATCACAGGCCAATGACCCGGGTCATCAGCTTGTAACTTTCTGATGCCCCTCTCTGGTTGATACACATAATGCTCATCCTCTTCGGGAGCCGTTTGCGAATCAACACAATGGTTGAGGGCAGCAGCGAAGCCTGTTTCTTTTAACAAAGCTAACTCAAATGGTCTCAAGATAGGCTCGAGATCTTTCGGATCCTGACCGAGTAAATGCACAGTTTTTGCATACTCGTCATACAGGTCTTCATGAGAATCTTCTCTAGCCGTGAATTTCACCAAAAGTTCATTTAAGTAAAAGCCACAAAGTAGCGCATCCCCCACCAATGGTGGCACACCACCCAACCACTCCGCCTTGGTCATGGTTCTTAGTTCACTCTTACCACTCCAAGAAACTGCCAACGGTTGAAAGCGCTGCAAGACTGGTCTTAATACTGAATGCGGTCTTTTGGCACCTTTGGCAATTAATGCCATGCGACCATATGAACGAGTAAAAACATCCAAAATGAGACTGGTCTCTTTATATGGGATGCTATGAAGCACAAATGCTGGTTCGTCGGTGACTCGCACTGCCATGATCTTGGCTTATTCAATACCCTGTTCACGCAAAATGACACGGTCATCAGCCCAACCGCTTTTGACCTTCACCCAAGTTTCCAAAAAGACTTTGCCATCAAATAGCTTTTCCATGTCTTGACGAGCTTCAGTAGAGATACGCTTTAACTTAGCACCCTTCTCACCTATCACCATGGCTTTATGACTCTCGCGATCCACCAAGATGGTCGCCGCAATACGCCTCAACGCGCCATCCATTTTGAATTGGTCAATAATCACAGCGCTTGAATACGGCAACTCATCACCCGTATGACGGAAAACTTTTTCTCTTAAGATTTCTGCTGCCAAGAATTTTTCACTACGATCTGTCAACATGTCAGGATCGTAAATAGCTTCCTGCTCTGGCAAGTACGGCTCCAAGAAACTCAATAGTCGCTTAACATCATCTGCACTTTTGGCAGTCATTGGGATGATTTCCGAGAACTCATGCTTCTCACTCATCTCACGCATAAAGGTAAATAACTTTTGATCACGATCCTCAGGAGCATCCGCTCTCTGAGCAAAAACATCTAATTTATTTGCCAGCAAAACAACAGGAATATCTTTTGGCAAGATCTCCAATACCTGCTCATCAGCCTTGCTCCAATAACCAGACTCCACCACAAAGCAAATGACATCAACATCAGCCATCGTCGACTTCACCGTGCGATTCATGACTTTGTTCATGGCATTACTGTATTTGGTCTGAAACCCTGGCGTATCAACCAAAATAAACTGGGCAGTCTCAGTAGTATTAACACCCAAGATACGATGACGTGTGGTTTGTGCTTTGCGCGAAGTGATACTAACTTTCTGCCCCACCAATGCGTTGAGCAAAGTCGACTTACCGACGTTTGGTCGACCTACCAGCGCTACTGTTCCGCATCGAAATGTCATTGTGGTGGGTTCCTTAGGTATCTTTTTGATATTTACTCAGACTTCAACTTGAGATTAAGTTGATCATCCGTGGGGTCTTTGGCTGCAACCAAAGAAGCTTTCTTTTTAGTCGCTTTGGTCTTTTTAGGTTTTCTGCCAGATTGAGAGACTATTTTTTGCGCAGCTTCTAATGAAAGTTTTGCTGCCGCTTGCTCGGCAGCTCGGCGTGAGGCGCCCTTACCGTTTAAAGTGATTTTCAAACTCGGAATGGAACATTCCACTTCAAACTGTTGATTATGTGCCACGCCAGTTGTAGCCACAACGTTATAAATCGGCAGAGGCAATTGATGCCCCTGTAGGTATTCTTGCAAGAGCGTTTTATCGTCCTTACCCAAGGTTCTTGGATCAACATGCTCCAAGATTTGCGAATACCATTTTCTTAAAACCTTTTTGGAAGATTCAAAACCAGAATCTAAGAAAATAGCACCAACAATTGCTTCAAATGTGTCCGCCAAGATGGATGGGCGTTTAAAACCACCGCTCTTTAACTCGCCCTCACCCAAACGTAAACAATCTGAAAGCTGCAAGGCTTGGGCAATTTCATAGAGAGCTTGTTGCTTGACCAAATTAGCTCTGACACGAGATAAATCACCCTCATCCAAATCGTTATAACGCTCGTACAGAATCTCAGCAACCGTACAGTTCAACACGGAGTCGCCCAAAAACTCCAAACGTTCATTATTTTTTTTGCTGTGACTGCGATGCGTCAAAGCTTGCATGAGTAGATCCGGCTTTTCAAATGTATAGCCCAACCTCTCCTGTAAGAGCCTTAAGTCAACAGGTGCACGTGGTGTCATATCCGCCTTTACTACCTTGTTCACTCAAAACGTCCAATACGTTTTAAGTCACCAAGGTTCATCCAAACGAAGAATGCTTTACCAACTAAATTTTTCTCAGGCACAAAACCCCAATAACGAGAATCAGCTGAGTTATCACGGTTATCACCCATCACAAAATAATGTCCCGCAGGCACAGTGCATGTCACACCACTCATGCTGTAGGTGCAATTTTCATAAAATGGGAAACGATCTTGTGTGTAAACGCCAGCAGGTCGCTCTGGATGGTTCAATACATTGTGCGATACGCCACCGAACTCTTTTGGAAAAGTTTCGCGATAGAACTTGGCATAAGACATATGCTCAGGATCAAGATAATCGGGCTTTTCGTCATACGCAAAAGCTTGGCCATTCAAAGTCAAACGCTTGTTTTGATATGAAATCACATCCCCAGGCATACCAACTACACGCTTGATGTAATCAACATTCTCATCTTTGGGGTAGCGGAAAACCACAACGTCTCCACGCTCTGGAGAATTCATGTCAACAATCTTTTTGTTGATGACTGGCAAACGAATACCGTAAGTGTATTTATTCACCAAGATGAAGTCGCCAATCATCAAGGTTGGAATCATTGATCCTGATGGAATCTTAAATGGCTCAAACAAGAATGAGCGGAGGAAAAATACAGCAAAAATAACTGGGAAGAAACTCGCTGTGTATTCCAACCACAAAGGCATGCGATCGATGCCCGCTGCTTTTCTCTGCGGCGCAAAAACTAATTTATCTGCCACCCAAGCAACACCTGTCACCACCGATAGAATAAAAAGAATCAAGGCAAAGTTCATTACTTATCCTCCACCTGCAAGATCGCCAAGAAGGCTTCCTGTGGAATCTCCACACTACCCACTTGCTTCATGCGGCGCTTACCTTCTTTTTGTTTCTCTAATAGTTTCTTCTTACGCGTGATGTCACCACCGTAACACTTGGCTAAAACGTTTTTACGTAAAGCCTTGACGTTCTCACGAGCAATAATGCCGCTACCAATCGCCGCTTGAATCGCCACATCAAACATTTGGCGCGGAATAATCTCACGCATCTTAGCCACAACTTCACGACCACGATATTGACTGTTACTTCTGTGAACGATGATAGATAGAGCATCCACCTTCTCACTATTGATCAAGATGTCGACCTTAACCACATCAGAGGCACGATATTCTTTGAACTCGTAGTCCATCGATGCATAACCACGTGAAATTGATTTGAGGCGATCAAAGAAATCTAAAACGATTTCAGCCATCGGCATCTCATAGGTTAACTTCACTTGACGACCCACGTACTGCATATCCATTTGGATACCACGTTTACCTGTACATAAGGTGATGACCGAGCCCACATACTCTTGCGGCATGAACAAGTTCACCACCACAATCGGCTCCATGATCATTTCAATACGACTTGGATCTGGCATTTTTGATGGGTTATCAACAACCAGTTTGGACCCATCCTTCAATTCAACTTCATAAACCACGGTTGGCGCTGTGGTGATCAACTCCATGTTGAACTCACGCTCTAAGCGCTCTTGCACAATTTCCATGTGCAACAAACCTAAGAAACCACAACGGAAACCAAAGCCCAAAGCCTGAGAAACCTCTGGCTCATACATCAATGCCGCATCGTTTAACTTAAGTTTTTCTAAAGACTCGCGCAACGCATCGTATT
>JBEEOV010000060.1:0-13652 GCA_041191465.1 Pseudomonadota bacterium
TTTATCGCCAAGATTTGTCCGCAAGTTGTTGAATTCGGTCCACGCAATGCAACGATTCATAAAATCAATGAGCGTGTCGAACTGGCAGATATCGAACCACTTAAAAATGTTTATAAAGGTATTTTGCAAAAGTTAATCGCTTAAAACTTTTGCAATACATCTCATGTCATCACAACCCACTTTAGAAATTGTCTGGCAACAACTAACTAACCAGTTAGATTCTGCAGGTCTAAGCTATGGTCATGGTGCCATAGACGCACAAAGTGAGGCCCTATGGATGCTAGCAACTGCTTTGGGCTTTCCACCAGAAGATGCACTTGAAGCTTTAGATACTCCTATCACGCCTGATGTATCGGAGAAAGTGAATGCATGGGTTCAGGAACGCATCGCTTCTAGAAAACCACTGGCCTACATATTGGGTGAAGCATGGCTCATGGATATTCCGTTTTACTGTGATGAGCGCAGTATTGTCCCTAGATCTTTTATTGCTGAATTAATTGTGGATGGTCATTTAGAAGAATGGTTACCACCTAATGCCAAAGTGCTAGATTTATGTACTGGTAATGGCTCGCTAGCGATTTTGATGGCGCTATCTTGCCCAGATGTTGAAGTCAGCGGTTGCGATATCAGCATGCAAGCCTTGTCATTGGCAGCCAAGAATCTAGATAGACATAACCTAAACGAACAAATTGAAATCTATCAAGGTGATTTACTAGAGGCTATCCCACTACCCAGCGAAGAGAATAAGTTTGACCTAATTATTTGCAATCCACCCTATGTGAATTCAGAGTCTATGGCTAACTTACCTCCTGAGTACCATGCAGAACCCGAGATTTCTCTAGCAGGCGGTAATGATGGCATGGATCTAATCAGAAGAATCATCAACAATGCCAAAGATTATTTAAAACCTGAAGGCGCACTCGTCCTTGAAATCGGCAATGAAGCAAAGAATTTCACGGCAGCGTTTCCAGAAATACCAGTGACTTGGCTTGAAGTATCAGCAGGTGATGACCAAGTTTTATTGATTCAGGCTGAAGATTTAGTCTAAATTTCTAGCAGCTTGTATTGCCTGATCAATACGATCAACAGCAATAATTTCTAAACCCGGAATCTTGGTTTTAGGTGCATTAGCCTTAGGCACAATCGCTTGAGTAAATCCTAATTTAGCAGCCTCTTTAAGACGCTCTTGCCCTCTTGGGCAGGGTCTAATCTCACCAGCTAAACCCACCTCTCCAAAGACAATCAGAGTCTTTGGCAAGGCTTTATTTTTCAGTGAAGATTGAATAGCCAATAAAACTGCTAAGTCTGCTGCAGGTTCGGTGATCTTCACACCACCTACTGCGTTCAAAAATACATCTTGATCAAAACATGCAATACCTGCATGACGATGTAATACAGCCAATAGCA
This sequence comes from Pseudomonadota bacterium, assembly GCA_041191465.1. Lineage (GTDB taxonomy): Bacteria > Pseudomonadota > Gammaproteobacteria > Burkholderiales > Burkholderiaceae > Polynucleobacter. The sequence continues at coordinate 1,408 of JBEEOV010000060.1, forward strand.
TTGCTAAACGATGCTGCTCCAAACCTAACGCTAGTCGGCGTGGATTAGGCACGTGAGCAGCATCAACAAGCGCTTGTATTTCAACCAACAATGGTCTACTGCCTTCTTGCGTGACAAGCACACATGAGCCAGGGACAATTTGATCATGCTGGGATAAAAAGAGCGCGGATGGATTTGCCACACCTTTGAGACCTTTATCGGTCATGGCAAATACGCCTAATTCATTCACAGCACCAAAACGATTTTTGAAAGCCCTCACCAATCTGAATGATGAATGTGTATCACCCTCGAAATAAAGCACTGTATCTACAATATGCTCAAGCACGCGAGGACCTGCCAAATTACCCTCTTTAGTCACATGACCCACCATGATCATGCAAACGCCGGTTGTCTTTGCTAGGCGCGTTAATTGCGCAGCACATTCTTTTACTTGAGCCACTGATCCCGGTGCTGAAGTTAATGCTTCTGAATAAATAGTTTGAATAGAATCAACTACCACCACCGTTGGTCTGGCAGCTTCAATAGTAGCCAAGAGTTTTTCTAGCTGAATCTCAGCTAAAACCTCTAGATCAGGTGCTTGTATTCCTAAACGCTTTGCCCTTAAAGCAATTTGAGCGCCAGATTCTTCACCGCTGATATACAACACAGCATCACCACGCGCACTCATCGACGCCAAAGCCTGCAAAAGTAATGTTGACTTACCAATTCCAGGATCACCACCAATTAAGGCAACACCTCCAGTGACAAGACCACCACCGAGCACTCGATCAAACTCATCAACACCAGTACTAATTCTAGGTAAGTCTTCAGCCTCAATAACAGCTAATCGTTGCTTTGGTGCCGCTTTGGCTAAACTCTGAAAACGATTGGTAGATGGCTTATCTTCCATGGTTTCTTCCATGGAGTTCCAAGCTTCGCAATTAGGGCACTGGCCTTGCCATTTTGCAGACATGCCACCACACGCCTGACAGACATAAACAGACTTGATCTTTGCCATCAGAAAGGTGTGGCCTTCTTATTCTCATTAGCGCGCTTTTCTGAATCAGCACGCTTCTTAGCTAAATCTGCCTCACGCTTGTCACGATCAATCTGTTTTTGCTCAAAAGCTTTGACGTTCTCTGATCTCTTTTCTTCTTTCAAAGGATCATTTCTTTGCTTTAGACGCTCAGCATCTTTTTCATCTTTAAGAATGGCTTTTAGTACACGTTGTCTTTCGTGCATGGGAATTTCTTGCGCACGAATTTCTTTGATTTCTTGGCGATGTTCTAAGCGAGCCTGGTCTAAGCAACGTGTTGTAAAGAATTTGTCGTAACACTCGTGCTGCTTCTTCTCTAGGCGGTATTTAGCCCAATCTTTTTTGAGATTGAGGTTGGCTTGGCGCTGGTCGATATCAGCTAGTTCTGCTTCTTCAGCAGGACCAGCCAAAGCCAACGTTGGTAGGACTATCAATAAGGCAAAGATTGATTTGAAATAGTGCATAGACTCAAGCATAAGCCATTGGCTCATGACTGGTCAAAACTGATCAGATTTCAATCTTTGCGCCTAGCTCAACCACCCGATTGGTGGGGATTTGGAAGAAGTCTGATGGTTTTGCTGAATTTTGTAACATCCAAGCAAATAGACGCTCTCTCCATAAAGCCATACCCGGCAACTTCGATGGCACCACAGTGTCTCTTGCCAAGAAGAATGAGGTTTCCATCAAATCAAACTTAATGTCGTATTGGGCTTCAATTAAAGCCAATACTTTGTTGATGTCCGGAGTTTCTTTAAACCCATGCACTGAGCGAACCAAATAAATTTCACCCCCCATGTCCTTCATGGTAAGACGCTCAGAATCATTCACGTAAGGTACATCCCAAATACTTAACTTTAAGAAAAATACTCGCTGATGAAGAACGCGGTTGTGTTTTAAATTGTGCAACATGGCTACAGGCACATAGTCAATGTGGGCAGTCAAGAAAATGCCTGTTCCTTCAACACGATGTGGCGGATGAGCTAATAACCCTTGCACAAATGGTTCAAGCGGAATGGACTCATTAACAATCCGCTCCCTCAGCAACTTTCTACCTTTGAACCAAGTAATTAGGCAAGTAAAACAGATTAAGCCAATGATCAATGGATACCAACCACCATCTTTTACCTTGATTAAGTTCGCCGTCCAGAATGAAAGGTCTAGTACTAAAAACGACAAAATCAAACCAAAAATCATGATTGGATTTAAGTGCCATTCACGACGCATGACAATAGCCAACAAAATGGTTGTAATAAGCATGGTTGTTGTTACAGAAATACCATACGCAGCAGCCAAGTTACCTGACTCTCTAAATTCAATCACAGTAAAAATCACCATGATGAGTAAAGACCAGTTCACAACTGGAATATAAATTTGGCCACGCTCATCATCAGACGTATGCTGAATTCCCATGCGTGGCAAGAAACCCAAAAGAATCGCCTGATTAGCCAAGGAATATGCGCCTGATATAACAGCTTGCGATGCAATCACGGTGGCTGCAGTTGCTAAGCCAACCATTGGCCATAACGCCCACTCAGGAACCATCAAATAAAAAGGATTTTTAATTGCTTCAACATCAGACAAGAGCAAAGCTCCTTGGCCAAAATAGTTAAGCAACAAACTAGGCAAAACTAAAAACAACCACGCATAACGAACTGGTTTCTTACCAAAATGGCCCATATCCAAATAGAGGGCCTCAACACCAGTTACGACTAATACCACTGAACCCATCACAATGTATGCCATCAGAGTATGTTCAGAGATGAAATCAATGGCATGTATTGGGTTAATGGCGCCGAATATTTGTGGCGCCTTCACCACGTTATATAAACCAAGCGCTGCTAGAGATAAGAACCACACCAAAGTGATTGGTCCAAAAAATTTTCCCACGGCTGCAGTACCGTATTTTTGAATCACAAATAAAGCAATCAAAATGGTCAGCGTAATAGGAATCACAAATCGTTTAAGTTCAGGCGTCGCAATTTCCAAACCCTCTACTGCCGATAAGACTGAAATAGCTGGAGTAATTACAGACTCGCCATACAACATGCAGGCGCCAAACATGCCTAACATCATCACAGTCAAATAAGAAGCGCTACCTGTAGTTAACGATCTCAATGCCAAAGCCATGAGAGATAAAACACCGCCCTCACCTTTGTTATCTGCACGCATCACAAAAAGTACATACTTAAATGTCACCACCAACAAAATGGCCCAGAACATCATAGAAATGATGCCAAATACTGCCGCTTGACTAAAGGGAATGCCGTGCTCAGGACTAAAACACTCTTTGAGCGCATAAAGAGGACTGGTACCAATATCACCAAAAACAACACCAATTGCAGCCATAACTAAAGCAGCAACACTGCCTTTTTTATGAGCATGCTCATTGATATTTAATTCAACGGGCTTTAACAGCGATGTTTGTGAATATTCCGGATTACTAATAGCCACCGGCTACTCCCTCAATAATGATGTTTTTAATTATATGCCTTGCTTATTGCGTTGCAACATTTAACTAGGCTTTATCCAACCAAACTTCAATTCCTTGGGTATTTAGATCCAAATCAATGGCTAAAAATACCTCAAGTTCCTGCCTAGATATATTGCAACCATTTGTTTTTAAATGGTTTTCATAAATATCAGCCAAACCAGATTTAATTTGTTCATACCGTTTATTACTGTGTCTAAATGAGACAGACATCTCCACCATTTCGTCCAATTGCTTCAAAAACATCGTTTTTAACCTAAGGACGTTATTCACGCGACTAAAGTGCGTTGGGTAAATGCATTCAGGATTCAGTGCGCAGATTCTTTCAACAGACTCTTTGAGTGCCACTGGATCAAACTGTATTGGTGTAGTGGTGGGCATGATGTATGCCCCCTGCTCTGTATCAAATTCTCGATATGAAAGACCAAAGGTGTCCCCAGTAAAAACACCCTGACTATGAGGATCCCAAATAGCAATGTGATGCTTTGCATGACCAGGCGTATCCATACATATCAGCTGACGTTGTCCGAGGGTAATTTGAAATCCTTCCCCAGCTTCAGTTACTCTATTAGCATCGATGGGTAAAAGCTGACCGTAATCTTTTTGTACAGCTTCTTCACCATAAACACCCACTGCACCCGCTCTTAAGGCAGATGGGTCAATCATGTGTCTTGCACCTCGCGGATGAACAATCAACTGAGCATTTGGGCATAAGCGCATTACTTCTCCCGCACCACCAGCATGATCCAAATGAACGTGCGTCAAAATGACATAACGTACTTCATTGGGCGTCAGAGAGAGATCATCTAATGTTTTTAGTAGTCTTGGTGCCGAGTAATTAGTTCCCACATCTACAAATGCTGCCTGCAAGTCACTAACAATTAAATAGCTGGCATCAAAGTTATCGCGACCAAATCCAGTATCAATGCAATAAATACCGTCAGCCACTTCATGTGCAAAAGTTAATTGCTTATTCATGAGAGGATTTTTACATAAGAAAGGCATAACTCGTACAAAATTAGTCGCTTTTCAATCTCGATGATTGCCTGTAGAGGCATTACTGGCAAGGCTCAAAGGAAATAAGCCACCAATTACCTTGCTATTTAGGGTTTTACCTGATATAGTGATGGACTCAGACGCGGGGTGGAGCAGTCTGGCAGCTCGTCGGGCTCATAACCCGAAGGTCATAGGTTCAAATCCTATCCCCGCAACCAAATACCTCATTAAAAGCCCTTCATTGAAGGGCTTTTTTGTTAGGTAAATATATTTGGCATACTTGAGCTTTCGTACAAGGATTGCATTGCCATGAATAAATTATTAGCCACCCTTCTTTTGACAATATCAACTCTTTCTTTTGCAGGACCCAAGGTTGAATTCAAAACAAGCGCGGGTGACTTCAACTGTTGAGAACTTCTTGTCATATGTGAACAGCGGTTTTTATAACGGCACCATCTTTCATCGCGTGATTAACAACTTCATGGTTCAAGGTGGTGGCTTTACACAAGAGATGCAACAAAAACCAACCAAATCTCCTATTGCATTGGAGTCCAACAATGGACTGAGTAATGTGAGCTACTCTATCGCGATGGCACGCACCAATATTCCAGACTCTGCCACTGCTCAATTTTTTGTGAATGTTGTGAACAATAAGAATCTAGACTACCCTCGCCCAGACGGACATGGCTATGCCGTATTTGGCATGGTAATCAAAGGAACTGAAACCATCGATAAGATCAAAGTGGTCGACACCACACGCAAAGGACCTTTTGCTGATGTGCCTGCAACACCAATCATCATTCATAGCGCTACAGTGGTAGGTAAATAAAGCACATGTCTGGCGCTGAGCATTCATCCTGCACCATCTTGCTAGATGATGCTCACAGTCAAGCATCAAACCCTACCAGTAGAGTCTATCAAAAACCACTAGAAACTATTACTGCCCATGATGCGCTTGGGCTTGAGGCTGCATTCACTCAGATTGAATCAGCGTTGCATCAAAAAAAATATGTTGTCACTTGCTTTAGCTATGAATTAGGCGAACATCTGATGGGCCTTAAGCCCAAGACATCAGCCACACCATGGGTGCAGGCATGGGCATTTGACTCGGTACAAAAGCTAAGTAGCGCAGAAGTACAAACATGGTTAAGCGAACAAACCTTATCTGCAACTAAAAGCCCAAAAGTACAAAACTGCCAATCAAGTACAAACAGTCAAGACTTTGAGAAATCAATACAACAAATTAAGAGTTTGATTGAAAGTGGTGACACTTATCAGGTCAATCACACCTACCGCATCCATGGCGAATTAGAGGGCTCTCCTCTCTCAGCTTATGAAGCCCTACGTAAAAAGCAACCTGGTCCTTATGGTGCATACATAGAGAGTGTCCATGGATGGATCCTGTCATGCTCACCAGAATGGTTCTTACAGAAACAAGGGCCAGTGCTAACCACTAAGCCAATGAAAGGCACCGCCAAGGTTGGTGAGGTTAGCTCTGATGAATTAAAAAATGACTCTAAGAATCGTGCAGAAAATTTAATGATTGTTGATTTACTCAGAAATGACTTAGGGAAAATATCCATCCCAGGCTCTGTCAAAGTACCGGAACTATTTGAAGTGAATCAACACGGTGATGTATTACAAATGACATCCACCATCAGTTCTGTTTGTAAAAGTAATTTAAGTATCAAAGAATTGCTCACTGCCATCTTTCCATGCGGCTCCGTAACTGGCGCACCCAAAAAGAGAACCATGGAAATTATTCAAGACCTAGAAAATGAACCTAGGGGATTGTATTGTGGCGCCATCGCCTGGTTTGACCCCAGCGACTCAGAAGAAATACTGGGTAATTTGGGGATGAGTGTAGTCATCAGAACACTCGAAGTGAATCAAGATCAATCCTTCACCATGGGAGTTGGTGGTGGCATCACAATTGATTCTGATCCTGCAGATGAGTGGCATGAGTGTCAAACAAAGGCAGCTTTTTTGTACTCTTTATCTAAATCTGATGAGCCAATAGGTTTGTTTGAAACAGTACGCATTGAAAATGCTAAAGCAACTCATCTCGACTTGCACATGGCACGATTAGAAAAGTCAGCTCGGCACTTAAATATTCCATTCAATAAAAAGTTGTTTTCTAGGGGTGTTGATGATTTGTGTTTAACGCTCGACGCATCTCTGATTTATCGTTTGCGTATCGACCTATCCAACAATGGTCAAATCAGCCTGAAGGCGACTCCGATCACCCCGCTGAAATCTAAGTTGCGCCTATTATGGGCAAAAGACATTTTGTCTGAAAATACCGTGATGCAATCTTCAGATCAACTGCTGCAGCACAAAGTGACGCGTCGCAAACTCTACGATCAAGCTTGGATGAAGGCAGAAGAATTGGGTTCCTTTGATGCTTTATTTACCAATGAACTGGGATATGTCACTGAAGGTGGTAGATCTAATATTTTTATTAAGAAAAATGGTCAGTGGCTGACCCCACCATGCTCTTCAGGATGTCTTCCAGGTGTCATGCGCGATCTTTTATTAAAAGATTTTTCTTGGGGCGCCATTGAAAAAAATATCACTCCTAGCGATGTTGTGACCGCTGATGAAATTATTTTTACCAATGCACTGCGCGGCATTATTAAAATTGAACAATAAGGATTAGTTATGAAATTTTGTTCAAAATGCGCTGGTAAATTAACGGTCAAAATACCCTCGGATGACACGCGTGAACGTCACGTATGCGACAACTGCGAGACGATCCATTATGAGAATCCACGTAATGTGGTGGGGACTATTCCGATTTGGGAAGACAAGGTGCTTCTTTGTAAACGAGCCATCCACCCACGCCTTGGATTTTGGACTCTACCTGCAGGCTTTTTAGAGGTTGGCGAACCAACACAGGCTGGTGCCATTCGTGAAACTCTTGAAGAAGCTGGTGCAGAAGTCACCACAGGCGCACTCTTCTCTTTACTCAATGTCACGCATGTTCAACAAGTACACATGTTTTACATCGCCACTCTCAATGAGCCAGTTTTTAGTGCTGGCGTTGAAAGTCTAGAAGTAGCATTATTTACAGAATCAGAAATACCTTGGGAAGAGATTGCCTTCCCTACCGTTAAACGAACCTTAGAGTGGTTTTTCAAGGACCGAGCTGATGGCAAACTGGGTGATGACGTTGTCACGCACCTAGCAGATATTCCCTACGATGAACGAATTGACAGAAAGTATCGTCACTCATGAGTCTTCCTTGGTTAACGCCCGAAGATGACTTTCCATCACCAAGAACTAACGCCGACCCAGACCCTGAAGTTCCTGGCTTATTAGCCATTAGCGAACAAATTACATCTGCACAATTACAAAAAGCATATCAACATGGAATCTTTCCATGGTACTCAGACGGTCAGCCAATTTTATGGTGGTCCCCCAACCCTAGAATGGTTCTAAAACCCAAAGAATTCAAAATAAGTAAAAATTTCAAAAAAGATATTAAAAATATTTTGATGGACCAATCATGGGAAATCAGAGTTGATCACAATTTTCACGAAACCATCCTGTCTTGTGCAACACAACCCAGAATGGGTCAAGATGGCACTTGGATCACTCATGCCATCATGCATGCTTATGGCGAATTACATGCCCAAGGCCTTGCTCATAGCGTAGAAACTTTCTATCAAGGTCAACGAGTTGGAGGTCTTTACTGTGTCAACCTAGGTCAAATGGTGTTCGGTGAATCGATGTTTTCAAAGAAGACCAATTCATCTAAATATGCACTAGCCAGTCTTTGTGCATGGGCTATTGCCCAAGACATCGAAATGATTGACTGCCAACAAGAAACAGAACACCTCACCTCACTTGGCGGAAAACCTATACCCCGTGAGGATTTTTTGAACCATTTAGAGAAAAAATGTTCTGCAAAGAATCCCATTTGGAGTTTTAATAAGAGTGTTTTAAGCCACTGGCTAACCAACAACTCATGAGCAAGCTAAAAGAACTTCCCTTTACCACCCTGCAGTTCTACGCAACGGCACCCTACGCTTGTAGCTATTTAAGTGACAAGCTGGCCAGATCTCAAGTAGCAACACCTGCTCACCTGATTAATGCTGATTTATATGGTGAATTGGTATCCAATGGTTTTCGTCGCAGCGGCATGTTTACCTATCGCCCCTATTGCGATGGTTGCAAAGCCTGTACTGCCTGCAGAGTAGATATCGAGAAGTTTGCTGCAAAACGTTATCAAAAAAGAGCTCTTAAAAAGCATCAAGGACTTCAAGCAAAAGTAGGTCATCTAGCGTACTTTCAGGAGCACTACGATTTATACATGTCCTATCAAAAAGATCGTCACGCAGGCGGCGGCATGGATAGTGACGACAAGGATCAGTACCAACAGTTTCTCCTACAAAGCAAAGTGAACACCCGTCTGGTTGAATTTAGAGATGGTCCTGATGATGCCGAGCCAGGAAAATTAAGAATGGTCAGCATCATTGACATCATTCAAGATGGGCTCTCTTCGGTTTATACATTTTTTGACACCAGTGTAGAAAACGCTAGCTATGGCACGTATTGCATTATGTGGCAGTTAGAACAAGCTAAAAAATTAAATCTACCTTACCTATATTTAGGTTACTTGATTAAAGAAAGCCCTAAAATGGCATACAAGGCTCAATTTGAGCCCTTAGAAATATTGGTCGATGACCACTGGCAGTTAAATCATTTAGTCAACAATTAAACAATTCATGAATCTTTACCCTTTTATCAAACCATGGCTATTTGCCATGGACGCAGAGCGTGCGCATAACTTCACACTTAACTCTCTCGATAAAGTTCATGCACTTGGCTTGGGATTTTTAGCCCATGAATCAATCCCTCGTGATGAAAGAATTTTTTGCGGCTTAAAACTACCCAATCCTGTTGGCTTAGCTGCTGGTCTTGATAAAGATGGCAAACATATCGATGCTCTCGCTAATCTGGGCTTTGGCTTTATTGAAATTGGTACTGTTACACCCAAAGCACAACCAGGTAATCCTCAACCCAGGATGTTTCGCTTACCTTCAGCCAATGCTCTGATTAATCGCATGGGCTTTAACAATGATGGTGTTGATGCATGTGTAGCTAGAGTCAAAAAATCTGCGTTCTGGCAATCGGGTGGCATCCTCGGTTTGAACATTGGTAAAAATGCTTCAACACCAATTGAATCTGCCGCCAGCGATTATTTGCACTGCATGCAAAAAGTCTACGACATCGCTTCATACATTACCGTGAACATCTCTTCGCCCAACACAAAGAACTTGCGACAACTCCAAGGTGGTGATGAATTAGATGCTCTCTTGGGCGCGATTGCTTTAGAAAAAACTAAATTAAGTAATCAACATAAAAAAGAAGTTCCACTCTTTTTAAAAATTGCCCCAGATTTAGACCATGAACAAATTGAAAAGATTGCAGAACTATTAATCAAATACCAAATTAATGCTGTGATTGCGACCAACACCACCATTGCTCGAGATACAGTCAGTCATTTAGAGCACGGTCAAGAAACCGGAGGACTTTCAGGGGCTCCCGTTAAATATGCCTCCGATCAGGTGATTCAAGCCCTGGCTAAAACTCTGGGCGGTACCGTACCAATTATTGGGGTTGGTGGCATCCTCAATGGTCAAGATGCTAAAGATAAGATCAATGCAGGTGCCAGCCTCGTTCAGCTCTATAGTGGCTTGATTTATAAGGGCCCAGCACTGATTTCTGAGTGCGCCAAGGCTCTAAAACAATAAGTTTTTGCAGCATCTTTCACAATGTGCAATTTAGCCAATTTGTGGCTAAAATGCAGATATGACTAGTAGAACTGCCATCCAAGTCTTAGACCGCATGATGAGTCTCTTGGATGCACTCGCCCAAAGCGATGAACCTGAAAGCTTAAAAAAACTTTCAGAATTAACAGAACTACACCCTTCAACAGCGCACCGCATTCTGAATGACATGGTTGCCTGTCGCTTGGTCGAAAGAGCCGATAGTGGTACGTATCGCTTAGGTCTAAAGCTATTAGAACTTGGGAATTTAGTTAAAGCACGTCTGTCAGTCAGAGATGCAGCTCAATTACCTATGCGCGCACTACATAAACTCACCGGTCAAACTGTGAACCTATCAGTTAGGCAAGGTGATGAAATCGTCTATATCGATCGCGCCTACAGCGAACGCTCTGGCATGCAAGTTGTTCGTGCGATTGGTGGACGTGCGCCACTTCACCTCACCTCAGTGGGCAAGTTGTTTTTGGCTGATGATGAAGCGTCAAAGCTAAAAGCCTACGTCTCAAAAACTGGGCTACAAGGTCACACTCAGAACAGCATCAATCGAGGAACTTGAAGTCGGCGTAAGCTGTATGGCTGCTGCCATATTGGATGACAGCGGTAAGTTAGTTGCAGGCTTATCTTTATCAGCTCCGACTGAACGCATGCAAGAAGAATGGCTCAAATCGCTCAAAGATACTGCACTGCAAATATCTAAGAGCTTGGGCTACAAACCCAATATCGCTAAGTAATTTAGAGTCGACGCAAAGGTTGTGGAGTTGGGTTAGCTTCTAACCACTGTCTCACACGCACAGCATCCGCAAAACGAGATTGCTTGCCTACTGAGTCCAAAAATACCATCACAACATCTCTACCAACCACTTTGGCTTGCATCACCAAACAACGTCCAGCCGCAGAGATATAACCAGTTTTTTGTAAGCCAATATCCATATCACTGGCTCTCACAAGACGATTAGTATTAATGAACTTTTGTTCACGTTTGCCAATCATGATGTTGTAATCAGGCTTGGTAGAAAACTCGCGCAAACTCTTATGTTGGTATGCTGCCTCTACCAACTTGGTTAAATCTTCCGGACTAGAAACGTTATCACTAGATAAACCAGTAGGATCAGCAAACTTAGATTGGGTCATGCCTAACAATCTGGCTTTGGCATTCATGGCATCGACAAAAGCAGGAATACCGCCTGGATAATTTCGACCCAAAGCATGAGCCGCTCTATTTTCTGAAGACATCAGGGCAAGTATTAAAGCTTGCTCGCGTGTCATGCGAGCCCCTTCAGTAACACGCGACCTAGTTCTTCCAGGATAAGCATTCACATCATCTTGATGAATCACAATTTGATCATCAAACGGTAATTGCGCATCCAAAACAACAAGAGACGTCATTAATTTAGTGATCGAGGCAATCGGTAATGCCGCATGAGAATTCTTTTCAAAGAGGACTTCGTGTGTTTGGCGGTCAACAATCAAAGCAACACTCGATTTAAGGTTGAGGTCATCATGATTACCTCTTAAACCCATTGCTGCAGCGAATGACGGGCGCTTCTCTTCTGCCGCTTCTGCTTTAGCGCGTGTGGTTGTGGCTCTTACCTTTTTAGACTTGGTATTTTGAGACTTTTTAGCAGATGCTGTTTTCTTGGCAGATGTAGTGTTTTGTGCCCAAAGATTAGTAGATGACACAGTCAATGTTGATGCCACAAAACCAATAAAAATAGCTTGTAATAGTTTGAATCGTAAGTTCATGCGTCTTTTCAAAAATGCCTAGTTACTAATATTTGATAAATTTTTAAGTACCGCCATGATAAGGCATGAACGGTATTTATTTTGATGTTGTTCGATTAACCAAAATGACTGCGCTCATAGTGATTGCTATGCCCAAAATAATGGTCCAAGTAATCGGCTCATTAAAGAGTATCCAAGCCATGATAGCCGTGGTTGGTGGCGTGAGATACAT
>JBEEOV010000061.1:0-6296 GCA_041191465.1 Pseudomonadota bacterium
AAATGGATGCAAGCTGGTCTTAAGGTCTTGGTTGCTACTAATGCAAAAAATGCTCTGTGGGTTTTTGAGACTCTTTCTGCAGGTGATGGTTTAACTCAAGCTCGTTTATTAGTTCAGTTGGCACGTGATCATGTGTACAAATTTGGTGCACGCCATGCGCAATTTAAAACGAAGCCTAGTGAAAAAGCCGCAAAACTTATTCAGTTAACAATTGCGAGTCATGCAAAAAATAATAAAGATTTGCAAAAGGCTGTGGCTGAAGGCATGGCTATTGCAAATGGTATGGATCTCACCAAGGATTTAGGTAATTTGCCGCCGAATATTTGCACACCAACCTATTTGGCTCAAACAGCTAAGAAGTTGGGTAAAGAATTTGGTTTCAAAGTAGAAGTCTTGGGCCGTAAAGAAATGGAAGCGTTAAAAATGGGCGCTTTCTTGGCTGTGGCTCAAGGTGCTTTAACGCCACCACAGTTCATAGTGATTCGTCATCAAGGTGCTGCTTTAAAAGATGCTCCAACTGTATTGGTGGGCAAAGGTATTACTTTTGACACGGGTGGTATTTCATTAAAGCCAGGTGAAGGTATGGATGAGATGAAGTACGACATGTGTGGCGCTGCTTCAGTGCTTGGCACGATGCGCGCCATTGGTGAGCTCAAGCTTAAGCGCAATGTGATTGGTGTGATTCCAACTTGTGAAAACATGCCATCTGCCCACGCTACACGTCCTGGCGATATTGTGACCAGCATGTCAGGGCAAACCATTGAAATTCTTAATACAGATGCTGAAGGTCGTTTGATTCTTTGTGATGCGCTCACTTATGTAGAGAGATTTAAACCAGCCGCAGTGATTGACATTGCAACCTTGACGGGTGCGTGTGTGATTGCGTTGGGTGCTGTGCATTCAGGCATGTTCTCTGATGATGATGCGTTGGCTGAGAGTTTGTTAAGCGCTGGTAGAACATCTCAAGACACGGTGTGGCGTATGCCTTTAGATAGTGCTTACCAAGAGCAGTTGAAATCAAACTTTGCTGATATGGCAAATATTGGTGGTCGTCCTGCTGGCAGTATTACCGCCGCTTGTTTCTTGGCGCGCTACACAGAAAAATACACTTGGGCGCATTTGGATATCGCAGGTACTGCTTGGAAGAGTGGTGCAGCCAAAGGTGCAACGGGTAGACCGGTGCCTTTGTTAGTTAACTATCTTTTGGCATAAGTCACACGCAGATGGCCAGAATCGATTTTCATAGTCAGGTTAATAACAAGCCGCTCTACAGTTGCCGCTTGATTCGTAAAATCATGGCAAGTCCAAGTGAGGACTTGCCCATGAGAAACATCGTTGTGGTCGGCTCTAAAGATTTTTTAAAAGACCTAGATCAACAGCTCTGGACTTTTAGCGCTTCTGATTTCTTGCCACACGCATGGGGTACTGATGATTTTGCAATCGAAACCCCGATAGTTTTAGTCGAAAGCTTTGAGGCGCCTGAGTTGGATGCATTGCCTCATGGCGATGTCTTAATACATGTGGGTAGAAGTTTGCCAAAATCAGTTGAGGGCTTAGCGGCAAGATTTCCACGCATTGTTGAAATTGTTTCCACGGATGAGGCTGACCGACAAGCGGGTCGTGAACGTTATAAAGCTTATCGTGATCAAGGTCATGAGTTACATAACTTTGATCAAAGCGGACAGTAACAATCATCAGCAATACATAATCAGATTAATAGAAAGTCACCCATGCCTTTGATGCACCCACAATTTGATCCAGTTGCTATCAGCGTGGGACCCATTGCGATTCATTGGTATGGCTTGATGTACTTAATGGCTTTTGCACAATTCTTATTGTTAGGTAAGTTAAGAGTTAAAAGTGCGCAATATCAAGCTCAACAACTTACCTATAAATACATTGAAGATCTTTTGTTTGCTGGTGTGGTCGGCGTAATCCTAGGTGGTCGTTTAGGGTATGTGATTTTTTACATGCCTTCACACTACTTAGCAAATCCTCTAGATGTCTTAAAAGTATGGGAAGGCGGCATGTCTTTTCATGGGGGCTTCTTGGGTGTATTGGCAGCAATGCTCTGGACAGCTAAAAAAGAGAGCAAAACATTTTTTGAGGTGACTGATTTAATTGCGCCTCTCGTACCTTTTGGTTTGGCATTTGGTCGTTTAGGCAATTTCATTAATGGCGAGTTGTGGGGTCGTCCAACAGACCTTCCTTGGGCCATGGTATTTCCACAAGCGGGTGATATGTTGGCACGCCATCCCTCACAGTTGTATCAATTTGTAGGTGAGGGCTTGTGCCTTGGAGTCATTCTATGGATCTACGCTTCTAAAGAGCGAGCTGTGGGGCAGGTCTCAGGTGTTTTCTTATTGGGCTATGGCCTCTTTAGATTCTTGGCAGAGTTTGCCCGTGAACCAGACAGTTTTTTGGGCTTATTAAGTCTTGGTCTCAGTATGGGGCAGTGGCTATCGGTGCCTATGATCGGCTTTGGTATTTACCTTATTGCCAGAAAGTCTCGCTAAGTACTTTTAATTCATCTAAGTAGTTTCCCTTTTTACCCATGCTTTAAGGGTTTTTACTAATGTATTCAAAAATGTATACAAAATACATTGATGAATATGACATTAAAAGTAGTTAAAACTGCCCTTTATGTAGAAGTCACTGAACGCTTGCGTTCCATGATTGCTGGCGGTGTTTTATCTCCTGGCTCATGGATTGATGAACAAAAGTTAGCAGAAGAGTTGGGGGTATCTAGAACCCCATTCAGAGAGGCAATACGTATATTGGCCTCAGAGGGTCTATTAAGGATCGAGCCACGCAGAGGTTGTTACGTTACAGAGCTAACTGAAAAAGATCTGGACGAGATATTCCCTCTTATGGCAATGCTCGAAGGTCGTTGTGCCTATGAAGCTGCGGAAAGAGCAAGTGATGCACAAATACAGTCCTTGGAGAATCTGCACAACAAACTCAAAGCTTATGCCAAAGATAAGAAGATTGACCAGTACTACGGCACCAACCGTGAGATACACATAGCTATACAAACTTTGGCAGGTAATGAGTGGTTAACTCACATGGTGCACGACTTAAGAAGAATTTTGAACTTGTCGCGTCATCGTAGCTTGCATCACAAAGGACGTATTGAAGAATCTTGTGCGGAACATTTAAGTATTTTTGAGGCGCTTAAAAAACGAGATGCGCAAAGTGCAGAGCAGCTCATGAAAATGCACATTCTCAATCAGCGTGAAGCTTTGAAACTTCTTAAATTAGAGCAGAGGTTATCCGCATGATTTTGGACAAGCTCATCAAAGCTCGGCACATGACTAAAACTGTCAATGCCACTAAGCGCTTATTGTCTGAGCGTGGTGAGTCGAATGCCGCCAGTATGGCCAGCGATGTGATTGAAAACTACAACACCTTGGATGATGAGCAAAAAGCGCAGTACTTTCATTACCTGGCAGAAAAATTTAATCCAAGTGCAGCAGATGTATTAAGTGCAGCTCAAATTTATGCTGATGAACCAACGGCTGATAATTTGGTGTGGTTGATGAAGGTATCAGAAGCGCCAAGACAAGAATTATTACGTCGCTTAAATCGTGCGCCAGGTGGTACGCACATGATTATTAATATGCGTCAACAATTGCTGAAGCTCTTGCCTAAGAAGCCTGAGCTCAAAGCGGTTGATGCAGATATGCAACATTTGTTGAATTCTTGGTTCAATCCAGGCTTTTTAAAAATGCATCAGGTTGATTGGAAATCTCCTGCACACATTTTGGAAAAAATCATTCAGCATGAAGCAGTGCATGAGATTGATGGTTGGGATGATTTACGTCGTCGCTTGCAACCTGATCGCAGATGCTTTGCATTCTTTCATCCACAATTACAAGATGAGCCACTGATCTTCGTGGAAGTAGCATTGCTGCCAGAAATTCCAGAGGCGATTGGCCCATTGGTGGATAAGAAGTCAGCCCCTGTTGAACTTAATCAATATAAGTGCGCTATTTTTTATTCGATTAGTAACTGTCAACCTGGATTGCGCGGTGTATCCATGGGGAACTTCTTGATTAAGCGCGTGGCTGATAGCCTTAAAAAAGAATTCCCAAGCTTAAAAACATTTTGCACCTTATCTCCAATCCCAGGGTTTATTGATTGGTTGAGTAGTGGTGCTGATCTAGCCGTAGATCAAATTAAGCCGGCAGTGATTGAAAGATACCAAGAAGCCATTAAGTTATTTAACTTAAAAGATAAGTCTTGGAATGATCGTTTGCAAGATGGTTGGCATCCAGATAAAGCAAGCGCAAAAGAAAAGGAAGCGCTTCTTGCATTGTGTTCAATTTATCTCATGCATTACTCGCCCAAGCGTGGCGGCAATTCGGTGGCTAAGTTTCATTTGGGTAATGGTGCCAAGTTACACAGAATCAATTGGTCTGGAGATTTATCCAAAAAGGGCATCAAACAGTCAGCAGGTCTGATGGTGAACTATCTTTATGACTTAGATAAGGTGGAAGACAACCATGAGCGTTTTGTTAATGGTGAAGTGATTTATTCAAGAGCAGTGTCGCAATTAATTTAAGTAGTATCGACAACGAAATTTAACTGGAGTACGAGGAGACAAACATGAAAAAACCAGTAAATGTAGTAAGCGTAGTAAAGGCACTTGGTGCCCTAGCAGCAACAGTGGGTTTGGTGGGTGCATCAGGATTGGCAATTGCCGATCCTAATTGGCCAAGCAAACCAATCACCATCATCGTGCCATTCCCTGCGGGCGGTGGTACCGATGCGTTTGCAAGACCTTTGTCTGCGCATTTGACTAAACAAATGGGTAAACAAATTGTGATTGATAACCGTGGTGGTGCAGGCGGTACTTTGGGTGCTGGTATTGCAGCAAAGGCTGCACCAGATGGTTACACTTTTTTTATGGGTGGTGCGCACCATGCGATTGCACCAACGATGTATCAAAAATTGGATTACGACATTGAGAAAAGTTTTATTCCGGTGATGTTGTTGGCAACGCCTCCACAAGTGGTGGTCATTAATGCGCAAAAAATACCAGTCACAGATCTCAAGGGCTTGATTGAGTATGCCAAGAAAAATCCAGCAAAGCTCAATTACGGTAGTGCAGGTAATGGTAGTTCACATCACCTTGCTGGCGAGTTATTTAAGATGCAAACCAAAACATTCATCACCCACATTCCATATCGTGGCGCCGGTCCTGCTTTGTCAGATTTAATTGCTGGCCAAGTAGAAATGATGTTTGATGGTTTGGGTTCATCATCACAGCACATCAAGTCTGGCAAGATCAAGGCGTTGGCAGTGGCCGCAACAAAACGTTCACCTGCATTCCCTGATGTGCCAACTGCAGCAGAAGCTGGCGTACCTGGATATGTTGTGAGTACTTGGTACGGCTTGTGGGCGCCTAAGGGTACTCCAAAAGAAATCGTTGACAAGATGACTGCTGAAGTTACAAAAGCACTTAATAGCCCAGAGCTAAAGTCTTCATGGTTAAACAATGGTTCAGAAACACCTAGTTTGACTGGTGAAGCTTATGGCAAGTTTGTGACTGCTGAGATCAAGCGTTGGGCCGATGTGGCTAAAGCTTCAGGCGCAAAAATGGACTAACCATGAACTTATATGAACTTTTAGAAACGGGTTTCCCAAAAGATAAATCATCATGTGCGATTGAAACGCATGATGGTTTGTACTACAGCTGGGATGATCTAGAAAAAGCCACGTCCAAGATGGCTAACTTATTAGCTAGCTTGAAGTTGCCGCAAGGCTCCCGTGTGGCGGTTCAAGTTGAAAAGTCACCTGAAGCACTTTTCTTATATTTGGCAACTTTAAAAGCTGGTTTAGTTTATTTGCCACTGAACACCGCCTATCAAGCGGCTGAGATCGAGTATTTCTTAGGTAATGCTGAGCCAGCACTGGTGGTGTGTAGCCCTAAGAACCATGCATGGGTTACTAAGGTTGCTAATAAGTGTGGCACGAAACATGTGTTGACCTTGGGGGATGATAGATCTGGCACTTTATTAGAAAAAGCTGGAAAGCTATCTGATAAGTTCAAGACGGTTAAACGTGCTGATGATGACTTAGCGGCGATTCTTTACACCTCAGGAACAACTGGGCGTAGTAAGGGTGCGATGCTCACTCATAAGAACTTGGGAAGCAATGCCAAAGTCTTGCAAAAGTTCTGGGCTTGGAAAAAAGGCGACGTGTTATTACATGCCTTACCAATCTTCCACGTGCATGGATTATTTGTGGCTTCTCATGGCGCCTTACTCAATGGTAGCAAGATGATTTGGTTG
>JBEEOV010000062.1:0-6147 GCA_041191465.1 Pseudomonadota bacterium
AACAATCGAGGCTCCTGTATTGCACGTGAACGGTGATGATCCTGAAGCAGTTGTACTAGCAACTCAATTGGCAGTTGAATACCGCAACACCTTTAAGAAAGATGTGGCGATCGACATCATCTGTTTCCGTAAATTGGGTCACAACGAACAAGACACACCAGCATTGACTCAACCTTTGATGTACAAAAAGATTGGTCAGCACCCAGGTACACGCAAGCTATATGCTGACAAGTTAGAAGCTCAAGGTGTGTTGCCAGCAGGTGGTGGTGATGAGATGGTGAAGGCTTATCGCTCTGCGATGGATGCAGGTAAGCACACTGTTGATCCAGTGATTTCTAATTTCAAAGGCAAGTATGCAGTTGATTGGTCACCATTCTTAAACAAGAAGTGGACTGACTCTGCTGATACAGCGATTCCATTGGCTGAGTGGAAGCGTCTTGCTGAGCGTATTACAAAAGTGCCAGAGGGCTTTAAGCCGCACAACTTGGTAGATAACGTTTTAAATAACCGTGCTGCGATGGGTCGCGGTGAGGTGAACGTTGACTGGGGTATGGGCGAGCACATGGCTTTTGCTTCATTGGTGGCGAGTGGTTATCCAATTCGTTTATCTGGTGAAGACTCAGGTCGTGGCACTTTCACACACCGTCACGCTGTGATTCATGATCAAAATCGTGAAAAGTGGGACACAGGTACTTATATTCCGTTGCAACACGTTGCTGACAACCAAGCTCCATTCACAGTGATTGACTCAATCCTGTCTGAAGAAGCTGTATTAGGTTTCGAATACGGTTACGCAGCAGCTGAACCAAACACACTCACTATCTGGGAAGCCCAGTTCGGTGACTTCGTGAACGGTGCGCAGGTAGTGATCGACCAATTTATCGCTTCAGGTGAAGTGAAGTGGGGTCGTGCGAATGGTCTTGTAATGATGTTACCTCATGGCTACGAAGGCCAAGGTCCTGAGCACTCATCATGCCGCCCAGAGCGCTTCATGCAATTGTGTGCTGATATGAACATGCAAGTGGTTCAACCAACGACTGCATCTCAAATCTTCCATTTATTGCGTCGTCAAATGATCCGTCAATTCCGTAAGCCATTGATCATCATGACACCTAAGTCATTGTTGAGAAACAAGGATGCGACATCTCCAATCACTGAATTTACTAAAGGTGAATTTAGAACAGTGATTGGTGAACTAGACGCGAACATTGATCCTAAGAAAGTAACACGTGTTGTAGCTTGTTCAGGTAAGGTGTATTACGACCTAGTAAAAGCACGTGAAGCTAAAAAACAAAATGATGTTGCATTGATTCGTGTGGAACAGTTGTATCCATTCCCGCACAAAGCCTTTGCTGCAGAAATGAAGAAGTATCCAAAAGCGACAGAGATTGTTTGGTGTCAAGATGAGCCACAAAACCAAGGCTCATGGTTCTTCATTCAGCACAACATCCACGAGAACATGACAGAAGGTCAGAAGTTAGGTTATGCAGGTCGTCCAGCTTCAGCATCTCCAGCATGTGGCTACGCTCACTTACACCAAGATCAGCAAAAAGCTCTTGTTGAAGCAGCGTTCGCTAAGCTCAAAGGTTTTGTACTAAGTAAATAACAAGTAACTAACACTAACAAATACTCTATAGAAAATAAGGGAAAAAGAACATGGCTATCGTAGACGTGAAAGTTCCACAATTATCAGAATCAGTTGCAGAAGCAACAATGTTGACTTGGAAGAAAAAAGCCGGTGAAGCGGTTGCTCAAGATGAAATCTTGATCGAAATCGAAACAGACAAAGTGGTGCTTGAAGTACCAGCGCCATCAGCAGGTGTTTTGGCTGAGATCGTCGTTGGCGACGGCGGCACAGTGGTTTCTGACCAAGTTATTGCAAAAATTGATAGCGCTGCTAAAGCTGCTGCTGCACCTGCGGCCGCCGCTCCAGCTCCAGCACCTGCTGCAGCACCTGCACCAGCTGCTGCTCCTGCAGCCGCACCAGCAGCAAGCGCTAAGGCAATGCCTTCTGCATCTAAATTGATGGCTGAAAATAATTTGTCAGCAGGTCAAGTGGGTGGTACAGGTAAAGATGGTCGCGTGACTAAAGGTGATGTATTGGCAACTTTGTCAGGTACTGCACCTAAGGCAGCTGCTGCATCTGCTCCACAAGTAAATATCGGTGGTCGTCCAGAAGAGCGTGTACCAATGAGCCGCTTGCGTGCTCGTATTGCTGAGCGTTTGTTGCAGTCTCAACAGACTAATGCCATTTTGACTACTTTTAACGAAGTAAACATGGCTCCAGTGATGGCTATGCGTAACAAGTACAAAGATCAGTTCGAAAAAGAACACGGTACTAAGTTAGGTTTCATGTCTTTCTTCGTTAAAGCTGCTGTGCATGCTTTGAAGAAATACCCAATCTTGAACGCATCTGTTGATGGCAATGACATCGTTTACCACGGTTACTTTGACATTGGTATTGCAGTAGGTTCACCACGTGGTCTAGTGGTACCTATTTTGCGCGATGCTGATCAAATGAGCTTGGCTGACATTGAGAAGAAAATTGCAGAGTTTGGCGCGAAGGCTCGTGATGGCAAGTTGTCATTGGAAGAGTTGTCAGGCGGTACATTCTCAATCTCTAACGGCGGTATCTTCGGTTCTATGTTGTCTACACCGATCATCAACCCACCACAATCAGCGATTTTGGGTATCCATGCGACGAAAGATCGTGCTGTGGTTGAAAACGGTCAAGTGGTCGTGCGTCCAATTAACTACTTAGCTATGTCTTATGACCACCGCATCATTGACGGTCGTGAAGCAGTGTTAGGTTTGGTGGCAATGAAAGAAGCGTTGGAAGATCCAGCACGTCTTTTGTTAGACCTTTAATCCCAAGATACGGTTAAGGAAAAAACATGAGTCAAAATTTTGACGTCGTAGTGATTGGTGGCGGTCCTGGCGGTTATATCGCTGCGATCCGTGCTGCTCAATTAGGTTTCAAAGTAGCTTGCGCAGAGAGCAATGCTTACGATGATCCTAAGGGTGAGCCACGTTTGGGTGGTACTTGCTTGAACGTGGGTTGTATCCCATCGAAAGCATTGTTAGCCACATCAGAAGAGTATGAAAACATTGCGCATCACGTATCTGATCACGGTATCACTGTGAAAGACGTGAGCGTTGATGTGAAAAAAGTGATTGCTCGTAAAGATGACATCGTGACAAAAATGACAGGTGGTATTCAGTTCTTGTTCCGCAAGAACAAGATCACTTTGTTAAGAGGTCATGCGTCATTTGCAGGTAAGGGTGCTGATGGTTATCAAGTCAAGATTGATGGCAAAGATGCTGGCACAGTAACTGCTAAAAACGTGATTATTGCTACAGGTTCTAAAGCTCGTCACTTGCCAGGCATGCCTGTTGATAACGAATTGATTTGCGATAACGAAGGCGCATTGAAGTTTGGTTCAACACCTAAGAAATTAGGCGTGATTGGCGCTGGTGTGATTGGTTTGGAGTTGGGTTCAGTTTGGCGTCGTTTGGGTGCTGAAGTAACTATTCTTGAAGCGTTGCCAGGTTTCTTGGCTGCTTGTGATGAAGGTGTTGCTAAGGAAGCTCAGAAGCTATTCACTAAACAAGGTCTAAAAATTAATTTAGGCGTGAAGATTGGTGATGTGAAGACAACTAAGAAGGGTGTAACAGTTGCTTATACAGATAATGCTGGTGCAGCTCAGACTCTTGAGTGTGATCGTTTGATCGTTTCAGTGGGTCGTGTACCTAATACTGATGGCTTGAATCTTGAGGCAATTGGTCTTAAGACTGATGAGCGCGGTTTCATTGCAATTGATGACCACACATGCGCAACGGCAGCTCCTGGTGTTTACGCAATTGGTGACGTGGTACGTGGACCAATGTTGGCTCACAAAGCAGAAGACGAAGGTGTTTTGGTTGCTGAAGTGATTGCTGGTCAAAAACCACACATCGACTACAACTGCATTCCTTGGGTGATTTACACATCTCCAGAGATTGCTTGGGTAGGTAAGACAGAGCAACAGTTAAAAGCAGAAGGTCGTGCTTACAAGCCAGGTCAGTTCCCATTTGCGGCCAATGGTCGTGCCTTAGGTATGGGTGCTGCTGATGGTTTTGTCAAAGTATTGGCTGATGCACAAACTGACGAAATCTTGGGTGTACACATTGTTGGTAATGCTGCTTCTGATTTGATCGCTGAAGCTGCGGTAGCGATGGAGTTCAAGGCTGCGGCTGAGGACATCGGTCGTGTTTGCCATCCACATCCAAGCTTGTCTGAAGTGGTGAGAGAAGCTGCTTTGGCAACAGATAAACGTGCATTGAACATGTAATGTCGTTTTATCAATAGCTATTCTGGGGATCGATAAACTAAAGTTTTGAGATCCCCAAATTCTTTATACAGAAGGCCCATGAAAGTCACTGAGTTTTACAAACAAGAGTTAGTTAAGCGAGGCTATGGCAGCGATGCTGCACAAAAAGCCGCGATTGACCGTCTGCAAGTTTGTCAGGATGAGTGGTTGTCGTATAAAGAAGTTAGAAGTGGCAAATTAGCCAAAATGGTTCGTTTTCCAGATCTGCCTCGTGGCGTATACATGTGGGGTGGGGTTGGGCGTGGCAAATCATTTTTGATGGATTGCTTCTATGAAGCATCTCCAGTAGAAAAGAAAACTCGTTTGCACTTTCATGAGTTCATGCGCGAGGTGCATCGCGAGTTACAAGAGTTGCGTGGCAAAGCTGATCCTTTGGATATTCTTGGCAAAAACATTGCTAAAAAATATCGTTTGATTTGCTTTGATGAGTTTCATGTGAGTGATGTGGCTGATGCCATGATTTTGTACAAACTGCTTGATGCTTTATTTAAGAATCGGGTGCAGTTTGTGATGACTTCTAACTATCGTCCTGATTTACTCTATCCAGATGGTTTGCATCGTGACCGCATCTTGCCTGCGATTGCTTTGTTGCAAGAAAAGTTAGACATCATGAACGTGGACGCTGGCATTGACTATCGTCAGAAGGCAATGGAACAGGTGCAAGCCTATTACACTCCATTAGGTCAAGAAACTGCTGCCACCATGGACGCTGTCTTTAATACAGTGGCTGAAGCTCATGATGAAGAGGACCCAACGCTACATATTGAGGCGCGTGAAATTAAAGCAGTGCGTCGTGCAGGTGGGGTGGCGTGGTTCAATTTCAAAACGCTGTGTGGCGGACCGCGATCACAAAACGATTATTTGGAAATATCTAATCTATTCCATACGGTATTACTCTCAGAAGTACCTTATATGCCACCTAAGATGGCTAGTGAAGCTAGACGTTTTACATGGCTGATTGATGTGTTCTACGACCACAAAGTAAAACTCATCATCTCTGCAGAAGTTCCAGCAGAAAATCTCTATACAGAAGGTCCGATGGCTAATGAGTTCCATCGCACAGTCTCGCGCATCGTAGAAATGCAATCCAAAGAGTACCTAGAAGCTCCTAGGCGGATTGTTGATACCAGTTTGACCTAAGCCGCACCAATATCAGAATTTTCTGATGTGATTTTCAGTTCCTGCCTGACATACAAATAACCGGTAATTGACTAAGCTTTCCTTTTAAGGAGGTTATGTTGATTCATTGGAGCGGTATTGCCACAGTGATTAAAGCTGTGAGTGCAGTCATGATTGCAGAAATCATATTGGCATATTTAATAAAGGGGTATTCAGATAAGCCAACAATACTACTTATAATTACTATAAGTAGTTTGATGATGTTGGTTGGAAGTTTTAAATTTAAAAATAACGAGGATGACAATGAATGAACTGTGGAATGAGTTTTTGGAAAACGACAGAATGCAATCGATGTTGGCGATTGGTGGTTGTCTAGCTTTCTTTTGCTTCGCTAAATACATGGAAATCAGGCAAGATAAAAAAGATGCAGAGAGGCGCAAGAAAAAGAAAATTAATAACCTAAAGCGCAAAAATGATGATGAGCTTGAGAAGTTGCCGCCATATTTCATGTGACAAAAATCAACCATCAATCATTCAGTAAATCATTAGGCAGACAGATTGAATGCCAAGTAAAATGAAGGCATGCAACCTACAACCGCCATCAATGCCGATTTGCATTGCCACTCGATTGTTTCAGATGGAACCTTAACCCCTGAAG
>JBEEOV010000063.1:0-5674 GCA_041191465.1 Pseudomonadota bacterium
ATGCACTGAGTTGGTGCAAGCCAAGTTGGCATCGCGCCAGCGTGGTTTTCGATCAAAATACCGATAAATCTCTCTAAAGAACCCACAATCGCACGGTGCAACATCACCGGCACTTTGCGATCGTTGTCAGCCGAAACATATTCAGCACCTAAGCGAAGAGGCATTGAAAAGTCGACTTGCATAGTGCCGCATTGCCAAGAACGACCAATTGAATCCTTCAAGTGGTACTCAATCTTAGGACCATAGAAAGCACCCTCGCCTGGCAACTCTTCCCATTCTTGGTTAGATGCTTTTAAAGCATTCCTAAGTGCTTCTTCAGCCTTATCCCAAATCGCATCATCACCAACACGTTTTGCAGGGCGAAGCGCTAACTTAACAGCAACCTCTGTAAAGCCAAAATCTTGATATACCGCACGAACGGCTTTATCAAAAGCTGCCACCTCTGATTGGATTTGATCTTCCGTACAGAAAATATGACCATCGTCTTGTGTAAAGCCACGCACGCGCATCAAACCATGCAAGGCACCTGAAGACTCATTACGATGACATTGACCAAACTCGCCGTAACGCAATGGCAATTCTCTGTAGCTATGTAAACCAGCGTTATAAATTTGCACATGACCTGGGCAGTTCATCGGCTTAAGAGCATAAGCACGATTCTCTGACTCAGTCGTGAACATGTTGTCTTTGTAGTTTTCCCAGTGACCTGATTTTTCCCAAAGAGCACGATCCAAAATTTGTGGAGCTTTTACTTCTTGGTAACCATTGTCTTGGTATACGCGACGCATGTATTGCTCAACTTGTTGCCAAATCGTCCAACCTTTTGGATGCCAGAAAATAAGGCCAGGAGCCTCTTCTTGGAAATGGAACAAATCTAATTGTTTACCTAATTTACGGTGATCACGCTTCTCTGCTTCTTCCAACATGTGCAAGTAAGCTTCTTGATCTTCTTTTTTAGTCCAAGCAGTACCGTAAATACGTTGCAACATTTCATTGTTGCTGTCACCACGCCAATAGGCACCGGCAACTTTCATCAACTTGAATACTTTTAATTTGCCAGTTGACGGCACGTGCGGGCCACGACATAAGTCAGTGAAGCCGCCTTCTGAATAGAGTGATACATCTTCGTTAGAAGGAATACTTTCGATGAGCTCTGCCTTATAAGCTTCGCCAATACCTTTGAAGTATTTAACAGCTTCATCACGGCTCACCACACGACGCTCTACTTTTTCGTCTTTCTTAGCCAATTCAGCCATGCGCTTTTCAATCGCCGCTAAATCGTCAGGTGTGAATGGGCGGCTATAAGCAAAGTCATAATAGAAACCTGACTCAATCACAGGACCAATGGTCACCTGTGCATCTGGGTAAAGTTCTTTCACCGCATAAGCTAATAAGTGAGCGGTTGAATGGCGAATCACTTCCAAACCCTCAGGGTCTTTGTCCGTCACAATCGCCAAGTCACTATCAGAGTTGATCAAGAAACTGGTGTCAACCAATTTGCCATTGACCTTACCCGCCAAAGCAGCTTTAGCGAGTCCCGTACCAATACTTTGTGCCACCTCAAAAACGGTCAACGGAGCAGGATACTCACGCTTAGATCCATCAGGTAATGTGACAACCACCATATCAACTCCAAAAAATTGGGCGCGGCGCTCTGGGATCTTTTTGAACCTAGGGCTTTCCGCGCCTATATCTGTACTTCTAATTCGTTGGTAGGCTCGATTGGAATCGAACCAACGACCTCTACCATGTCAAGGTAGCGCTCTAACCAACTGAGCTACGAGCCTATTGAGTCCATAAGTTTATCACTTGTGACTACTTCCTTCTCGCCTCTGTGACGCCTTTAACCTCCAATAAAGCAGTTATAGCGTGTTGCAGACCATCGGTTGAGGCAATTTCAATCGTGAATTGCATACTCGCCACACCTTTGCGCGATTGAGTTTTAACACCAGTGACATTAATTTTTAAACGTGAAAAAACTTCAGAAATGTCACGCAACAAGCCCTGACGATCCACCGCCATGAGTGCAATGTCCACTGGGAACAACGATTTACTGGTGGTGCGATCACCCCATTCAGTGAGCACGACCCTTTCAGGGGCTCTTGCCAGTAATTGCTTAAAGGTACTGCAATCTTGACGATGAATCGATACGCCACGCCCCCGGGTCACAAAACCACTGATTGCATCAGGTGGCACAGGTCGGCAACAACGCGATAACTGCGTGAGCAATGAATCCACTCCAACCACCAAGACATCACCCTGATGCGCTTTGGCTTTGCTCTTACGCAAAATGATGTCGGGCAACTCTGGTTTAACTGGCTCAGCAATCGGCTGATCTTCTTTATCACCCTCTTGTTCTGCCTGCAAAGCAGCAAACCATGCGCGAACTTTTGATCTAGCTCTGTGAGTCGCTAGATAACCGCGTTCAACATTCAACCAATCTAACGATGGACCACCTTGCTTAACTGAAATAATTTCAACTGTTTGACCATTTTTCAAACGAGTATCGAGTGGCACCATGGCGCCATCGACTCTCGCACCACGACAACGATGACCTAGGTCAGTGTGCACTGAATAGGCAAAGTCGATAGGAGTGGCACCTTGCTGTAATGGAATCACTTGCCCCAGTGGCGTGAGCACATAGATTTGATCATCAAGCTCTTGGCCCTTTAGTTGATCCCACGCATCTTCTTTCCAAGCAATCAGCTGTCTTGCCCAGGCGATTCTGCGGTCGTATTCTTCCTTGGCACTCACTGTTCCTGAGTAGCCTTGCTTACCTGCCTCTTTATATCGCCAATGCGCCGCCACACCATACTCAGCCTGCTTGTGCATTTCTTGAGTTCTTACTTGCACCTCAAAAGAAATACCCTCCGAATCCATCACGACAGTGTGCAATGACTGGTAACCGTTCGGCTTGGGTCTTGCAATGTAATCGTCAAACTCTTTAGGAATCGGTTGCCAAACGTGATGAACAATACCTAAGGCTGCATAACAATCTTTCACGTCATCCACCAAAATACGAAAAGCTCTAACGTCATACAGCTGCGCAAAGTCAATTGCCTTACCCTGCATTTTTTTCCAGATGCTATAGATATGCTTAGGACGACCCTGTACATCAGCTTTGATACCAGCATCTTGCAATTCAGTATTTAAACGTTGCATGATTTGCGCAATGAACTCTTCGCGTTCAATGCGCTTGGAATCCAATAGTTGAGCAATCTGCTTATAAGTGTCTGGCGCCAAACAACGAAACGCTAAATCTTCCATTTCCCATTTAAGTTGCCAAATACCTAAACGATTAGCCAAGGCAGCATCGACATCCAAGATGTCCTGCGCCCAAGATGTTTTAGTCTCAATACGTTGCGATGTCACCCATCTGAGTGTTTGCAAAACAGAGGCCAAATGCAACAGCACCACGCGCAAGTCATGCGCAAACGCCAAAAGCATTTTTCTCAATACCTCAACCTGAGCTTGAGCACTTTGCCCTAATTGATTCGCTGGTTGTCTAGCAATTTTGATTTGCGCTGCTTTAAGACCTCGATAGCCCATGATGAGACTGGCCACTTCTTGGCCCAACTGCTTCTCTAAAGCCTCTTTGTTTAAAGTCGAATCCAAGTACTCTGCTGCAATACAACTGGGCTCATCCAACTTTAAAGACAAAAGAATCTCTTTCACGCCCAAAGCATGGGCATGAGAATCTTCACCAAACAATAAATCGTTATTAACTATAGAACTCACGTGCTAAGGATACCTGTTCTGGCGTAATAAATGCAGGGGCATGACCCACACCAGGAATCTCGATACTTCTAGCTCTAGGATTTCTGTGGCACATATCAGCCACAGTTTTTGCTGATAACAAATCAGAATCCCCACCGCGAACCACCAACATGTCCGCCTGAATCGCGTCATACGCTTTCCAAGTCATCATCTCGCCCATCACAGCAGTGGCAACAGTTACAGCTGCAAATGGCTTAGAAATATTAGGGTCGTAATGCAAGATCCACTCTGCACCATCTTTTTTCAAATGTGGGCCGTTGTAGTCTTTCCACTGTTGCGGCGTAAAGTCACCAAAAGGGGCACAAATACGATTGAGATATAAAAGGCCTTCTTTTTTACTCTCAAAACGCAAGGGCTTGCCCACATAGTCACCCAAACGTTTCAAAGCAGCAGACTCAATCTTAGGGCCCACATCATTCAAAATCATGCGACGGATTGGCGAGTGATCTTGACTAGCTAAGAAGATGCCAATCAAACCACCCATCGATGTGCCAAACCAATCAACTTTCTGCACGCCCAATCTGGCAATCAGTGTGACCATATCAGCCACATACTGCGGAATGCCATAAAGCATTGGATTAGGCAACCAATCAGAATCTCCACGACCCACCACATCAGGGCATATCACTCGATAACGATCACTCATTGCCTTGGCTAAAACTTTAAAGTCACTACCTCTGCGAGTTAAACCATGCACGCAAATTAAAACGTTTTGATTATTAGGGTCACCCCACTCGTGATACGCCATGTTGTGCAAGCCAGAGGTGCTGGCACATTGCACATAGTGCGTACGACATTCAGGATCTTCAACATCCTGAATGTCTTCTACTGGTATGGGGTAATCAGGCTTTCGCTCTACTTCAACAACCTGAATACTTTGCGCATGAGAAACTGTACCGAAGTCCTCGGGCGCATGTGTTGAAACATCAACCGATGCTTCAGTCTTAATGCCAAAAATGCGTTTTAGTAAACGCTTAAGCATTACTGAGCCACCCAACCGCCATCCATGTTCCAAGCAACGCCACGAATTTGAGTCGCTGCTGGACTACAGAAGAAAACTGCCAAAGCTGCCAACTGCTCAGGTGTTACAAACTCTCCTGAAGGTTGCTTCTCAGATAGGAGACGTTTCTTAGCTTCATCATTGCTCACTTGATCTTTTTCAGCTCTTGCATCCACTTGCTTTTGCACCAGTGGCGTTAGCACCCAACCAGGACAAATGGCATTACATGTCACACCAGTTTGTGCGGTTTCCAAAGCAGTTACTTTAGTTAAACCAACGATGCCATGCTTAGCTGCCACGTAAGCAGATTTCTGTGCCGAGCCCACCAAGCCATGAACAGATGCCAAATTAATAATACGACCCCAGTTACGTTGCTTCATACCTGGCAATGCCATGCGTGAAGTGTGGAATGCGGAAGACAAATTAATCGCAATAATGGCATCCCAACGATCCACCGGAAAATCTTCCACGTTCGCCACATGCTGAATACCTGCGTTATTTACCAAAATATCAACACCGCCAAAACGCTTTTCAGCGGTTCTCATCATGTCTTCGATTTCTGAAGGCTTACTCATATCAGCACCGTGATACTCCACTTCAACACCGTAGGCTTTTACCTCTGCAATGGCAGCATCTTTTTCACCAAAGCCATTCATCACGATGTTGGCGCCCTGCTCAGCCAATGCTTTTGCAATACCTAAACCAATACCACTGGTTGAACCAGTTACAACAGCAGTTTTACCTTTCAACATACTCATATTCATCTCACTCCAAAATCATTAATGACAATTTTTAACTAGGCATTTCTGGCTGCAAGGTCACATGATCAATCTCATGCTTTTCTCGCAACATCTTATTAATTTTTTCCAAAGTAATTGGCCAGTCTTGAAAATCTCT
>JBEEOV010000064.1:0-10135 GCA_041191465.1 Pseudomonadota bacterium
TTCTGATCAGTGAATTCTTTTTGCCAGAACTGCTAATGCAAATTAAATCTTGATTAAATATTAATTGGCAGTGAAGCCATTTGTTTTGAATCATTAATAAAAAAAGCTGCCTAGGCAGCTTTTTTGTTGAAACTTTTTTACCAATTACAGAACGTAACCAATATGTGCAGCAGCTAATGCGAACAAAATCGCCAAGCAAGTAGCGCCCGCCAACATCACAATCATAGTGATGATTTTCTTGTTAATTTCTTCTTTACTTTCGCTATGCCATTCGTTCATTACAAGCTCCCTCATCAAAAATTAGGCTATAAGTCGTATTATCCATGAAAAATGAGCATTATTTGATATTTATCAAATTTCGCACCTCGAGAAGCACTTCCGAGGGGGTCATACCAATGGGGCCAACCCCTTGATTTAAAAGGTTATCAGCAGCACAAGAATGCAATTCAACTGCAAGACAGGTGGCTTCATAGGCGTTCAGGTTATGCCTGATGCCCTGAGCAAGAATTGCAGCAGTGATACCTGTCAATACGTCGCCCATGCCGCCAACACCCATCCCTGGATTTCCTCTAAGGCATACCTGCATTGACTGTTGCGAAGCATACACGAGGGTGTGATGCCCTTTCAGCACAACAATAGATCCCGTTAACTCAACCAACTTCTGAATAGCTAATTCACGATCAGCCTGAATTTGTTCCGTTGTTTGTTTGAGTAAATTAGCCGCTTCGCCTGGATGTGGCGTCAGGACTGTACTTAATGATG
Organism: Pseudomonadota bacterium; assembly: GCA_041191465.1. Classification (GTDB taxonomy): domain Bacteria; phylum Pseudomonadota; class Gammaproteobacteria; order Burkholderiales; family Burkholderiaceae; genus Polynucleobacter. The sequence goes on from JBEEOV010000064.1 coordinate 763, forward strand.
GCCTGGCTTTTAATTCTTTGAGTAACTGTGAATTTGCGGCAATAAGATTTAGCGCATCAGCATCAATCACCAAGAATGCAGTTGACTGCAAAGACTCCAACAACAATTGTTCAGCCAAACTTCCTTGGCCTAAACCTGGGCCAATTGCTATGACATCGGGATGAATCTGGGTCACATCTCCTATTTGTCCAGTTCGTAGCATCAACTCCGGCTGATCAGAGAGCACCGATATAGCACGGTCATCAATAAAATCCAGAATCACCCAGCCAGCTCCAGCATGTAAAGCAGCCCTTCCAGCCAAGAGTGCGGCTCCCGCCATGCCTGGCGCACCACCAATAATCAAGACCTTTCCAGCATGCCCCTTGTGTTCATGAGCTTGCCTTTGAAGACGCGGTATTAAGTGGAATGTATCGAGTGTTTGGGCTGTCATGAAAATTGGCTAAAAAGTCTATACTCAAGGTTACAACAAAAAAGGAGACTCGAATGAATTTACATCTGTATTACTGCCCAGGCACATGCTCATTTGTTCCACATGTTGCATTAGAACTTGTCAAAGAAAGTTCTGGTCAAAATTATGATGGCACCGTCATTAATCTTAAAAATGGCGAACAACTCAAGCCAGAATACAAAGCAATTAACCCAAGAGGTCAAGTGCCAGCTCTGATTGTTGATGGCAAATTAGTAACCCAAGTGATGGCAATCACGACTTTTTTACACGAAACATTTCCAAAAGCACAAATCTTCCCAAGTGATGTGATGCAAAAAGCACAAGCAGTGTCATTACTTGCTTGGATGAACAACACTGTTCACCCAACTTTCACACGTGTTTTTAGATCCGAGCGCTTTGGTGATGAAGCTGGTAAAGCAGGCGTGAAAGCGATGGCGCTTGAGGCATTCAAAGGTTACCTAGCTGAAATTGATGGTTTAGTGTCCAACGGTCAAACTTATATTTGCGGCTCACAACTAACGCCTGCCGATATTTATGCGATTGCATTTATACGTTGGGGTGGTGTTGCCGGCATCAATCCAGCCAACTATCCAAATTATCAAGCCTATGCAACCCGCCTAGCTGCGCTACCTGTTGTGGATCGCATCATGCAAAAAGAAGGCATTAACTTAAATACATATACTGGGTAATAGCCAGAAAGTTAGGGGCTGATCTACTTATTGATATTTACTCACTGATGATCAATGGGTAGATCTTCTCCATCTTTTTAGTAGCAAAGCATTGGTGACTACGCTCACACTAGATGCCGCCATCGCTGCACCAGCCAACATCGGTGTTAAATATCCTAAAGCAGCCATAGGGATACCAATCAAGTTATAAATAAAAGCCCAAAATAAATTTTGTTTTATTTTCTGCCAAGTCTTTTTTGAAATTTCAATTGCATCAGGTATTAAACCTGGATCACCCCGCATTAAGGTAATTCCAGCAGCATGTATAGCAATATCTGTACCTGTGGATACAGCAATACCTACATCAGCTGCCGCCAAAGCTGGGGCATCATTGACACCATCGCCCACCATTGCAACGAAGCCATTCTTAGTTTGCATCTTTAGAGATTTAATCAAATTCGCTTTTTCCGCTGGCATTACTTCTGCATAAACATCATCAATGCCAATTTTTTTAGCGATCAAATCTGCTACCAATTGGTTGTCCCCAGAAATCATGACTGTTTTAATGTTCATGGCTTTGAGCCGCGCAATCACCTCTGCCACGCCAGGCTTTAACTCATCTCCAAATGAAATAACTGCTAAAACCAATTTTTCTGTTTGATCGACCAAACAAGAAACACTGCGACCTTGGTTAAGTTCATGCAACGCAATCAAATAAATCTTGCTCAATTGATCGCCTGACAAAATGTCTTTTAACGCGTGATGACTGATGAGTGCAATTGTCTTATTTTGATAGGCTCCAGACATGCACTGGCCCTCAATGCCTTGACCAACTTTGGCTGTAATACCTGCAAAGGGAGCGGGAGTTACATTCTTCTCTTGAACAAAATTAATAACTGCTTTGGCTAAAGGATGCTCACTACCTAGCTGCAAGCCCAAGGCAAGCGCATATAAATCCTCATCTGAATGGCCCGTTACATTATTAAAACTCATAAGCCTAGGTTTACCTACAGTTAGCGTACCAGTCTTATCAAATGCAATGACGTTTAACTGATGGGCCAACTCCAAAGCTTGTGCGTCCTTGATCAAGATACCATGCTTAGCAGCGACACCTGTTCCAGCCATGATCGCTGCCGGCGTTGCTAAACCTAATGCACAAGGGCACGCAATGACTAAGATAGCTACTGAATAGAGCAAAGCATTTTCAAATTGGTGAAAAACCAAGTATTGCGTAGCAAAATTAATGAGTGCGATGACAATCACCGCTGGCACAAACCAAGAACTCACCTGATCCACCAAGCGTTGGATGGGAGCCTTTTGGGCTTGAGCATCCTCTACCATCCGAATCATTTTTGCGAGCGTACTTTCTTCACCAATATCGGTTGCTTGAATAATTAGGCGTCCAGATCCATTCATAGAACCACCTGTTACTTTGGCGCCCACTTGCTTATCAATCAGATGGGTCTCACCCGTCAACATTGACTCGTCTAACTCGCTCGCACCATCTAGCACCACACCGTCTACAGGCATACGCTCGCCCGGAAGAACAACCACCCAATCACCAGGCAATATTTGCGCAATCGGCAATTCTTTGTAGTCTAATTTTTTAAGATCTTTTGTATTGAGTAATTTGGCTATGTCAGGCCATAAAGCTTGCAGTGCGCTAATAGCTTCTGTTGTTTCTTTTTTGGCACGAGCTTCTAACCATTTACCCAACATCACCAATGAAATAACAACCGATGAGCTTTCAAAATAAAGGTCGTGATTACCATGACCCCAACCGGACAAATACCACTGATAAATACTCAAACCATAAGCAGCTGTAGTTCCAATCGCAACCAGCAAATCCATGTTGCCAGATCCCATGCGCAACCCTTTAAAGCCAGCTACGTAAAAGCGGGAGCCCAAGATAAATTGGACAGGTGTTGCCAATAAAAACTGTAGCCACCCAGGCAACATCCAATAAACTCCGAATGGCATCAATAACATCGGCAGCACCAAGGGAAACGACAAGCCAATCGCCAATGCAACCGCATATGGGCCGTGCAAATCAAAAATGCTTTTTTGTTTTTGTTGATGATTTTGATGATTAATTGGGCTGGCTTCAAATCCAGCTTTTTCAATCGCTGCAATTAAATGGGAGACCAAATAATCCGCTGGTTGATTAATTCTGATTTGAGCTTTCTCAGTCGCCAAATTAACGCTTGCAGCATCCACACCACCGACTTTTAACAATGACTTCTCCACTCTTGCAACACAAGAAGCGCATGTCATGCCGTCGATTTTTAGGGTGACTAATTGGCTCATACAATTCATAATTAAAGCAGATTGATATTAATCTTATTGTCCTACTAATAGCGCCATTAATCCTTTTGAAAGCTAAAAAATGACTATCACTCTTACTGTTAACGGTATGAATTGTGGGCACTGTACACAGACCATTACCAAGGCAATTTTGGCCATCGATCCAAAAGCAACTGTGGAAACTGACATACCTAGTAAAACCGTGAAAGTATCCAGTGAATTGGACAATGAAAAAATTGGTGCCGCTGTCTGCGATGCTGGCTACGATGTGATTACTATTGGTTAATTGTTAATGGACTTTTCACAAATTATTCAAACCATAGCGATTTACGCTATACCAGTCATATTCGCGATCACCTTGCATGAGGCAGCACATGGTTATGCAGCCAAGCAATTTGGCGATAACACCGCCTACGCACTTGGCAGAGTCACACTGAACCCCATCAAACACATCGACCCAATGGGCACGATTGTTGTTCCTTTACTGTTGTACTTTGCAACGTCTGGTAGTTTTCTCTTTGGCTACGCCAAACCAGTGCCCGTTAGATTTGGTAATTTAAGGCATCCGAAAAAGGACATGGTTTGGGTAGCTCTTGCAGGCCCAGGATCGAATTTAGTTCAAGCGCTTGGGTGGGCAGTTGTTTATTTATTGCTGATCAAATTTGGCACCACTGAACGGTTTTTACTTGGCATGTGCCAAGCCGGTGTTTTAGCCAATGTGGTGATGTTTGTTTTCAATCTATTCCCCTTGCCACCACTGGATGGCGGACGCATTCTGGTGGGCTTACTCCCCTGGAAGCAAGCCGCCATGGTATCTAGAATTGAACCATGGGGTTTTTATATCGTTTTAGCATTGGTTCTTACTCACACCATCAATAGTTTGTGGATGGATCCCATGATGTCTCTCACCTATTGGTTTTTAGATACAGTTTTAATACCTTTGCGGATAATTTTTTAAGATGAAACGTTTACTAGCCACCCTACTCATTTCCACAAGCAGCCTTTTAATCGGCGGCTGCCTTAATCAACCTGTCTACAGGCAATCAACAACACCCCTTCAAACAGTTACATCGGTTGATTTAAATAAATATCTAGGTAAATGGTATGAGATTTATCGCCTACCTAATTGGTTTGAAGATGATGATTGTGTAACTGTCACGGCTGAATATGGTTTGCGTTCCGATGGCGGCGTCAGTGTTTTAAATACTTGTCACAAAGTATCTAAAAAAGAAGAGGCAAAAGGAATTGCCAAAATTGTTGAAGGATCTAACAACTCAAAACTAAGAGTCTCTTTCTTTAGACCGTTTTATGGTGACTATTGGATCTTAGACCTAGCCTTTGGCCAGAGATAAAAAGTTATCCCCAGAGTTAGAAGAGTCTCTCTTAGTCAAAGCTGAAAAATTAGGCTATCTAAGAAAAGATTTGGTGAAACCTAGCAACCAGTTATAAGAATCAATCGTGAAATTTATTGGCGAGCCAGGGTGTCATTACTGGTTCGCTCTTGACCATCTGCAAATAATTTAAAGCACAGCCCAGCGCCAGTTTGATTTCTGACTTTTTTGGCATCTTCTTGCATTTTGTACATGGTATTAAAGCAATCTGAGCGAGACTCAAACTGGTAAGTCCTGATTTCTGATGGCTTGTTATTCTTTAGCCATGTGAACTCCAAGGTCCAATGGGTATCACCTTGCTGCACAGCCACTTTTTCTTGAGGCGAAGCACATCCTATCACCACAATCGTGGGAATCAGTAGCGAAAGATATTTCATCTTCATGGATTAATCAGTGATGCGCAGCAATTGAACAAGATATAAAAAAGGGCATGTCAAAGACATACCCTTTTTTTACACCAATTAACGACGTCGCGTTGTTTTTCTAGCAGCCTTTTTTGCAGGTGCTTTTTTAGCTGCGGGTGCAGATTTTTTAGCGCCTGGCTGTTTAACCATTTTTTCTAAATTTTCTATACCTTGCTCAGCAGCCTCAGCAGCTTGCTTAGCCATTTTGCGACCCTCTTTCATCACCTTATCGCCAGCAGCAGCAATATCTCTCACCACATCCGTGAACTTATCTGCACCGGCTGGCAAGTTTTTGCTAGCTTCTTTTAACCATGTTTCCATGGCATTACGCGCCTTATTCAAATGCTTTTCTGCTTCATCAGCCGCTTCAGTCTCCATTGCCTTCAATAGAGCTTTTACTTTTTTCTGATAAGCCACCATACGGGCACTAGCTTCTTCTGCAAATTGCTCCTGTAGGGCTTTGAGCTTATTGACGTCATTAGTTGCGGCTTGCTTAGCATAAGATTTAGCATGCTCCATGCTAGCTTTGATTTCCGCAGCTTGATGCTCGCTAAATTGCTTAGCAGTTTCTAGCAATTTATGTGACAGCGTGAAAAGCTCTTTTGCACGATCTTTTTGCCACTCCATGAACTCTTTTTGATTCGCCATTTCTCTCTCCCAACAGGTTGTAGATTTATCTATCCTATACCTAAAAAAATGCCTTGCCAACAGATATAAATCAGGTTTTAGCATTTTTGTCATATTTGATGCCTAGCCCTATAATTCGCCCATTCCTATCAATGAGGTTGAGATGCTTCTCTGGTTTGTCATTATTTACTGGGTTATCTCTATTGGCATTGGCCTATGGGCAGCCATGCGAGTCAAAAATACGGCTGATTTTGCAGCCGCTGGCCATAGCCTTCCTATGTATATAGTGACGGCCACGGTATTTGCTACCTGGTTTGGCTCAGAAACTGTTTTGGGTGTTCCCGCCACCTTCCTAAAAGAAGGCATGGGTGGAATTATTTCTGACCCATTTGGCTCATCCATGTGCCTAATCTTAGTAGGTATCTTTTTTGCTAAACATCTCTACAACAAGAAATATCTAACGATTGGCGACTTCTTTCGCGAAAGGTATGGTCGTACGGTAGAGATCATTATTACTTTATGTATTGTGACGTCCTATTTAGGCTGGGTGGCAGCACAAATCAAAGCGCTTGGTTTAGTTTTTAACGTAGTGTCTAACGATGGTATGACCCAACAAATGGGCATGCTAATTGGTGCAGCCAGCGTTTTGATTTACACCTTATTCGGCGGCATGTGGTCTGTAGCAATCACCGACTTTATTCAGATGATCATCATTGTGATTGGCATGCTCTACATTGGCTTTGAAGTTAGCACCCTCACTGGCGGTGTTGATGTTGTGATTAACCATGCAGCTGCGGCAGGAAAGCTTAGTATCCTGCCGGACTTTAATTTACCAGCAATTTTGGGATTTATTGCTGCACTCGTCACCATGATGCTGGGCTCGATTCCACAACAAGATGTGTTTCAACGAATCACGTCTTCTAAAAATGTCACCATTGCGGTGCGAGCCTCAATCTTGGGTGGCGTTCTTTATTTCATCTTCGCTTTCATTCCAATTTTCTTGGCTTATTCAGCCATGCTGATTAATCCTCAACTGATTGACAATTATTTGCACAGTGACTCTCAGTTAATTTTGCCCAACTTGATTCTGAACCACGCTCCATTATTTGCACAAATCATGTTCTTTGGAGCACTGCTGTCAGCGATTAAGAGTTGTGCCAGCGCCACCCTATTAGCGCCATCAGTCACATTTGCTGAAAATATCGTTAAAGGTTTATTCAAACACTTGAGCGATAAACATTTGCTAAAGATTATGCGCATCACCGTACTGTGTTTCACATGTATCGTGACACTGTTTGCTCTCAATTCAGAGCTGTCTATTTTCAAGATGGTTGAAAACGCCTACAAAGTGACATTAGTGGCAGCATTTGTGCCATTGGCTTTTGGTGTCTATTGGTCTAGAGCCAATACTTTAGGTGGTTTATTAGCAGTCCTAGGCGGTTTAGTCACTTGGATTACTTGTGAAATTTTGTGGCCTGATGAAGCTATGCCACCTCAATTAGCTGGCTTGTGTGCAAGCTTAACAGGCATGATCATCGGTGGCTTTGTACCAGCATCGATGTTGAAAGCAGCCAATCAGAAGATTTGATTGGTTAGCTAACTTACGTTCATGCTGGTATAGCGTAGCGCTTTTCAAGAGCTCTGGCACACAAAACAATGATCGAAACCAAAGCCAAATAAACCAACGCTGCCAACATGTACGCCTTAAAGAATTGAAAATTAGTAGCAGCCAATTCTTGAACACGTGCAAAGAACTCTGTGTACTGAATTAAGAAAGCCACTGAACTATCCTTTAAATTACCAATCACCTGATTGGTGAGCGCCGGAATCGATAATCGAATGACTTGCGGCAAAGTGATAAAAATAAAAATTTGCCTAGAATTAAACCCTTGAGCACTAGCTGCCTCAATTTGAGTTTTATCCAAGCCGTTATAAGCTGTTTTTAAATAAGCCGCGTTGTAGGCAGCCACATTAAATGTAAAGCCAATAAATGCCACCGTGTAGGGTGATAAACGCACACCCCACTGAGGCAAGCCGTAATACATCAAGAAAAGTAAAACAATTAACGGCATGCCAATAAAGAAAGATATGTACGCGTTAATCACAAAACGTACATAGCGATTGTTGTTTAGCGTCAAATAAAAAACAACGATCCCCAACAGTAACCCAGAAATACTAATCAGACCCGCTAACTCAATCGTATTCACCAGACCCGTCAATATCAACGGCATCTGCTCAGAGAAATCACGCCAAAAAGATGGCCATGAACCCATTACTACCGCCCCTCTCCAAAGAATTTTTGGATCACAGAATCTGAATGTTGGCTTAATGTATCAATACAATCGTCTGCCCTGATAACACCCTTATCCAAGAACATCACTTTTTCTGCGATGTTGCTGGCCAAATTTAGATCATGCGTGACGCAAATCATGGTGATACCTTCATCATGCAATTTGTTAATCAAATCAGCCACGTCTCTAGACATCACAGGGTCTAATGCTGATGTCGGCTCATCCATCACTAACACAGCTGGATCCATGGCTAGGGCGCGAGCGATGGCAACTCGTTGTTTCTGCCCCCCAGATAACTGGGATGGGTATTTGTCTTGATGAGATGCCATCTCAAAATGAGATAACTCATGAAGGGCTTTTTCTTTAGCGTCTTCTTGACTCATGCCCTTCAATTTACGAAGGCCCAAGGTGACGTTATCCAAAACAGATAAATGACTATATAAAGCGAATTGCTGAAAAACGAAACCGATTTGCTGTCTCAACTCTCTAACATCGGCATCAGGGCTCAAGACTTCTTTGCCTCTGAACAAAATTGATCCAGATGTCGGCTCGACCAAGCGATTCAAACAGCGCAATAAAGTAGATTTACCAGAGCCCGATGCCCCCATCAGAACTTTGACTTCACCCTCATGAAGATCAAGATTGATATTTGATAGTACTTTTTGACCATCAAATTCTTTAACAAGATCTCTTACCTGAATTAATGCCACTCGCTTATCTCACTTAAGTATTGATTCAATTAACTCACACAGAGCCCATGCCAGGAATTTGATAACGCTTACTCAGGGCTTGAACACCAATCAAACAAATTCTATAAATAACAAAATACAAAACCCCCACCGCCAAATAAATCTCAATGCCACGCAATGTGGTTGCAGTCAAAGTCATAGCTTGTTTGGTGATTTCTGGAATGCCTACCGTATAAGCAAATGGTGAAAATTTTAAGACTGTCGTGAACTCATTAACCATGCCTGGCACGGAGAACCTGAGCATTTGAGGTAATTCAATATGAAGTAAGACTTGTAATCGAGTCATACCCATAGCCTCAGCTGCCAAAATTTCAGCAGGATCAACCGAATTAAATGCCCCTCGAAATACCTCAGCCAAATATGCAGAAGCCACCAAACCAAGACTTAAAGCCATGGCTAATAAAGGTGGCACTTTAAATCCGATTCCGGGTAACCCAAAATAAACAATGAAAAGCAGCACTAATACAGGCACGCCACGAAAAACATAAGCG
>JBEEOV010000065.1:0-4996 GCA_041191465.1 Pseudomonadota bacterium
TTCGATTAAAGCTAAGTTAAAAGTAGATCCTACTTGGTACTCAGTGCGCTTAGAAAAAGTAAAGGGCGTTACAGAAGAGACAACAACAGGCGTGCATCGCTTGTATCAAATGCATGCAAAAGGCGAATTAAAGTTCCCTGCTATTAACGTTAATGATTCTGTAACTAAGAGTAAATTTGATAACTTGTATGGCTGCCGTGAGTCTTTAGTTGACGGTATCAAGCGCGCCACTGATGTGATGGTGGCTGGTAAGGTCGCTGTAGTGGCTGGTTATGGTGATGTGGGTAAGGGTTCTGCGCAAGCATTGCGTGCATTGTCTGCCCAGGTTTGGGTAACAGAGGTCGACCCAATTTGTGCACTACAAGCAGCTATGGAAGGTTATCGTGTTGTAACTATGGACTACGCTGCAGATAAAGCAGATATTTTTGTTACGGCCACTGGTAACTATCATGTGATTACCCATGACCACATGGCAAAGATGAAAGACCAAGCTATTGTTTGTAACATCGGCCACTTTGACAATGAAATTGATATTGCTGGCATTGAAAAATACAAGTGGGAAGAAATTAAACCGCAAGTTGATCATGTGATTTTCCCGGCAAGCAATGGTCAGCCAGAAAAACGCCTAATCATTTTGGCAAAAGGCCGTTTGGTGAATTTGGGTTGCGGTACAGGCCATCCTTCTTACGTGATGAGCTCATCATTTGCAAACCAAACAATTGCTCAAATTGAATTGTGGACGACTGCAGATACAGGTAAGTATCCTGTTGGCGTTTACACGCTACCTAAGCATCTTGATGAGAAAGTGGCGCGTTTACAGTTGAAAAAGTTGAATGCACAGTTGACTGAGTTGACTGATCAGCAAGCAACATACATCAATGTCAAAAAAGAAGGCCCATACAAGCCTGAAACATACCGTTACTAATCTGTTAACACTAAAGAAAGAAATTAGATGGAATTGAGCGTTGAGTTTTTCCCGCCAAAAACTGCAGAAGGTGCTGCTAAGTTACGTTCTGTCCGTGAACAATTGGCAACAGCGCTTAAGCCCACCTTTTTTTCGGTGACGTTTGGTGCTGGCGGCTCCACACAAGATGGAACGCTAGCAACGGTTAAAGAGATTCATGAGGCAGGCCAACAGGCTGCGCCTCATTTATCTTGTGTTGGTAGTTCAAAAGAAAAAATTAGAGAGTTATTGGCGCAATACAAGGCGCTTGGCATCAATCGAATTGTTGCGTTACGTGGCGACTTGCCTTCAGGCATGGGTCAGTATGGTGAGTTTCATCATGCAGATGAGTTGGTTTCTTTTATTCGCAGTGAAACAGACAGTCATTTTCATATTGAGGTGGCAGCTTATCCAGAAATGCATCCTCAGGCTAAGTCAATGTCTGATGATGTTTTGAAATTTGCCAACAAAATGAAAGCTGGTGCCGACTCTGCTATTACGCAGTACTTTTTTAATAGTGATGCCTATTTTAGATTTGTCGATGAGGCAGCAAAGCTAGGAGTTGATCAGCCGATTGTTCCTGGAATTATGCCAATTACAAACAGCACTCAGTTGTTACGTTTTTCTGATGCATGCGGCGCCGAAGTGCCTAGGTGGATTCGTTTACGTTTGCAATCATTCGGTGATGACACGGCATCGATTAAAGCATTTGGTTTAGATGTTGTGACTGATTTATGTGATCAGTTATGCGTTGCTGGAGCCCCTGGCTTACATTTTTATAGCCTTAACCAAGCTGATACAACACTAAGCATCGCTAAAAACTTAGATTTAATTTAGTGCTAGGCGCTAATCATTAAATCTAGCGCTTGGTCATGTTCCTGAGGGCGCCAATCGCCCTCGCCTACTTTTTGAGAGTTGTACGCCACCCCTACTGAGCGACAGTTGTGCTGCTCCTTTTTATAAAAGGCAAGCGTACGATCATAGTATCCGCCCCCGTAACCAATTCGCCAAAACTGTTCATTTTGATCAGACCAGCCAAGACATGGTGCAATGATGATGTCTGGGCGCACGCAGTCTGAGTTGGAGGCAATGAGTGGCTCATTTATCCCCTGGGGGCCCTTTTGCATTGTCGTGGCCTCAGTCCAGTTGCCAAATTGCAGTGGCTCATTTAGCTGGACTATGGGTAAGGCAATTGTTCTATTAGGGTGATATCTTGCCCAATTCAAGGCTAACGGGCGTAAATCAAATTCACTGTTGATGGGCCAATAAATAGCCACACAACAGTCATTGAGTTGATCAAAGAAGGCTGCAACTTTATTTTCTAGGCTTTTACGTTGGACATCATCCCTGTTTGACCTCAGTCTTATCTCTAGCAGGTTTTGTCTAAGATTATTTAAAGTTTTCACAGGCTACTCAAAAGTAGAAAAAATAAGGCATGATTAAGGGTATGCTACATCGAAAAAACACCAAACTTATAAATAAATTAAGTGCCGCCCTTTTTTTGGCAGCAGTCACTGTCTCCGCACCTACTTTTTCAAAGCCATCCAAAAACACATCATCGCCCAAGAAGGTTGTACCGGCTGCTGATTTAAGTGCTGAGGATAAGCTTTTTGTTGAGTTAAGAGAAGCTGCAAAAGTAAATGATGTAGCAAAGACTAGAACCTTGGGGTCTAAATTAGAAAGTCATGACTTATCTGATTATGTGTTGTATTACCAAATAAAACCTCAGATTTACGACAAGGGTGCGCAAGCAAAGATTGATTCATCTGCTGATGCTGCGGTTGAAGCATTTTTAAAGGTAAATGCAGGTAGTGCTATAGCTGATCGCTTACGCAATGATTGGCTATTAGTTTTGGGGAAAAGAAAAGATTGGGCTAACTTTGATAAGGAATATGTTCAATTCGTACTAAATGACGATACTCAGGTGAAGTGTTACGCCATACAGTCAAGGCAAGCAAAAGGCGAGGATTCAAAGCACCTGGGGCAAGAGTTAAAAAACATTTTGTTGGATGCCCAGTATTTTGGTGAGGCTTGCCCAGAGGCTGCGCAAAACTTATATAGAGCAGGCGGATTATCAAAACAAGAGCTCGCAGCGATGGGCAGGATAGCGCTTGAAAATAATTATGAAGGGCTTTCAAAAAAATTTGGTGTTGACGATCCCATCGCAGAGACTGTGAAAAAAGCTAGAACTGATCCCGCACAGGCATTTAAAGAGTTTGAGAAAAAAGAATGGCGCACTGGTAGAGAAAATACAGCTGCAGCCTGGGGCGTGATAGGACAGTTCTTAGCTAAAAAATTAGATAGAAATGCAATCAAAGCATATCGCTTGCAACACGAAGCGGGCAATCACCAGTTGCTTTCACCCGAGTCTCAGGAGTGGAAAGTAAGGACTGCTTTGCGTGAGGGTGATTGGAAGTTAGTTAAAGAATCAATAGAAGGCATGACACCCGCAATTAGAAAGCGAGATCCTGCCTGGACTTATTGGTATGGAAGAGCCCAAAAAGAGTTGGGTGATGAGACCTTGGCAACAGAAACATTCCAAGCTTTAATCGAGCAGTTTAATTTTTATGGTCAATTGGCAAGAGAAGATTTGGGCATGAAAATTCATGTCCCAAAGCGAGTCACTCCAGATGAATCATTGGTTAAGCAAATGAGTGCCAATAAGGGTTTTGCTAGGGCGGTTCGCTTTTATGACATGGGCCTGCGTTTTGAAGGTAACCGAGAGTGGAATTGGGAACTCAGAACACTAAGTGATAAGCAGTTGATAGCTGCTGCTGAGCATGCAAAGAGAATTGGTTTGTATGATCGTGCGGTGAATACTGCAGATCGTACAAAGTCAGAGCATGATTTTGGCTTGCGCTACCCAACACCATTTAAAGAGTCATTGGGTCCTATCGCTAATTCAATTGGATTGGATTCAAATTGGGCATATGGCTTGATTAGGCAAGAGTCAAGATTCATCATGGCCGCAAAGTCTAGCGTGGGTGCGTCTGGTTTGATGCAGGTGATGCCATCAACAGCAAAGTATGTGGCAAAGAAAATTGGTATGACTAACTTTAAGGTTAGTGAGTTGGATGATATGAAAACAAATCTAACCTTAGGTAGCAATTACCTTAATATGGTTTTGCAGGATTTGGACGGTTCATTTGCTTTGGCTTCTGCTGCATATAACGCAGGACCTAGTCGACCAAAGCTTTGGCGCGAAAAACTTCCTAGAACTGTAGAGGGCGCTATATTTGCTGAGACTATTCCGTTTAATGAAACTCGTGGGTATGTAAAAAACGTTTTGGCTAATGCGAGTTATTACACGGCTTTGTCGTCATCTAAGTCGCCATCTCTTAAACAAAAATTAGGAATGGTTTCACCTAAGGCTTCTGTTTTATCGGAGTTGCCATGACATCGAATGTTTTATTAATTGGCGGTAGTGGTTTTGTTGGCAGGCAAGTTGCGAGCAAATTGGCAAGCGCAGGTTACAAGGTGATTCTGCCTACACGTCGGTCAACTTACGCAAAAGACTTGTGGGTGCTACCAAGTGTGCAAGTGATTGAGGCAAATGTGCATGACCCTATGGTTTTAGATGATTTGTGTCAGCGCATTGGTAAGGATGGTGTTGTCATTAACTTGGTTGGTGTTCTACATGATAAGCAGGGTGTGCCTTATGGGCCGGGCTTTGAAAAAAATCATGTTGAATTACCAAGAAAAATTATTGCTGCGATGACAAACAATGATTTGCACCGTTATATTCACATGAGTGCTTTAGGTGCTGATGTGGCCGGATGCTCTATGTACCAACGGAGTAAAGGTGCTGGCGAAACTCTAGTTAAAAACAGTTCTTTAAATTGGACTATTTTTAGACCATCTGTGATATTTGGTGAGGATGATTCATTTATCAACTTGTTTGGCACGTTGCAAAAATTTGCTCCAGTTATGCCCTTGGCGGGAGCTAGCGCTAAGTTTCAGCCTGTTTATGTAGGGGACGTTGCAGAGGCATTTGTTCGGTCTATCAATATGAGTCAAACAATTGGGCGTACTTTTGATTTGGTTGGCTCTAAG
>JBEEOV010000066.1:0-4958 GCA_041191465.1 Pseudomonadota bacterium
ATGGGTAACGCTATTTACACGAAATACCTATTGTTTCCATATATCCCAGGCGCTGGTGAATTAATGATTTTCTGTGGGGCTATGAGTGGTGCTGGTTTGGCATTTTTATGGTTTAACACACATCCCGCACAAGTATTTATGGGCGATGTTGGCGCTTTGGCTCTAGGTGGTGCATTGGGCACAGTGGCTGTGATTGTTCGTCAAGAAATCGTTTTATTTGTCATGGGTGGCATTTTCGTTGCAGAGACTGTATCAGTCATGCTGCAAGTTGCATGGTTCAAGTTCACAAAAAAAATGTATGGCGAAGGTCGTCGAATTTTCAAGATGGCGCCTTTGCATCATCACTTTGAATTAAGTGGCTGGAAAGAAACGCAAGTAGTGGTGAGGTTTTGGATCATCACAATTTTGTTGGTTTTAATTGGTTTATCTAGCTTGAAGTTGCGATAGGAATAAGAGTGATTCAGTTACAACATCCATTTGGCAAAGAGCATACTCAGGGTATGGGTATCTTGGTGCTTGGCTTAGGAGAGTCAGGTGCAGCCATGGTTCGTTGGTGTGTTACTCAAGGTGCAAAAGTATCTGTGGCTGATACAAGATCTGAAAACCAGTTATCTGAGAATGCTAAAAAATATCAACAACAAGTCAAAGATGCTGGTGTAAGTAATATCCATTTGGGCGGCCTGTCTTCTGACTTATTGAATGGCATTAATCTGATTGCAATTAGTCCAGGCTTATCTCCATTGCAGGAGCCTATTCAATCATTCTTAGCTAGTGCTGCAGAAAAAGAGATTCCAGTTTGGAGTGAGATTGAGTTTTTTGCGCAAGCTTTGAAAGCATTAAAGGATGAGCAAAATTACACGGGAAAAGTCATTGCTATTACAGGCACAAACGGAAAAACAACCACTACATCTTTAACGGGATTGTTGTGTGAGCGTGCTGGAATGAAGGTTGCGGTTGCCGGAAACATCAGCCCTGCTGCTCTTGATAAGTTATTGGACGTTGAAGAGTTGCCTGATGTTTGGGTGTTGGAGTTATCTAGTTTTCAACTGCAACACACCTACAGTCTTGATGCGGATGCTGCCACCGTGTTGAACATTACTCAAGATCATCTTGATTGGCATGGTGATATGCAGCAATACATTGCTGCTAAAGCAAGAATTTTTGGTGAAAACACAATTGCCGTACTCAATCGTGATGATGAGGCAGTTGCGGGGATGGTACAAAATCTTAAGTCTTCGCGAGTTATTACTTTTGGTGTTGATGCGCCTGTTGAGGAAGATGCATTTGGTATTTTCCACGACACAGCTGCAGGTGGTATTGATTGGTTAGTTTGGGCTGAACCAGATTTAGAGGCGCTTGAATTAAAAACCAAACGTCGCCGTAAAAAATCAGACCTTGATGATGAGCCGTTGCGTCTGAAGCGTTTAATGCCGGCTGATGCATTACGTATTAAAGGCCGCCATAACGCTAGTAATGCTTTGGCAGCAATCGCTATGGCTAGCTCAATCGGTTTACCAATGAGTCCGCTATTACATGGTTTGCGTGAATACGAAGGCGAAGCACATCGAGTGCAAAGCGTATCCATTATTGATGGTGTTGAGTACATAGATGATAGTAAGGGCACTAATGTGGGCGCCACATTGGCTGCGTTAAATGGATTAGGTGATGCAGGTCAGCGCGCCAAAATTATTTTGATTGCCGGGGGCGAAGGAAAAGGTCAAGACTTTTCGCCGCTTACTGATGCTGTTGCTCGTCATGCTAAAGCAGTCATTTTGATTGGAAGAGATGCACCACTCATTAAGCAAGCATTAATTAACACGCAAGTTCCTTTGGTGGATGCCAGTGCTTTAGATGTGGCCGTTCAAGAGGCATCGAAGTTGGCGGTGTCTGGGGACTTAATTTTGTTATCCCCAGCTTGTGCAAGTTTTGACATGTTTAAAGATTACGCGCATCGCGCACAAGTTTTTATTGATGCAATTAATGAGCTGGCAACTTTAAACGGACAGGTGAGCGCATGATTCAAATGTTCAAGCGATTTAGCTTAAGCAGTATTAGTGGTGTCAAAGGCGGCATCAAAGAGAGCTTTGAAGATTTTCGTGTGGGCCTTCGTGATGCAACAACAGTTGTACGTCCTACTCGCTCGCGCATGATGGAATACGATCAACCGTTGTTGTGGGCTGTTTTGCTATTGGTAACACTTGGTTTGGTGATGGTGTATTCAGCATCAATTGCATTACCTGACGGGCCTAAGTATGCCAAGTACAGTAGTAGTCACTTTTTGATTCGTCATGCACTCTCAATTGCAATGGCATTTTGCATTGGTATTTTTGCCTTTAAGGTGCCACTTAAAGTGTGGGATCGTTTAGCGCCTGCCATGTTCGCATTAGCTTTTGTGCTACTTATATTTGTGCTGATTCCTGGTGTTGGTAAGGGTGTTAATGGTGCGCGCCGTTGGATTCCCTTGGGAATTACTAATTTCCAACCATCAGAGTTGATGAAGTTATCCGTGGTGTTGTTCACAGCCTGGTACACAGTGCAAAGACAAGATTACTTGCACCATTTATTAAAAGGCTTAGCCCCAATGGGAGCGGCTGTGATTGCTGTTGGTGTTTTATTGCTATTACAACCAGACATGGGTGCTTTCATGGTGATTGCAGTGATTGCCATGGGTCTTTTGTTCTTAGGCGGCATCAGTGGCAAGCTATTTAGCGCTTTGATTGGTTTGGCTATTGGTAGCTTTGCAACCATCATTATTTTTTCTCCATTCCGCAGAGACAGAATCTTTGCATATTTAGATCCTTGGAACGAATCATTTGCCGCAGGTAAGGCCTATCAGTTAACTCATTCACTCATGGCATTTGGTCGTGGTGAGTGGTTTGGTGTTGGTTTGGGTGGTAGCGTGGAAAAGCTTCACTACCTTCCTGAAGCGCATACGGACTTTATCTTGGCTGTGATTGGCGAAGAGTTGGGCTTTGTCGGCGTCACAGTGGTCATTGCGATTTTCTATTGGATCGTTAGAAGAGCCTTCTTGATTGGTAGAACGGCATTGCAGTTGGATCGAAGTTTTGCTGGTTTGGTTGCTAAAGGCATTGCAATTTGGATTGGTTGGCAAGCATTTATCAATATGGGTGTAAATCTAGGCCTATTGCCAACGAAGGGTCTAACTTTGCCGTTTGTTAGTTTTGGTGGATCTGGTTTGATGATGAATGCCGTAGCAATCGCCATTCTTTTAAAGATTGACTACGAAAACAGAATTTTGATGAGGGGCGGCAAGTTATGACCATTGCACACGCTCCAACTTTATTAGTAATGGCTGGTGGCACAGGGGGACATATTTTCCCTGGCTTAGCTGTTGCTGAATATTTGCGTGAGCAAGGTTGGAATGTGTCTTGGTTGGGCAATCCACAGGGTATGGAATATCACTTAGTACCGCCAAAGGGATTTAATTTTGAGGGTATCAGGTTTGGCGGGCTAAGAGGTAAAGGTATTAAAACTCTTGCCTTGTTGCCATTCAACTTATTGCGTGCATTTTGGCAAAGCATTCAGGTTCTGCGCCGTGTGCAACCGGATGTTGTATTGGGTATGGGTGGGTATGTGACTTTCCCTGGTGGCATGATGAGTGCTTTATTAGGTAAGCCATTGGTATTGCATGAGCAAAACTCCATTGCAGGCTTAGCTAATAAAGTATTAGCCAAAGTGGCTGATAAAACTTTATGCGCGTTTCCAAAGGCTTTGCCAGGTGCCACATGGGTTGGTAATCCGCTGCGCGCTGGCATGGGTCAGATTGCAACCCCAGCTAATAGGTATGGATCAAGAAGCGGTCCATTGAATATTCTTGTGGTGGGCGGAAGTCTGGGTGCTGCAGCACTGAATGATGTGGTTCCACAAGCCTTGGCAAAAATTCCTAAAGAGTCTAGACCTGTTGTGATTCATCAAGCTGGTGAAAAGCATGTTGAGGCGTTACGACAAAAGTATTCTGATTTGAATGTTGAAGCAAGTGTTCAACCATTTATTGATGACATGGTTGCTGCCTATGCCAATGCTGATTTAGTGATCTGCAGGGCTGGGGCAATGACAGTTGCTGAACTATCGGCTGTAGGTGTTGCATCTTACTTGGTGCCGTTTCCCTATGCGGTTGATGACCATCAGACAGCAAATGCAAAATTTTTATCTGATGTTGGAGCTGCCGTATTAATGCCACAACCTCAAATGACTGCTGATGCCTTAGCCAATTATTTGCAAATTGTGACTCGCTCAGATTTACAAAAAATGGCAGAAGCAGCTTTAAGCCAAGCAAAGCCTCATGCAACAGAAGATGTTGCTGAGGTATGCAAACAGTTAACTAAGGAATTTGCCCGCTAATGAAACATATTCTTCATCAAATTCATTTTGTAGGCATCGGCGGTGCTGGCATGAGTGGCATTGCTGAGGTGTTGCTAAATCTTGGCTACAAAGTCAGTGGCTCTGATATTGCTGAAAGTTCAACCACAAAACGTTTGCGTGAGTGTGGAGCTGAAATTCATATTGGCCATGATGCTAAAAATGTTACTAGTGCAGAAGCCGTTGTGATTTCAACTGCTGTGACTGGTGATAATCCAGAAGTTTTGGCAGCGCGTGCTGCCCGTATTCCGATTGTGCCAAGAGCAGTCATGCTTGGTGAGTTGATGCGCTTAAAGCAAGGTATTGCTATTGCTGGCACACACGGAAAAACCACCACCACAAGTTTGTTGGCATCTGTTTTGGCTGAAGGTGGTTTGGATCCCACATTTGTGATTGGCGGCAAATTAAATTCAGCTGGCGCTAATGCACGCTTAGGAACTGGCGATTTCATTGTGGCCGAAGCTGATGAGTCAGATGCGTCATTCTTAAACTTATTGCCTGTGATTGAAGTGATCACCAATATCGATGCTGATCACATGGATACATATCAGCACGATATGGCCAAGTTGAAACAAGCA
>JBEEOV010000067.1:0-4787 GCA_041191465.1 Pseudomonadota bacterium
CTCAAGTGATTGTTAACTTGTTTGCTGCTATTCCATTAGTTGGCCCAGATCTATCATTGTGGATTCGTGGTGACTATGTGGTGGGTGATGCAACATTGAACCGTTTCTTCTCATTCCACGTAATTGCAGTACCTTTGGTATTGATTGGTTTGGTAGCTGCTCACATCATTGCATTGCATGAAGTAGGTTCTAACAACCCTGATGGCGTTGAAATCAAAGAAAACTTGGATGCAAATGGCGTACCTGTTGATGGTATTCCTTTCCACCCTTACTACTCAGTACATGACTTGTTAGGTGTTGGTGTGTTCTTGATGGTGTTTGCGTTTGTGGTGTTCTTTGCTCCAGAGATGGGCGGTTACTTCTTAGAGCACAACAACTTCATTCCAGCAGATCCTTTGAAGACTCCTCCCCATATTGCGCCAGTTTGGTATTTCACACCGTTCTATTCAATGTTGCGTGCGGTTACTTCTGAGTTCTTGATCCCGATGTGGCTTTTCGCTGCAGTGCTTTTGGGTAAAGTAATTCGCGGTACAACAGACAAGAAATTGCAGGGCATTTGTGCTGGTATTTTGGTGGCACTTGCAGCAGGCTTCTTCTTGTTTGATGCGAAGTTCTGGGGTGTGATTGTGATGGGTGGTTCTGTGGTGATTTTCTTCTTCTTGCCATGGTTAGATAACTCTCCAGTTAAATCTATTCGTTATCGTCCACAAGGCCAAAAATACATCTATGGTCTATTTGTGGTGACATTTGTTATTTTGGGTTACTTGGGTATTCAGCCACCATCACCAGTTGGTGAGAAGGTGTCTCAATTGGGTACATTGATCTACTTCGGTTTCTTCTTGGCAATGCCATGGTGGAGCAAGATGGGTCAATTCAAACCAGTTCCAAGTCGCGTTAATTTTGTTGCGCATTAATCGCGAGCACCCACAAGGAAAATGAAAATGAAAAAAATCGTATGGCAAATCCTAGGTGGTCTCGCAGTAGCGTTGACCATGAATGCTGTTCATGCAAGTAGCAGCAGCTTTCCATTAGACGCAGCTCCTAAGCGTGTTAACAGTGAAGCTGCTTTGCAAAATGGCGCGAAATTATTTGTTAACTATTGCTTGAACTGCCATGGTGCAGTGAGCATGCGTTACAACCGTTTGCGCGACATTGGTTTAACTGATGAGCAAATTAAGCAAAACTTATTGTTCAGCGGTGAAAAAGTAGGTGACATGATGACTGTTGCTATTTCACCAAAAGATGCAAAAGCTTGGTTTGGTGCAATGCCACCAGATCTATCAGTGATTGCTCGTGCTAAAGGCACTGACTACTTATATACATATTTGCGTACTTTCTACAAAGACGACACGAAAGCAACTGGTTGGAACAACATGGCTTTCCCAAGTGTTGGTATGCCTCATGTGATGTGGGAGTTGCAAGGTGTTCGTACAGCTAAATATGCTGAAGAAAAAGATCCGCATGATGCTACGAAAACAGTGCACGTATTTAAAGGCTTTGAACAAGTTAAACCTGGCAAGTTGAACTCTCAGCAGTTTGATGATGCGATGGGTGACTTGGTTGCTTATCTCCAGTGGATGGGTGAGCCTGCACAGTTAGATCGCAAGCGTCTAGGTGTTTGGGTATTGATGTTCTTGGCAGTATTTACAGTATTGGCTTGGGGCTTGAATAAGTCTTACTGGAAAGACATCCACTAAAAATAATTAGGAGATATACCCTATGATGGTTTTATATTCGGGCACAAATTGCCCGTTCTCTCAGCGTTGCCGTTTGGTTTTGTTTGAGAAGGGCATGGACTTTGAGATCCGTGATGTGGATCTTTTTAACAAGCCAGAAGATATTTCTGTGATGAATCCGTACGGCCAAGTACCTATCTTGGTTGAACGTGATTTGATTCTTTATGAATCAAACATCATTAATGAATACATTGATGAGCGTTTTCCTCATCCACAGTTGATGCCGCCTGACCCTGTAGCTCGTGCTCGTGCTCGTTTGTTCTTGTTCAATTTTGAAAAAGAACTATTTGTGCACGTATCAACATTGGAAAATGAAAAAGGTAAGGCTGCAGAAAAGAATCACGAAAGAGCACGTTTGGCGATTCGTGATCGTTTGACTCAGTTGGCACCAATTTTCATCAAGAACAAATACATGTTGGGTGATGACTTCTCAATGCTAGATGTGGCTATTGCTCCATTGCTATGGCGTTTAGAGCATTACGGTATTGATTTGTCACGCAATGCTGCTCCTTTGATGAAGTATGCAGAGCGTATCTTTAGTCGTCCTGCTTACATTGAAGCATTGACTCCTTCAGAGAAAGTGATGCGTCGCTAATTAGGTAACTAATTAGCTATCACTGCTCAATGGATTTCATGAGCGAAGTTCCAAGTACTAAACCCTATCTGATCCGTGCGCTACACCAGTGGTGCATGGATCATGGTTTCACGCCTTATATTGCTGTGTTTGTTACAGAGCAAGTTCATGTTCCTATGGACTACGTTAACAATAATGAAATTGTTTTAAATATCAGTCCAGACGCATGTCAGCAGTTATCTTTGGACAATGACTGGATTACTCTAAAAGCGCGTTTTGCTGGTGTACCTAGAGATATCCATGTTCCGATGAGTCATGTGATGGCTATTTATGCCAAAGAAAACGGCCAAGGTATGTCTTTCCCCGTGGAGAAAACAATCCCGCCTGAGCCAGCGCCTGACAAAAATATAGGAATTTCTAAAGGAAGACCTAGCCTAAAGCTAGTGAAATAAGTTAGAATATTGGGCTTAGGTGGTGTTCAAAACAATTTGTTTTGATAGCCCTAAAAAGTAGTAAAAAAGTAGCAAGCGATCCAATAAAGCCAGTCAAATCAGATGGTTTTAACCAATCGCCCCCTTAGTTAAATGGTATAACACTTGACTTGTAATCATGGATTGGCAGTTCGATTCTGTCAGGGGGCACCAAAAAATTCCTTTGAATTCAATGTAAATTTCTCACAATGTGAGAAATAACAACTTTTTGATGCAGCGCAACAAAAAGACCTTGAATTGTCATATTTATTCCCTAAAATAGAGTTTGTGCAGTGCAATATGTGCACCGCAAAAATATTAACCAACCTCATTGGAGTAAACATGAACCAAGATCAAATCACAGCAAAATTTGCAGAAATCCAAGGCGAGAGCTTGAACACAGCATTTGCATTGAGCACAAAAGCTTTAGAGCGCGCTCAACAATTAGCAGACATCAACTTCTCAGCTACTAAAGCTGTTATCGAAGAAGCTCAAGACGGTTTAGAGCAAGCTTTGACAGTTAAAGATCCACAAGCTTTCGTTTCATACGTACAAAGCGATGCATTGGCACCTTTAGGTAACAAACTAGCAGCTCATCAACGTGCTGTTGCTAAGATTGTTCGCGAAGGTCAAGTTGAGTTGGCAGAAGTTGCTGAAGCTCAATTAGAGCAGTTCCAAGAAGGCGTACAAAACTGGGTTGACACATTTGCTGCTAACGCACCAGCTGGTTCAGACGTTTTTGTTAACGCATTGAAAACTTCAGTAGGTTCAGCATTGCAAGGTTTCGAGCAATTCCAAGCTGCTGCTAAAGAAGCTGCTGCAGTTGCTGAGCAAAATGCTGAGCAAGCTGTTGAAGCTATCCAAGGTTTTGCTAAGCAAGCTAAAACAGCTGCTGCAGTTAAGCCAGCTACACGCGCTGCTGCTAAGAAGCCAGCTGCACGTCGCGGTCGTAAGTAATTAGCGACAAGCTACACTTCATCAGTGAAAACTGATGAAATAAAAAACCCGCAGAAATGCGGGTTTTTTATTTGTATCTACTAATCAATAAGCTTTCATCTAAGACGCCTGACTATCAATCAAGCTGAGTATCAGCAACGTTTACTCATCATCAGCCACATCAGTTAATTTAGAGGGCAAAGATTTATTGGGTTTAACACCCAGTTTTTTAACATTCTCAGCTGTACGTATTAAATTGCCGCGACCTGTTTTAAGTTTGCCAACAGCATCTGTGTAACTGCTTTGAGCTTGCTCAAGACGCTGGCCTACTTTATCGAGATCTTCAACAAATCCTACAAATTTGTCGTAAAGAGAGGCGCACTGACGAGCGATCTCTTGAGCGTTGCGATTCTGTTGTTCCTGACGCCACAAGTGAGCCACAGTTCTAACTGTAGCTAATAAAGTACTTGGGCAAACAATCACGATATTTTTTTTCAAAGCATCCTGATAGATTTCAGGAGCGTGACGCATTGCCGCCAAGAAGGCTGGTTCGATAGGAATAAACATCAACACAAAATCAATCGAACCTACACCATATAAGTCTTGGTAATTTTTGGCAGACAGACCCTGAATATGTTGCTTAATGGATAGCACGTGGCTATTAAGTTCGCTCACTTTTACATCTTCATCATCTGATTGCATATAACGTGTATAGGCAGTGATAGAGACCTTGCTATCAATCACTAGATGTTTGGATTCTGGCAATCGAATCACAACGTCAGGTTGCAATCTAGAGCCATCACTGATGGTTTGAGTATCTTGAACAAGATACTCTTCACCTTTACGTAAGCCAGAGTTTTCTAAGATGGTTTCAAGAACAAGCTCACCCCAGTCGCCTTGCGTTTTTGATTCACCTTTAAGAGCGTTGGTAAGCGCACGAGTTTCATCGGTCATGCGCAAGTTAAGACCGGCTAATTTTTCAACCTCTTGCTTTAATGCAAAACGCTCTCTGGCTTCTGATTGATAAGTCTCATCAACCTGTTTACGAAAGTCGGTGAGTTTTTCTTGTAA
>JBEEOV010000068.1:0-4759 GCA_041191465.1 Pseudomonadota bacterium
TTTCTACCTACTTTTATATGAGTGTTCAGATTGTGAATTCTTTTACCAAACTTCATATCCCAAGCTGTTAGATATGTATTGAGCGCCTGATTGCCAAACAGCGTATCGCTCAAGTTTTGCTGAATACGCTCTCTTCTCACACCATATGTAAATTGATTTTTAGGATCAAGGTTAATTTCATGAGAGAAAAATAAGGCTTCGTTTTTTTGCCTTCCATATTCCAATTGATCACCCAACCAATATTGGGGGCTATGGTAGCGATACTGCCAATTAATTAAGTCAGCACCTAAAGTGACCTTATCAAGACCAAAGAGTCCTTGATTAAATCTAACACGTGGCGAATACTGTTGTTGATGCCTATCTATGTATGTGTTTGATGAACTCATATAGGCAAAACTTGATCTATTCCTCGTTGAGACATCAAAAATCAAGTCAATAGAATCACGCTTTCCAAAGTACGATATCGTCGCCAAATCACCATTCACAGTTCCGAAGTCATTTGGAGTTGTTGCTTTCTTGTAATTTCCCGCCATAAAGTCTGCATAACTAAGCGATCCAGGAAAACGGCTTTTTTGCTCGTCCACTATTAATTGAAACTTAAGTGAGTCGCCGCCCGACTTCCACGATGCGCCGATAGAACCAGAACGTTCCTGGGAGCGATTATTGTCTCTAGCATGGTCCGTATTTAAAGTCTTACCACTTACATTAAATGAAATATTTTCAAAATTCTTAGCAATATAGGCGGATGACCCTGCTCTGTTATAAGATCCGACCTCAGCCGAAACATAAGCCTGGTCAGGCACTTTTCCCGATGTAACAATATTAATGACACCCGCGACAGCACCTTCACCATATAAAACAGATGAACCACCGCGAACAACTTCAATGCGCTCAATAATATCTACTGGTATGGCAAATAATCTGGCAGGATTTTGTTCGTTATCGGAAAGACGTGCTCCATCAATCTGTATAACCATATTGTTATCAGCATTAACGCCATAAGCACGCATCACTAACTGAGAATCAGATGAACCATTCAAGCTAGATCTAGTAGCAACACCACCCAACTTGGATAAAACTTGCGTCAAATTCGTTAACCCACTAGCCATAATTTCTTTTTTAGAAATTATGGTGATGTCTGAATAAAGGTCATTTTGCTGATCTTCAAATCTACTGGCAGAAATAACCACCGGATTAAATTCAGAACTGTTTTGCGCCTGGGTTGAGGCGATGGTTGTGATCAGGCCTGCGCAGGCAAGCGCTAGCTTGGTTGGTTTGGTAAACATAGGATTAACTTTCAAAAACTATGGCCTCTGGCTTGTTCCCCCGCAAGCACGGGACCTTCATCACTAAGCAACGTCCCCGTAGCTAGGTGAACCATTCCAGGCCGGTATCCGGGCTTATGAAACTAACTCAATGACCTTCCCAGCCTAAGCCAGTGGTATATCGATTGAGCCGGCACTTGCGTGCGTTCACTTACCGTTGCGGGGGCAGCACAGGTTATTCTTTAATCTATTGATTGAAAAACCCCTGTTTCCCGTTTAACTTTGATAAATTGCTATCTATCAAGAGCACCTAAGAACGCGTGTAGTATATACAATATGCCTATGTCAGAACTTACAAACAACTCATTTAGCCGTTTGCAAGACAGCCTAGAACGCCTAGAAGGTAAAACCAAGGCTTTGCTGGATGCTGTGGCGCAATCTCACAAAGAACGCTTGGCTTTAGAAACCAAGATTGAGGATGCCCAAGCACGCATCCAAAATATCCTCAATAAGCTACCAAGCCAAAGCGATAGTGGTCAGCTAGACCTATTAGCCTCAGCATCAAAGGATGAGCAATGAGCCAACATCGTATTGAACTCACTCTAGCTGGGCAAAAGTTTGCATTTGCCACGACTCCAGAACATGAAGCTAGCTTGCGAGCTGCTGCTGCAATTGTTGATGAACAGTTGGAAGCTGCCCTATCAGCAGGTAATCGCAGCATTGAGCGTGCCGCCATCATGACAGCTATTAAATTAGCTGGCGATTTGCAGGCAGCCAAAATGAATCTCAGCAACACAGAAAATCCTGGCGCATCACTTGATCAAGTGACTTTGCTGCAAAGCAAAGTAGATCAAATTGAAGCATCTGTTGATTCTGCGCTGAAAATGCTTTCCCTACCTGGTGCGCCAAGGCCAATAGTTCCTTGAACCGATGCGCAAGCATCTGGCGTGGGCCATATAGTGTGGGCGCGAGCGTCTCGTTGCTCATAGGGTATTACTTCGGGTAATACCCTCCCTGAAAAACTTGATGCACCCGAAACATTATTGCCATGCCGCCTTGAACCTACTGGGTTCAGGATGACGGCCTAGCGGCCAAGGTGGGGGATCTAATTAGATATATAAGGAGACCGCTATGCTAAAAAAAATCATCCTAAAAACTAGCTTTGCCTTGGCAACAGGTTTGCTATGCCAAGTATCTTATGCAGCCGATGTCAATAATGGCAAAACGTTGCATCAGGCAAAGTGCTATCAATGCCACGCTGAGAAATCAGGTTTAGGTAACGGTGATTTAATCTACACAAGATCAGATCGCAAAGTTAAAGATGCTAATCGCCTTAAATCAATGGTCAGTATGTGCAACACCCAACTACGCCTAGATCTCTTCCCAGAAGATGAAGCTGACTTAGTCGCTTATCTTAATCAGCAGTTTTATAAATTCAAATAAACGGTTTATTTATGACCCTTATACAGGTTGGAGCATTAGCAGTACTAGGTAGCTTCACAGGGTTTGCGGCAGGATTATTAGGTATTGGTGGGGGCATGATCATGGTGCCCTTCCTAACTTTTTTGTTCACCATGTATGGCTTTCCGGCTGAGGTAGTGGTGCACGTCGCCATTGCCACCTCTATGGCAACCATTTTGTTTACTTCCCTATCATCAGTCAGAGCCCATCACAAACGTGGTGCGGTGCGCTGGGATATTGTGATGACATTAGTTCCTGGCATTTTGATTGGTGGCTTACTGGGTGGCGGCAAATTATTTGCAATGCT
Source organism: Pseudomonadota bacterium (assembly GCA_041191465.1). GTDB lineage: Bacteria > Pseudomonadota > Gammaproteobacteria > Burkholderiales > Burkholderiaceae > Polynucleobacter. The sequence continues at coordinate 3,034 of JBEEOV010000068.1, forward strand.
CAAAACAGCTTGGCTATCACTTATCTTCGCGTCGTTTGTGGGCTTTTCTGCTTATCAAATGCTCATGAATAAAAAACCAAAACCTTCTCGCACACTGCCTGGCAAGTTTGGCATGTTTGGCGCTGGTAGTTTTATCGGATTTTTATCAAGCTTAGTAGGCGCCGGCGGAGGCTTTGTGTCTGTGCCATTTATGACTTGGTGCAATATCACCATGCATAACGCTGTAGCCACTTCAGCAGCCTTGGGTTTTCCGATTGCATTGGCAAGCGCTATTGGCTACATCATCAGCGGTTATGGCAATCCGAACTTACCTGCTGGCTCACTAGGCTATGTCTACCTACCAGCCTTGGCCTCAATTGCTGTAGCCAGTGTTTTAACGGCACCGCTGGGTGCAAAAGTTGCACATCAACTCAATGTGGCTCAACTAAAACGCGTATTTGCTCTAGTGCTGTTCTGTCTGGCCGCTTATATGCTAAATAAAGGATTAATTAGCTTTGGCCTTTATTAAGCGGTTACTTAATTAATTTTTTAGTCGTTTGATAGAAATAAGGCCTTCATTGAAGGCCTTATTTGTTATTACTAGTTATTATTTTTATGAGTACGTTTGGCGCAGAACATTTTTCTGAACTTTACCCATCGCATTTCTAGGAAGCTCAGGAACAACAATCAAACGCTTAGGTACTTTAAAGTTTGCAATCTTGCCTTTTAACTCAGCAATCATGCCATCTGGATTGAGCTTTGCACTGGGCTTAGCAACCACCACAGCAACAACAGCTTCACCAAAGTCTGGATGTGGCACACCGATCACAGCACTCTCATCAACTCCAGGCATGTCATCAATAAAGCTTTCAATTTCTTTTGGATACACGTTGTAACCACCAGAAATAATCAAGTCTTTACTTCTTCCAACAATGCATAAGTAGTTGTTTGGCACCTTACCGGCACTTGTCTCCCCACCCCAGCGTCCAACATCACCAGTCTTAAACCAACCATCCTTGGTGAATTCTTCTTTGGTCTTTTCTGGCATGCGCCAGTAACCTTTAAATACATTAGGCCCTTTAACCTCAACGTTACCAATCTCGTTAACACCACATAACTTGCCATCATCTTTAATGACTCTGACTTGTGTTTGCGGCAGTGGCAATCCCACAGAGCCACCCACGCGAGCACCCTCATAAGGATTTGAAACTAGCATCACTGTTTCGCTCATGCCATAACGCTCAAGAATGGTGTGTCCCGTTCTCTCTTTAAAGAGATTGAAGGTTTCTGTGAGCAATGGTGCAGATCCAGAAATAAATAAACGCATGTTTTTAACAGTTTGTTTATTGAAGTCTTTATCCAAGAGCAAACGAACGTAGAACGTTGGTACGCCCATCATCACTGTCGAGCGCGGCATGTGCTTGATCAACTCTTTAGTATCTAAGCGTGGCAACCAAATCATCTTGCTGCCATTGAGCAATGCGCCATGAGAAGCCACAAATAATCCATGCACATGGAATATTGGTAACGCATGTAACAACACGTCGCCTTTTTTCCAAGCCCAGAACTTTTGCAAGACTTTGGCATTACTACCCAAGTTCTTATGCGTGAGCATCGCCCCCTTACTACGCCCAGTTGTTCCTGAGGTGTAAAGAATGGCGGCCAAATCATCATCAGCACGTTTAACCGTTTTGAACTTATCAGATAGCTTTCCAGCCTTCTCTAATAAAGTGCCAGATCTATCATC
>JBEEOV010000069.1:0-4745 GCA_041191465.1 Pseudomonadota bacterium
GCTTCTTTCTGTTTTAAATAGTTTGTGTTTTTGAATTGGTTACGCTGCCATCGCTTGCATAGATTCGATGGACACCGTGAATTGATTTCTAAGGTTGCCTCTAGTGCCTTGCACAGGGACTAATACGCCCTGCTTTCTGAGGCTGGCAATACAGCGACAGACCGTTTCAATGGTTAGGTCGGTGATGTCTGCCGTTTCTTTTAAAGGTGGTAGCGCTAGGTTTTCTGTTTTTTCTGTTGCACTCTTATGACTTAGCAACTGAACGAACTTCAGAATGCGCTCCATGGCCATGCCGCATCTGAGCGATACAACATCTGATTGTCTATAGCTAGACTTCATCAACTGCTCTGCTAAAGCATCCGCTAGCAGAATAGTTGATTCTTGCCATACGCCGATTTCACAATCTGTGAGTGCATAAGCATCAAACGCGTAGGGTTTACGCAATAACACTTCGGCGCCCATCAAATCTCCAGCAATTGCCAAATTAGCAAACACTGATTTATGACTAGCGTGCGCGTGATCCAATCTCACTGTGCCAGTGATGACTTTGTATGCTGGTCCTGTTTGACCAGCTTTGTAGATCAAATCACCCGCTTTAAAACTAATGGTTTTTTCCATGACTTACTCGCTTTAATCTTGTTTTGAATGCGCGTACGCATTCCACACCGAACAACTATTGCTAGCTGTTCCCTTAAGAATTAAGCGAGTGTTGGAGGGGCTCTAGAAGGAAGTACCACCCAAGCAAATAATGGCTTAGGTGACTTATAGAAAAGCTGAGGATAAATATTGTGAGCTTGTGGCTCTGCAAAGTTCAAGGTGTTATCAATAGGTAGGTCGTAGGCGCTGTGAACCAAACAAAATGGACAATGCTCATTAACCATTTGTTGATCATCCGCACCACTTGTGCTGATGACTTGGGTCATTTTGACGCCAACAGTTGTACAAACCTCTACAGAAATGCCTTTACCTTGCTCTGTTAGAGCAATTGCTTGAGAAATCGACGGCGCCAATGCTCCCATCAGAATAGCTGCGATAGCCATCCAATGAATCAAGTGACGTTTCATAGAAATTCTCATAGTTAGCGATTTTATATGATTTAACGTTCTTTTTAGAGAATGGCTCGAAAATTGAGTGTTTTTGTCAGAAAATAGAAGACTAGATAACCTATTATTAAAAAATGTCTTCCGAACGCAGAATCGCCCTCTTTGCCGATATACATAGCAACTTAGAAGCCTTTGAAGCTTGCCTTGAGCACGCTGAGCAGAATGGCGCCGATGAATTTGTTTTTTTAGGCGACCTAGTGGGCTATAACGCCGATCCAGTTGCGATTATTGAAAAGGTCGCTGAGTTAATAGATAAGAAAAAAGCCATCGCCGTTTTGGGTAACCATGATGAAGCGGTTTTCACAGACCACTCCACTCGCATGAATACAAACGCATGGGCTGCTATTCAGTGGACTAGAGACCAGTTGGGTGATGACCATGTATCTTTTTTAAAGAGTCTGCCTTTAATTGTTAAAGATGAAGATATTTCATATGTTCACGCCAATGCATCCAATCCTCACAAATGGGGTTACATCCATGATGGTTTAGCCGCTTGGCATTGCTCTGAGGCAGCCGGCACTCCTTATACATTTGTAGGTCATGTTCACGAGCCAACTGTTTATTACCAAAGCGCTGTTGGTAAGTTAATTCGGTTTGCACCAGGCAATGGTGAGGTAATGCCTATGCCAAGGCACAGGAAATGGGTCACAGTAACAGGATCTCTGGGTCAGCCTCGCGATGGCAATCCAGCCGCCAATTACGCATTATTTGAACCAGATCAAGAACTTATTACGTTTAATCGCATAGACTACGATCACTACAAGGCTGCAGATAAAGTTCACCAAGCAGGCTTGCCTGCAGAGCTAGCCAATCGCTTGCTAACTGGAAAGTAATTTAAATAACATTCAAATGCCGATTAATAAAAATCTAGAGTCGATTCGCGAAATATTCCAAGAAGGCAATGAAGTCGACGGATTCTTGATTGGCGAACCTATCCATAAAGGTGGCATGGCAGTTTTGTATCAAGCCACCAAAGAAGGTATTGATTACCCTATTTTGGTTAAAGTTCCTCGCGTGGGTCGCGATCAACCAGTTGAAAGCTTAATTGGCTTTGAGACTGAGTTGAATATCATGAAGGCAATTAAAAGCCCTTATGTTCCAAGAGTGGCTGGCACTGGCAATATGGCGAAAAAACCATACATTGCTATGGAACATTTAGAAGGTGTTCCACTAGATAAGATCATCAAGGAAGACGGCGGACGCCTTAGTGATATTGAAAAAACAATTCAGATTGTTTCTAACGTCGCTACTGCAATCGCCACCTTACACGCGCAAGACGTTATTCATCTAGATATCAAACCTGAAAATATTTTAGTGAAGCCCGACAATCAAATTGCTTTGATTGATTTTGGCTTGGCTCACCATGCACGCTACCCAGATCTACTTGTAGAAGCAATGTACAAGGGGATTGGATCTGCTCCTTACATCTCCCCAGAGCAAGTGATGGGCATCCGCAATGATTGGCGAAGTGATATTTTTGCTATTGGCGCCATGCTTTATGAAATGCTCACCGGTGAATATCCTTTTGGCTGCCCAGGAACAGTCAGTGGTCTGAGAAAAAGAATGTGGAGCGAGCCACTTCCTCCAAGAGCCATTCGTAAAGAAATCCCTACCTGGCTTCAAGAAGTTGTTTTACGTTGCTTAGAACCATTGGCAGATGATCGCTACCAAAGTGCTAAGCGCTTGGGACATATTCTGAAAAACCCACAAAGTATTCAGCTAACCCATCGCGCAGAAAAGATTTATCCCAACAGTGCTTGGGACAACATGAAACGTTGGTTTAGAGCTGCAGGCTACCAACCGTCAGAATGTCCACGCCCCAGTGCCGTAGAAGATACCGCTCCAGTATTGATCGTAGCGATTGATACCAGACAACACGATGAGGTATTGCGTGAGCGTATGCAAAATGCAGCCAAACATTTATTACTTGCTTACCCAGAGAGTCGCTTGATTTGCTTAAGCACCATCTCAGGCACCCCCACTTTTGAGGGGAATAAAGAATCAGAAACTGCATCAGGTATTGTGCGTAGCCACTTAGTGCAATTAATGGAATGGGCTAAGCCCCTCAAGATGGGGACTGAACGCGTATCTTTTCATGTACTTGAAGCATTAGATCCAGCATCACGTATTGTTGAATTCGCTAATGACAATAATGCTGCCATGATCATGATTGGCGCATCGCATAAGATTCCTAACAAGGTAGCGCCTTGGAGAACTTCTATGACAAAGATTGTCGAAGAAGCACACTGCAGTGTTCACATCGTTAGAACCTAAGTTAATTATTTCTTTTGCCTTAGTTTGACTTCTTGATAGCCAGACTTAGATCCTGCAGCCGCTCTAATTTTCCGAATCAGTTCACTCACAGCACTGCGCTTGATCATTTGCGGTGACATGGCCAAGAAATAGGTTTCATCGCCCAGAGGTATGAATCCTAGACCATACTCAATCGCCACACTCTTCAAGCCAACACCTACGTCAGCAGTGTCTGCAAGAATAGCTGTTGCAATAGCAGTATGCGTAAACTCTTCGCGTTGATAACCCTTAATCTTTTGGGCAGCTACACCTTGAGCATCTAGCAATTTATCTAGCAATAAACGCGTACCCGCTCCACGCTGTCTATTAATAAATCTAACCTCTGGTCTAGCTAAATCTTTTAAATGTTTAATGCCTAAAGGATTGCCTTTGGCCACAATTAAACCCTGAGTTCTTTTCATGACCGGGTACGCCTGCACACCCTCAGATAACAAACGCTTGCGAACCGCTGCAATACTCTCATCATCTGGCACATGAAAACCTGCCAAATCCGCATCACCTGAAATTAATCGCTCTAGTGATTGACCTGAACCCATTGTCCTCAACTCAAATGCAGCCAGATCGGTAGCTGACTCTTCCAAAATTGGGTCATTACTAGCGCACAACAACCACTTCTTGTGATCATCATCATTCAAATGCTCAAGCCTTGCTTGCAAACGCTTCTCTTGCTCTTTGCTAACACTCCTAAACTCTTTTTCAACCTCATCAACGATTTGTAGCAATGTAGCCGCCGCCGTTGTTAAGGTAGAGCCATGACCCTTAACACTCATCAAAAGTCGGCAATCTAAGGCTTTTTCCGCCGCTTTTAGGCGATTCCACAATGTTCGATATGACATATCCATGATCTCTGCTGCAGATTGCAGAGATCTACCATCTTGTACGCCCCTCAATAGACCTGCCACCCAACTCAAATCAACCGACTCGCCTAAGCGCTGGTGTTTTTTATGGATATGAACACTGGGTTTAATCTTAATTTGCATATGAAATTAATTACATATTGATAATGTTTAAATGATTGTTGATGATATAGCCATATTTACTTTGGAGACAATATGAAACGACGTTCCGTTTTAAGACTAAGTGTTTTAGCCGTTTTAGCCTTTTCAGGCATTAGCTTGGCAAATGCTCAAAAGAGTATTGTGGTTTCCTCTACGACCTCCACAGAGCAATCAGGCTTATTCAAACATTTATTACCTGTTTTTGAGAAAAAAACAGGTATTCAGGTCAAAGTAGTGGCTGTTGGCACTGGTCAAGCACTAGATATTGGTCGTCGCGGCGATGCTGACGTGGTGTTCGTGCACGATAAAGTTGCAGAAGAAAAGTTTGTTA
>JBEEOV010000070.1:0-4731 GCA_041191465.1 Pseudomonadota bacterium
ATCTCAGCGATTTGCAAAGCGTTAGGATTCATGAGAATCCTTCCTAGCCAGCCACCTCAACAATACGGCAGTCACAGCAATCGTCAAAACAACACTGATCAATAAAGCTGCACTGATAGCTAAAGCATTGGCTTTGAGCTGAGGTAAAAACAATATGACGCCAACAGCAGCTGGCACAAATAAAACGCCTAAGTGTTGGCTAAAAGCATCGGAGACCATGGCCAACGATTCATTCACTGTGCCTTTGATGATCAAGAAAACTAATAAAAATATTAAGCCCAAGACAGGGCCGGGAATAATAGGCAAAACAAAATGAGACACCAGCTCACCCAAACCTTGCCAGAGAAGAATTTGGACTAAACCTGGAATCATCTTAAGACATTAGTCCTGTGGTAACTCAACCAAATGTTGCTTGAACAAGTTCTTCTTAGCGACGTAATTTTCTGCACTAAGCTTTAGGCTAGCAATGGCTTCAGGAGTTAACTCACGCACCACCTTCGCAGGAGAACCCAGAATTAATGAGTTATCTGGAAACACTTTACCTTCAGTCACCACTGAACCAGCGCCCACCAAGCAATTCTTACCAATCACAGCGCGATTGAGAACAACCGCTTGAATACCAATCAAAGAGTTTTCTCCAATCGTGCAACCATGCAACATGGCTTGATGACCGACTGTGACATTCTCTGCCAAAGTTAATGGGCAACCCATGTCTGTGTGCATCACCGTACCCTCTTGCACATTACTTCCTTTGCCCACAGTGATGGGTTCATTATCACCACGAATCACCACACCTGGCCAAACACTAGAGTCCTCGTGAAGAATTACATCACCAATCAAAGTGGCTTCTTTTGACACAAAAGCAGATTCATGAATTTGAGGAGATTTATCTTTGTATTTATAAATGGTCATAAGTTGGCTTTATTTTTATATGTTCAGATATTTTTATGTTGATTGCGTACCTTAAGAGTGAGGTTTCCAGCGAATTGAGTACGAGGCGATTAACACCTCAATCAATAAAGAAACTAACGCTAAGATAAATGAGCCAATACCCGCTACAAAGGTATACAAAACAAATGATGACAATATCAACTTACCACCCGTTGTTTCGGCAAAGAAAAGTTCTAAAACTGTCAGACCAATCATTAGTGCGCATAGCACCAAAAAAATCATCGCCACATTAATAAATCGACCACGCTTGGCAATGCTCATCAATTCATCTTGATAAGCGCCACGTGCTGACACCGTCAGAGACGCGTCTTCCATTTCTTTATGGATGACTCGTGCCCTATCAATCACACGAGCAAGGCGCTGCGTTAGTGCACCAATCATGCCAGCCACAGCGGTGAGCAAGAAAACTGGTGCAACAGCTAACTGAATGCTGTCACTTAATGTGCTTGGATTCATCATGAACTAAATATACCCCAGACTTTGATTTCTGACATTTATGGCAATTACCAAGGCAGTAATTGACCGTCATAAGCGAAGAATTGACCAGAATCTTCTGCCTTCAATGCTTGAATCGTTGCCAACATTTCTTCTGTAGCTACTTCTGCAGGTCTCGCATTAGCACCTCCTGCAAAAGGTTTCGATAAATCAGATATCACAGTGCCAGGGTGTATGGCTGCCACAATAGCTTCTGGCTTTTGTCGCCTGAGCTCAATGGAGGCTGTTTTGATAAGCATATTTAACGCCGCCTTAGAGGCTCTGTATGAATACCAGCCACCCAAACGATTATCTTCAATGCTTCCGACTTTGGCTGAGATTAATGCCATGACGCCACGACTCGAGATCAATGGTAAAAAATGCTTTAACAAAAGTGCCGGACCAAATGTATTGACGACAAAAGTTTCATGTAGAACCTTCATATCTATATCGGCCAACCTTTTTTCTGGCATGAAACCATCGCCATGCAGTACACCAGTAGCCACCAGTATTAAATCAAATGGCCCTTGATCTTTGACAGCTAAAGAAGCTTTTTCAATACTGCCCTCATCATTTAGATCAATGCTGATGAAATCTGGTTCTTTGGCTGTTCGTCCCAGCGGAATGACTGTTTGGCACTGCGAATCTTCTTGCAATCGTTTTAAGAAAGCTGCACCAATCGAACCACTAGCCCCAATCACCAGCGCCTTATAAGGCGAATGAAAAACAGTCATTAGTATGTGCCTGGATACAAAATATCCTTGGTTACCTGCTGAATATCTCTATGACCTGTGAAAGCCATGGTGATATCCAATTCTTTATGAATGATCTCTAAGCACTTAGTGACACCCGCCTCACCCATAGCACCCAAACCGTACAAGAAAGGTCGGCCAATCATGGTGCCTCGTGCACCCAATGCCCATGCTTTTAGAACATCTTGACCAGAACGAATGCCACCATCCATCCACACTTCAATGTCTTTACCTACCGCATCCACAATACCAGGCAAAGCTTGAATACTAGAGACTGCGCCATCTAATTGACGACCACCATGGTTCGAGACAATCAATGCATCAGCACCAGAATTGACAGCTAATTGGGCATCACCCTCATCCAGAATACCTTTGATAATTAATTTGCCACCCCAAAGCTTTTTGATCCACTCCACATCATTCCAGTTAAGTGCTGGATCAAACTGCTCTGCCGTCCAAGATGACAACGATGACATATTGCCAACACCTGTGGCGTGACCCACTATGTTTCTAAAAGTGCGGCGATGAGTTCCTAACATGCCCAAGCACCAACGTGGTTTGGTCATCATATCCAAAATATTTGGAATAGTTAGTTTCGGTGGTGCCGTTAATCCATTCTTAAGATCTTTATGACGCTGACCCAAAATTTGCAAATCCAGCGTTAATACCAAAGCTGAACATTTGGCAGCTTTGGCTCTTTCAATCAAGCGCTCAATAAAACCACGATCTTTCATCACATACAACTGAAACCAAAACGGCTTGGTGGTATTTTCTGCAACATCTTCAATAGAGCAAATACTCATGGTCGACAAACAAAACGGTACCCCAAATTTTTCAGCCGCTTTGGCTGCCAAAATTTCGCCATCCGCATGTTGCATGCCAGTTAAGCCTGTTGGAGCCAATGCCACAGGCATGGCTACATCTTGGCCAATCATTTGAGTTTTCGTGGTGCGATTTTCCATGTTCACCGCCACTTTTTGACGGAACTTGATCTTCTGAAAATCAGACTCATTGGAGCGATAAGTAGATTCTGTCCATGATCCAGAATCTGCATAGTCATAGAACATTTTAGGCGTGCGTTTCTTATGCAAGACTCGCAAGTCTTCAATATTTGTAATTACTGGCACTTTTGTCTCCTTTGATTACTGGCATTGCAGCCAAGATAAACTATGGTTTTCGTGTCTAATGTAGTTTGTCCCATTATAGGTATACCTGACGCAGTATGGCAAAACCCCTCACTCTTGAAAAAATCCTCTTTAGCCAAGGCTTTGGCACACGCCGCTATTGCAGCGACTTGGTCTATGCAGAGCTAGTGAAGGTCAATGGTGTCTTAGCAGAAGACCCTGATGAGAAAGTGCCTACTGACAACCTCATGCTGAATGTTGATGGCGAGGACTGGGAATATCACGAAAAAGCTTATGTGGCATTCAATAAACCAGTTGGCTATGAGTGTTCACACAAAACCAGTCATCACCCCAGCATTTATGGCTTACTACCCCAACCCCTGGTGGAGCGAGGTATTCAGTGTGTCGGTCGCTTGGATTACGACACCACAGGTCTCATTTTGATGTCTGACGATGGTCAGTTCATTCATAAAATGACCACCCCAAAAAAGAACATTGGCAAAATTTATGACATCACCACAGCAGAAGATTTAACGACTGCACAAATTGAGCATTTATTAAATGGTGTTGTATTAGATGATGATCCCAAGCCCTGCTTTGCTAAAGCCTGCGTACAACAATCTGAACGCCTATTGTCGATGACTATTGTTGAAGGTCGATATCACCAGGTTAAACGGATGATGGCTGCCGTTGGTAACCATGTGGCAGGACTACACCGCTCATCGATTGGTGCTTACACGATGCCATCAGACTTGCCCGAAGGTGAATGGCGTTGGCTATATGCAGATGACTTAAAACTGCTGGGAACCAGCATACAAGACTAAAATCTAAAACTTGCTGGTATTTTGAGGTAAATCAAAGCACTCACAAGCACTTACTCCTACAGTTAAGGCATCTATAAGGAGTAAACAATGTTAAGCGAATTATTTGGTTCTTTTGCAGGTCAATTAAGCCTACTTGTAATTTTATTCATGATTGTTGCAGGCTTCACAGCAGTGCGCGTTGTACTTAAAAAAATGTCAGAAACATCAGATTAAGTTATTTGAGCTTATTTCACCAAGCTCAAGCCTGCTTTAAAGTCCGGGTGTTCACAAGACCTTAGAAGTTCAAAAATCACCATTTCTGTGGTGACCAATTCTGCCCCATTACCAGCCAGGCGATCAAATGCGGCGTCGCGGTTAAGCTCTGTTCTTGAACCACAGGCATCGGTGACCACCCACACATCAAACTCTTCTTCTAGCAAGCCTAAGGCAGTTTGCAATAAGCAAACATGCGCTTCACAACCTGCAATCACCACCGTGTTACGCTCTTCTTGATTATTTTGTTTACGTTGAATGTGCTTGGGCAAACTTCTAGCATTGCCCATGGGTTTAGGTGGCTCTCTGAGTAACTCCACCAAACCATCTTCACAAGCACCAAAATGCATTTTG
>JBEEOV010000071.1:0-4567 GCA_041191465.1 Pseudomonadota bacterium
GCCAACAATCACAACGGGCACGGGAAGGGCGCTACTTTTGATGAGGCCTATATCGTATAAAGATCTTCTAATCGAGCTGACTGTTCCAAACAGTTTTGAGAGTGGCCATAAAGCCAATGCTTTGAGACCTTTCTTTTCCCAATATGAAGGGGCTTGTTTTAGCGTGTTATTAGCGCTCATGAGCTTAATTATTTACTCTTTGACTGAGTCGCAAAAACAACATTAGGTAAATTGGCATTACGTGCAGCTTCCATCACTAACATCACTGATTGATGAGGTGCTTTGCCATCGGCGGCAATGATCACATTAGGCCCATTCTCGCCACCGCTATTTTTTGCAGATGATGTCAAGGCATTCGTTAGTTGATCCAATGCAATGCGTTTGCCATCAATCGCCACTCGACCATCGGAAGAAATTGCAACAGCAATGTCTCTAGGTTTTCCTTTTGCTGCTGCACCTTCGGCACTTGGCAAGGTGATAGAGAGTTCTTGATAGCGTGTGAAAGTCGTTGAAATCATCAAGAAGATCAAAATCACCAACAGCACATCAATGAAGGGGATTAAATTAATTTCCGGCGCAGTTTGATCGCTGGTAGCGGAGGTACCGTTAAATATATTTCGTTTGCTGGCGCTATTAAATATCATTTAAGTTAAATCACTTTGTTAAATGACGCAGTAATTTTTTTGCAGCCGCTTCGCATTCGCGTTGGCGTTTTTCAATCATCGCTTTCAAACCACGCCATCCGGCGTAGGCAGGGATTGCTATTAATAATCCAAAGGCTGTGTTGTAAAGCGCAATAGAAATACCGTGCGCTAGTTGTTGTGGATTGGCACCTGTACCTTGTTGGCTACCAAAAATTTCAATCATGCCAACTACTGTGCCAAACAAACCTAACAATGGAGCAATTGTGGCAATGGTTGCAAGTGCACCCATATAGCGCTCTAGCAAAATGGTCACTTCCGCAGCTGCCTCTTGCATGGCTTCGATGATTTTTTCTTCATCGAATGATTTTGATTTGGCTAACAAGGCTACCGCCAAAATTGTGCCTAGTGGAGCAGCACTAGCTAACGTATCAGTTGCTTGTTGTGCACTTTGGGGATTTTTTAATGCCCCAGAATCTGCTAATTGGATTGCGCCATCAATTAAATGCGTTGGTGCAACGCGTTTTGCCTGCAAGAACCAGATTCGTTCAATCAGGATGGCTAGAGCCACAATAGAAGTCAATAAAAGAGGCCATACAGGCCAGCCGGCGGCGATTAGGATGCTATACATACCCTATACTTTAAACGAAGGTTCTAAGTGCACAGAACTCAATGATTAAAAACAAACATCAAGCTTGTGGATAACTCTGTGAAAAACTTTCTTTAGGTTGCTTTCTAACCCCTTGATTCTTCGTTGATGTATGATTTCTGAGAAATATTGATTTTAATTAAAACTATATAAATCAATAATTTGCACAATATGTATTGGATCTAAGCAGCTTTTTTACGGTTTTGTCTAGGACTAGATTAGGCTTGTGGATAGTTTTTAGGCTAAGACCCTTATAAATACGAATTTGATGGTAAAAAATGACAGAAATATCAAGACAGATTATCGGAGTTGGGGATCTAAACCGCACCATTGCTGGGGTTTTGGAGGCGCATGTCGGTAATGTGTGGGTTAGAGGGGAGATTTCTAACTTTAAGGCTTATGACAGTGGGCATTGGTACTTCTCATTGAAGGATGCTGAAGGTCAAATTCGCTGTGTGATGTTCCGTGGTCGTAATGGTCAAGTCGGCTTTGTGCCCAAAGATGGCGATTTGATAGAAGTGGCTGCTAACTTAGGTGTCTATGTACCTCGTGGTGATCTGCAACTGAATGTCGGCATGATGCGTCGTGCAGGCCAAGGTGGTCTTTATGAGGCTTTTTTAAAGCTAAAAGAAAAGCTAGCAAGCGAAGGTCTATTTGACGAGTCTAAGAAGCGTCCTTTGCCAAAACACCCCAAAGCCATTGGTGTCATCACCTCGGCGCAGGCTGCAGCCTTAAAAGACGTTTTAAGCACTTTAGAGCGCAGAGCGCCACACATACCCATCATCGTTTACCCAAGTCTTGTTCAGGGGGTTGATGCACCAGTTGCATTAATAGCGGCTCTAAATCGCGCATATGCCGATGCCAAACAAGGCGATATTGAAGTGATCTTGTTAGTCAGGGGTGGTGGCAGTATTGAAGATCTCTGGTGTTTTAATGATGAGCAACTTGCCAGGGTCATCGCTGACTCACCGGTGCCTATCGTTTCAGGTGTTGGTCATGAAACCGATTTCACCATCGCAGATTTTGTGGCGGATCTTCGGGCGCCAACGCCAACTGGTGCTGCTGAATTAGCAACTCCTAATCGAGATGCGCTATTGCAAGATTTAGATGTCTTAGCTCAACGCATGAGTGTCAGAGTGACCCAAAGAATTGATAAAGAGGCGCAACGTTTAGATCAGTTGTCATTGCGTTTAAATCATGCGTTACCTAATCCTGATCGAATGAGAGATAAAGCCGAGCAATTAAGTGCACGATTAAATCAAGCTTGGCAGGTGGGTATGCAAGCCTATCGCCAAAGACATCAGGCTTGGCGTAATCATTTGGAACTATTAAGTCCGCAACGCACTCTCGACCGTGGCTATGCTGTTTTGTTAGATGAGCAGGGGCAAGCGATTAAAAGTGCTCAGCAAATTCAAGCAAAGAAAACCTATGAATTACGTCTTGCAGACGACTGGTCTGATGTCACAGTATCTGAGGTTAAGAACATTCGAGTTAGCGAATAATTATTGGCAGCAATATCTTTTTGTGGTTTGCACGAAATATTCGTAAATCATGGATAATTTGGCTTGCTATAACTTAAAAGCCTAATTTGGTTTTTAATCTTTTATAAATATTGCAAAGGGGAATTTATATGGCGTCAATATTGCAATCATTACAACGCACAGTTTTGGCTGGTTTTGTTCTATTGATTTTGATCGTTCTTGGTGTTGGATCAGTGAATTTTGATCATGCTTGGGGTGCATTCGTAGTTCGTTGGTTGCACGTGTTGGTAGGTGTGATGTGGATTGGTTTGCTTTGGTACTTTAACTTTGTGCAAATTCCATCAATGCCAAAGATTCCAGATGAGCAAAAACCTGCTATCAGCAAGGTAATTGCACCAACAGCATTGTTCTGGTTCCGTTACGCTGCCTTGTTCACTGTGGTGACAGGTGTATTGTTGGCTGCTGCTAATGGTTACCTTGTACAAGCTTTGACATTCCAACAACCAGTTGTGGCAATTGGTATTGGTATGTGGTTAGCTCTAGTGATGGCATTTAACGTTTGGTTCATCATTTGGCCAAATCAGAAAAAAGCTTTGGGTATCGTACAAGTAGAAGCTGCAGAAAAAGCTGCTGCTGCACGTTTGGCGATGTTGACTTCACGTTTTAATACGATGTTGTCAGTGCCAATGCTTTACATGATGGTTGCTCAGCAGAACGCTGGTTTGTAATCAGACTGAAGTATCAAAAAAGAGGAGCCTAGGCTCCTCTTTTTTTATTGGCAAAGATTAAAGACGGGATTAAAGATAAATAATTAAAAATTATTTAATCTCTAAAGTTATTAAAGCCCAATGGCGCTTCTTCAACATCTTTACGTAGCATTGCCATAGTAGTTTGTAGATCGTCGCGTTTGGCGCCTGTTACACGCACGGCATCACCTTGGATGCTCGCTTGGACTTTAATCTTGCTATCTTTAATGATGCGCACAATTTTCTTAGCAAGTTCTGTGCTGATACCTTTTTGGATTTCAACAATTTGTTTTAGTTTGTCACCTGAAATTTTTTCGAGTTTTCCGTCTTTTAAAAAACGCACATCCACATTACGTTTAGCAAGCTTGGCTAAAAGTACGTCACGCACTTGTCTGAGTTTGAAGTCATCATCACCAAACAAAGTTAATTCTTCACCTTTTTGCTCAATTCTGGCATCGGATCCCTTGAAGTCAAAACGAGTAGAAATCTCTTTGTTGGCTTGCTCAAGAGCATTTTTTACTTCAATCATGTCTGGTTCGCAGACAACGTCAAATGAGGGCATAGTTCACCTAAAAATCAAAAGTAAAGTTAATCACAGTTAAGATTGTGGCATGAAGATCGATTTACACGCTAGTTTGCGTGCTCACAACACCTTTGGATTTGATGTATCCGCAGAGAATTTGGCTTATTTGGAAAGTAAGTCAGATGTGGTGGACTTTGTGTCTCAAGCCTCATCAAGTAAGCAACCCTGGCAGGTCTTTGGGGGTGGCAGTAATTTGGTTTTGGCAAAAGATTTGCCAGGGTACACGGCTCTCATGCAAATCAAGGGCAAATCTCTACTAAAAGAAAGCCCAACGCATTTTTATGTACAGGCTATGGCAGGGGAGTCTTGGCATGGGTTTGTTGAGTGGTCCCTTAATAACGGATATCCAGGACTAGAGAATCTGGCATTAATACCGGGCACCGTGGGTGCGGCACCTATACAAAATATTGGTGCTTATGGTCTAGAGCTTGAGGAGGTGTTTGACAGTCTTGAAGCGTTCGACCGAC
>JBEEOV010000072.1:0-4549 GCA_041191465.1 Pseudomonadota bacterium
GAGTCCTCTGCTCTAACCAACTGAGCTAAGGGCCCTTATTGATCAATCTTCCTCTAAGAAGCTCTTGAGTTTGTCACTTCTGCTTGGATGACGCATTTTACGCAAAGCTTTGGCTTCTATCTGACGAATGCGCTCACGCGTTACGTCAAATTGCTTACCAACTTCTTCTAATGTGTGATCAGTACTCATTTCAATACCGAAACGCATTCTAAGAACTTTGGCTTCACGCGGTGTTAATGAATCAAGAATATCTTTCACCACATCACGCATTGAGTCATGCAATGCAGCTTCTGCAGGTGCAAGAGTATTCGTATCTTCAATGAAGTCACCAAGATTTGAATCTGCATCATCACCGATTGGTGTTTCCATAGAGATAGGCTCTTTGGCAATCTTCATGATCTTACGAATCTTGTCTTCAGGAATCTCCATCTTCAAAGCCAATGTTGCAGCATCTGGCTCCACACCAGTTTCTTGCAAGATTTGACGGCTGATACGGTTCATCTTGTTGATGGTTTCAATCATGTGAACAGGAATACGTATCGTGCGGGCTTGGTCAGCAATTGAACGTGTGATCGCTTGACGAATCCACCATGTTGCATAAGTTGAGAACTTGTAACCACGACGATATTCAAACTTATCTACCGCCTTCATCAAACCGATATTACCTTCTTGGATCAAGTCCAAGAATTGCAAACCACGGTTGGTGTATTTCTTAGCAATTGAAATAACCAAACGCAAGTTGGCAACTGTCATCTCACGCTTAGCTGCACGAGCACGCTTTTCGCCCTCGTTCATTTTCTTGTTCACTTCTTTTAATTCAGGAAGTGGCAAGACAACTTTATCTTGAATATCGATTAACTTTTGTTGAATTTCTTGGATGGCAGGAACATTGCGCTCAAGAATCCCTGAATATGGCTTGCCTTCTTTTAACAAAATAGAAGTCCACTTCAAGTTCAAGGCATATTTTGGCAAACCGTTTAATACTTCTGTACGGTTAACGCCCACTTTATCCACAAGAATTCTCACTAAACCACGCTCTAGCGCCCAAACTTCATCCACTTGCTTACGCATTGTGTCGCAAAGCTTTTCAACAGACTTTGCAGTCAAACGGAAGCCCATCAACTCATTACGAATCGCTTCTTGCGCCTTCTTATAAGCTGGTGAGTTGTAGCCTTCCTTCTCATGAGCCTTACGCATTTTGTCGAATTGCGTACGAATCACTGCAAACTTCACTAGTGATAATTGTTTTAACTCTTCTAGTTGTTTAGCAGACGCTGTGTTGCCACCACCGCCACCACCAGATTCATCGTCACCCTCATCACCATCTTCTTCGTCAAGGTTCTCTTCTTCCTCAACCGCAGTCATTGGAATGTCCTCGGCATTTGGATCAACAAGTCCATCAACGAACTCATCAATTTCCATCGTGCCTTCTTCAATCTTTTGCACGTTATCCAAGATTTCTGCAATCGTCACAGGACATGCTGACAAAGCCATCACCATCTCTTTAAGACCGGCTTCAATCTTCTTGGCAATAACAATCTCACCCTCACGTGTGAGTAGATCAACCGTACCCATCTCACGCATATACATACGTACTGGATCAGTTGTGCGACCAAACTCTGAATCAACCGTTGATAGAGCAGCTTCAGCTTCTTCTTCAGCCTCTTCCTCAGTTGTTGCTGAAGGAGCGTTTTCATTCAAAAGCAAGGTTTCAGCATCAGGCGCTTGTTCGTAAACAGTAATACCAATATCACTCAACAAGCCAATCAATGTTTCTAGTGAGTCAGCATCAGAAATCTCATCTGACATCACATCGTTAATTTCGCCATGAGTTAGGTAGCCACGAGACTTACCCATCTTGATCAGATGCTTCAATTTCGCACGACGCAACTCTTGTTGCTCTTCGCTACCTAGTTTTTGTGCATTGAATTCTTGTAGCAAAGCCTTTTCTTTGGCCTTACGGTCACGCGCTTTTTGACGATCTGTACGGTTATCAACGTTTGGATCAACTGGCTCAACTGGTTTTGGTTTGCGTCCGCGTGTTTTTTTAACTGGCTCTTCCACAATCGCTGGAGCTACCTCTAACTTTGCTTCAGCTTCTTTAACTTTTTTAGCAGTAGATTTTTTATCTTCAACTACTTTTGCTAGTTTTGTTTCTTTTTTTACGTCTTTCTTAGCTTCTTTTTTAACTGGCGCTGGTTTTGCAACAGCTTTCACTGGTGCCTTAGCAACCTTAACTGGCTTCACAGGTTTTGCTGCTGGTTTTTTAGCAACTGACTTAACTGTTGATTTTGCAGCAGATTTGGCTACCGGCTTTTTAAGTGCTGGTTTCTTCGCTACTGGTTTAGCCACCGCTTTTTTCACTGGCTTAGCAACGGGCTTTGTCACTTTTTTAGCAGGAGCTGCTTTAACAGGTGCCTTTTTTGCAACTGGCTTTTTAGCTGGCGCAACTTTTTTTACAGGCTTAGCAGCTGATTTTGCAACTGGCTTTTTAGCTGCTGGTTTTGCGCTTGTTTTCTTAAGTACTGCCTTAGTAATAACTTTTTTGGCTTTAGTTGCTGACATAATGTTAGTGCTCACTCACTTTAAAAGGCTATGAAGTTACAAAACTGCTAACTTATTGAATTTTATTGGAAATTCGGAAACCTTGTATTATAGTCGGTGGTCTGGAGTTTTTCCAGATTATTTAAGTTTTGCCATTAATTGGCGATATCTATCAGCATCACCCTCTTGCGCAGTACCAGCGGCAATTCTGGCGGCAATTTCTGTCATTTGGTCTTTTAAATCAATATGTTCTAGTTTTTTAAGGGTGCCGTAAAAGTCTTCCTTGGCAATATCTTCGGTCAAATCACTGTCCATGATCCTGTCGCGCAGAATTGCATATGACTTGGCTAAGGCAGTTTTATCTAGCTGCTCCTGAAAAACTGCAAAACCAACATTCGAAGGCATTGCCTCACACTGATTAATCAGATCAGTCATCAAAATGTGAGCCTTTTCTGAGCGTTTTTGTGCTGCATTCAAAATCAAACGCTTTTGTTCCGGCTCCAAATTTCTGCCCAAATAAGGAAATTGCAAAAGAACTCGCAAGACTTGTTCAGCTAAATCAGTTGGAGCAGTTGGCGGAGGTCCTGCTGGGATCGGTGCTTTTTTATTCACCCAAGGTTTTTTACCATTGGGAGAAGTGGTTGCTGCCACATAACCGGTTGCATTAGTCTGAACTGGGGTCATGGATGGCTGTGGCGCGGCAGGCTTTAAGCCACAGAAATTTTCTAATTCAGCAGGACTGATACCAATTCTTTGAGAAAGCTCACGTATCAGTTGCGCTCTTAGCGCAATCGGTGGCATGGATAGCAATAATGGTTTGGCAGCATGCTGAGTTTGAGCTCTACCTTCAGGTGTATTCCAATCATGGCCTTCATTAGCGACCTGAATCACAAATGAAGATAGTGGCATTGCCTGGCGAATTGCTTCCTCAAAAGCAGGGGCTCCTCGCTCTCTCACAAAACTGTCAGGATCATGCTCGGTAGGCAAGAATAAGAACTTGACCTCTTTATCATCTGCCATCATCGGCAAGCATGCTTCTAAGGCTCTTTTAGCGGCTCGTTGTCCTGCTGCATCACCGTCAAAAGAAAAAATAATGCGATCAGCTTGACGCATCAAAGATCGAACATGATTGGCTGTACATGCAGTACCCAAGGTAGCCACGCCATTAGCAAAACCTAATTGAGCTAGAGCGACCACATCCATGTAGCCCTCACAAACAATCACATAACCCTTATCTCTAATGGCTTGCCTAGCTTCAAATAAGCCATACAAAGTATTACCTTTAGAAAATAATGGTGTTTCTGGGGAATTGAGATATTTAGGTTCACCCGCATCCAAGATACGCCCACCAAATGCAATCACTTGCCCTTTAGGATTGCGAATCGGAAACATGATTCTGTCGCGAAAGCGGTCATACCTCTTCGCATCAGACTGAATGATTAAACCAGCCTCAACCAGAACATTAGCTAACGCATCCTCTGAGTAAGCGCCAAACACCGCTTCTAAACCTTGCCAAGAATCTGGTGCATAGCCCAAATTAAATCGCTTGGCGATTTCGCCACTTAAGCCACGCCCCTTTAAATAATCAATCGCACGTGGCGTTACCTTTAATTGTTGTTTATACCAATCTGCTGCAGGCCCCATAACCTCGCTCAAGGCCATAGCCTGTTTTTGTTTGGCTAAATCTTGAGGTCGACGCTCCTCACGTGGCACAGTCAACCCCGCTGATCTTGCTAACTCCTCAATGGCATCCACATAGGTTAAGCCAGAGTGCTCCATTAAAAAACTAATCGCAGAACCATGCGCCCCACAACCAAAGCAGTGATAAAACTGCTTAGTTGGTGACACACTAAAAGAGGGTGATTTTTCGTTATGAAACGGGCACAAACCTTGATAGTTGGCACCTGCTTTTTTCAATGTGACATGACGTCCCACAACCTCGACGATATCGATGCGATTTAATAAATCAGCAATGAATGATTGAGGAATCATGACAAGAGTTAAT
>JBEEOV010000073.1:0-4521 GCA_041191465.1 Pseudomonadota bacterium
AGATTCATTGGAGTTGAATTTAGTATTGGCGTATTTTTTGGCTTAGCTGGCATTTTGGTTTGTTCATTCTTGGGTGGCATGAGAGCGGTGACTTGGACTCAAGTGGCTCAGTACATCATTTTGATGATTGCTTTGTTATTGCCATTAGGCATGATTTCATACAAGAAGCACGATTCTTTATTGCCTCAAGCGACCTATGGTCAGGTACTGAAAGAGATTGAATATCACGAACGAGATTTTGAGGTTACGGCAGAAGAAGTGAAGGTGCGTGACTATTATCAAAAAGAAGTGGCTCGTTATGAGAAAAAGATTGCAGCTTTACCGCAATCTTATTTTGAGGGTAAAAAACAGGTTGAGAAGGCTTTGCAAGATGCACGTGTTAATCAGTTACCTCTTAAGGAGTTGAAAGCTCTAGAGCGTCGCTTGGCAGAGTACCCTAATAGCCCAGCTAATGCCTATGAGGTTTGGCAAAATGAAAAGCGCCAAGCTCAACTTAAGAGTCAAGTGAGTACGCCATCGATGGATCCATCTGCTAAAAGTGGTATTGGATTCTTGAGCCTAGATCAGTGGAATTTTATTTTGCTGATATTTTGTTTGATGTTTGGTACTGCCAGCTTGCCGCATATTTTGACGCGTTACTACACAACCACCAGTGTTTCGGCTACCCGCTATTCAGTATTTTGGACGCTCTTTTTTGTGGCGCTCTTTTATCTGAGCGTGCCAGCATTAGCTGCGATGGTGAAATTGGATTTGTTTAAGAATCTTGTGGGGGTGTCATATGCGGACTTGCCCACATGGGTTTTGCAATGGCGTAAATTGGACCCGCCTGTCTTATCTGTGACAGATATCAATCTAGATGGTTTTGTGCAGTGGGCAGAAGTATCCATTTCGCCTGACATGATTATTTTGGCCGCGCCCGAGATCACAGGGTTGCCTTATGTGATTTCAGGTTTGGTGGCGGCTGGTGCTTTGGCGGCAGCTTTATCAACTGCTGATGGTTTGTTGTTGACGATTGCTAACGCATTCTCACATGACATTTATTACCATTTGGTTGATAAAACGGCGTCACATCAAAAGCGCGTGACGGCTGCAAAGGTGGTCTTGTTAGGCGTTGCTTTATTTGCCGCTTATGTAACATCACTTAAGCCGGGTGATATCCTTTTCTTGGTTGGCGCAGCTTTCTCATTGGCTGCCTCTGGTTTCTTTGCAATATTGATTTTGGCGGTGTTTTCTAAGCGTATTAATCAGTGGGGTGCAATCGCTGGCATGGTGACTGGTTTGTTAGTCAGTGGCACCTACATTGCGCTGAACTACCCATTTGTTTCTAGAATCACTGGCGTATTTGGGGATCGGTGGTTTGGTGTTGATCCGATTGCATCGGGTGCCTTTGGCATACCGGCTAGTTTTATTGCTGCTTATTTGGTGTCTTATATGACAAGCCCTAATCCACCAGTGATTGGCCGCTTGGTGGATTACCTGCGTGAGTCTCGTTCTACGGTTTAGGAAATAGTTTTTTCCAACCGTCTAAACCTAGCTTTTCCATCGTTTCCATATTGGTTTCAAAAATGGCTTCAGCTTCGGGGAAGGCTTCAACAGCTCTATCAATGCTATCTTCTCTAATCAAGTGAAGAGTTGGGTAGGGCGAGCGGTTGGTGAAGTTGGTGATGTCATCAAATTCAGTATTGGCAAACTGATATTGCGGATGAAAGCTGGCAATTTGTAATTCACCATCTAACTTTAGCTCTTCCAATAGGCTATCAGCCAATTCTAAAAAATCGTTGTAATCCAAAAAATCTTGCAGGACATAGGGGTGGATGAGTAGAGTCGTGTCTGTTTTTTCGGGCGACACTTCCGCTAAGTATTCAAGCTCCTGAGCCAACTCTTCAAGTAGAGCCTCTACTGATCTTGCCTCACTCACAACGTATTTGATTTGCTCCTTGACATGAACAGCTTTGGCAAAAGGGCAAAGATTTAAGCCAATCACGGCTTTGACAACCCAATCCTGAGTTTCTTGAATAATATTGGTATGTATTTCTGACATGATTTCTGACTTTATTGGCAGATTGTGTATCGTATAGCCCTATGATTCGTATTACTGAACTGCGCTTACCCGTTAATCATGCTCCAGAGGAGCTTGAAGCAGCTATCTTAAAGCGTTTATCCATTTCATCCAAAGACTTGGTTGCATTCACTGTATTTAAGCGTAGTCATGATGCAAGAAAAAACAGTGCACTGTCGTTTATTTATACGATTGATTTGTCCGTTAAGGATGAAGACAAAGTTCTAAAAAGGTGGGGTCATGATCCGCATGTGCGCCCATCACCTGATACTAGCTATCACTATGTTGCGAAAGCACCTCAAGTGCTCCAAAAGCGTCCAGTGGTTATTGGTTTTGGCCCATGTGGCATTTTTGCTGCCTTAATCTTGGCGCAAATGGGTTTTAAGCCAATCGTTTTGGAGCGTGGCAAGCAGGTGCGTGAGAGAACGCAAGATACTTGGGGCTTATGGCGTAAAAAAATTCTGAATCCTGAGTCTAATGTGCAGTTTGGTGAAGGCGGGGCAGGCACATTCTCAGATGGCAAGCTTTACAGTCAAATCAAAGACCCAAAATTTTATGGTCGCAAAGTGATTGAAGAATTTATCAAGGCTGGTGCGCCAGAGGAAATTGCCTATGTAGCTAAGCCTCATATTGGCACTTTCCGTTTAGTTGGAATGGTTGAAAAAATTCGTCAAGAGATCATAGATTTGGGTGGGGAGATACGCTTTCAACAAAAAGTCACAAGTTTTGATATTCAAGGTGGTCAGTTAAAGGCTTTGCATCTTGAAAGTGGCGAGGTGCTTGAAGCCGATCATGTTGTATTGGCATTAGGGCATAGTGCTAGAGATACTTTTAATGCTTTGCATGAAGCAGGTGTTTATATTGAGCCCAAACCTTTTTCAGTAGGATTTAGGATTGAACATCCACAGTCATTGATTGATAAAGCGCGTTTGGGTCCTCATGCTGGCAATCCGTTGATTGGTGCGGCTGATTACAAGTTAGTTCACCATGCCAAAAATGGCAGAGCGGTATACAGTTTTTGTATGTGCCCTGGTGGCACGGTGGTTGCAGCTACCTCAGAGGAAAATCGCGTTGTGACTAATGGTATGAGTCAGTACTCTCGTAATGAGCGTAATGCGAATGCTGGCATTGTGGTGAACGTTGATCCAAGCGATTACGGTGCTAGCGCAGAAAATCCATTAGCTGGCATTGATTTTCAAAGAGCGCTTGAGTCAAAAGCGTTTGAGTTAGGTGGTAAGACTTATGAGGCGCCTGGTCAATTGGTGGGTGATTTTATTGCAGGGCGTCCATCGAGCGAATTTGGTCGCGTCATTCCGTCATATAAGCCAGGGGTGCATTTAACAGATTTAGCAGATGCTTTACCTGGCTTTGCTATTGAGGCGATGCGTGAGGCTTTGCCGGCTTTTGAAAAGCAAATTAAAGGTTTCTCCATGCCAGATGCAGTTCTCACTGGCGTTGAAACCAGAACCTCATCACCTATTCGTATCACGCGTGGCACAAACTACCAAAGCTTGAATGTGAAGGGGCTTTATCCTGCTGGTGAAGGGGCAGGTTATGCAGGGGGTATTTTGTCAGCAGGTGTTGACGGTATCAAGGTGGCAGAAGCCTTGGCTCTTGATATGCTCAAGTAACCAGCCCGATATTACTCAGACTGGAACTTCTTTTTTCTTAACTGGTTAGCGCGATAAATGCCATAGGCAATGAGTGGGGCGCAAGCAGCGCCAATTAATTCTGGCGATAGTCCTAAGCCTAACTCTTTGACGCCTTTGGCCATATAAATAATTAAGCTGACTGCGTAGTAGGTTAGTACTAAAACAGATAAGCCCTCAACTGTTTCCTGTAAGCGTAGCTGTAGTTGAGCGCGCTGATCCATGCTAGCTAGCAACTGCTGAGTTTGACTTTCGTTGACATACTCGATGCGTGTGCGCAGGATCTGGGTGGTTCTGGAGATTCTGTCAGAGAGTTCTTTGAGGCGACGTTGAGTCCATGAGCAAGTGCTCATGGCAGGTGCAAAGCGGCGGTCCATGAACTCGGATAATGTCTGTACACCTGGAATAGAAGACTCATTGAGCTCTTCTAGATTCTTGTGAACTAATTGGGTATAGGCTTCAGATGCGGTGAAGCGTAAACCGTGCTCAGAAATCCATTCTTCAATTTTTGAAGCAAGCATGGAGATGCGGTGTAAAAACTCACCATCTGTATTGGGCGCTATGGTTAGTTGACTTTGCGCGCCTGAAATTTCTTTGGACAATTCAGCTAGTTCCGCTTCTGCTTGGCGAAGTGGCCCTGATAGACTTTTAGCAACAGGGAAGGCGATCATCGATGCCATGCGATAGGTTTCGGTTTCCGTGATGCGCCTTGCAACGCGACCTGCTTGTCGTGAGGCGTCGCCGGGGAGGGCACCCCGTGCGCGCCTGATGCAGGTTCACGCCAAAGATGTACCATATGGAAATCAATATTCC
>JBEEOV010000074.1:0-4435 GCA_041191465.1 Pseudomonadota bacterium
AAGAAGGACCATAAATTAGATGCTTCAATTTGTTTGGTTAGAACTTCTGTTTGGTATGCCTTACTCATTGTTTCACTGATGGCTAATAGCAAAGCCAAAATAGAAATCAACAGCGCAATCTTTTTATTGCTTGGATCAACGTGACCATGACCTGACATATATACCTCTGTTTAAAAAATAGTTAATCAAACAAACAATTCAACAAGACTAAAAAATAAACTATAAAAGTTACATTCCTGAGTAATTGGGGCCGCCTGTTCCTTCAGGGTTCAGCCAAACAATGTTTTGAGTGGGGTCTTTGATATCACAGGTTTTGCAATGCACGCAGTTTTGCGCATTGATCTGTAATTGTTTGCCAGCATCGCCATCCACAAACTCATAAACCCCAGCAGGGCAGTAACGTTGTTCTGGGCCATCAAAGACAGCTAAATTGGTCACCACCGGTACTACTGGGTTGTTGAGCGTAAGGTGAGCAGGCTGATTCTCTTCATGATTCGTATTTGAAATAAATACTGAAGACAATCGATCAAAAGTAATTTTTCCATCAGGTTTTGGATACTCAATTTTTTCACATTGAGCCGCTGGTTTTAAATACTCATGATCGGCAAATTTTGTATGAATAGTCCAAGGCACGTTGCCGCCCAATAACTTTTGTTCAATACCCACCATCAATGTGCCTAAGTACAAACCTTTACCCATCCATGGTTTGAAGTTACGTGCTTTTTTGAGTTCTGTGTGTAGCCAACTCTTTTCAAAAGCGGCTGGGTATGCAGTTAACTCATCGCCTGAGCGGTTAGCTGTTACTGCATTGAATGCTGCTTCTGCAGCTAGCATGCCAGTCTTGATGGCAGCGTGACTACCTTTGATACGAGATGCATTTAAAAAGCCTGCATCACATCCAATTAGTGCGCCACCTGGGAACACAGTTTTTGGTAGGCTATTTAAGCCACCAGCTGTGATCACGCGTGCGCCATAACCAATGCGTTTGCCGCCTTCGAAGAAGCGACGAATGCTTGGGTGTGTTTTGTAACGTTGGAATTCTTCAAAGGGGCTGAGGTATGGGTTGCTATAGGATAGACCCACCACAAAACCAACAGCGACTTGATTGTTTTCTAGGTGATATAAAAACGAACCGCCATAAGTATCAGAGCTCAGTGGCCAACCTGCGGTATGAATCACCAAGCCCTCTTGATGAAGTGCTGGATCGATTTCCCAAAGTTCTTTGATGCCAAGACCATAACTCTGTGGATCTTTGCCAGCATCTAAAGAGTAGTTATTAATCAATTGCTTACCCAAGTGACCTCGTGCGCCTTCAGCAAAGAGGGTGTACTTGGCGCGTAACTCCATGCCTAATTGGAAGTTTTCGGTTGGCTCGCCATCTTTGCTAACACCTAAGTTGCCTGTAGCCACACCAACCACTTCGCCTGATTCGCCATACAAAATTTCTGCTGCAGGGAATCCCGCAAAAATTTCTACGCCTAAGTTTTCTGCTTCGGCACCTAACCAGCGTGTGAAGTTAGATAAGCTAACAATATAGTTGCCGTGATTTTGAAAGCAGCTAGGCAACATCCAATTAGGAGTTGTGAACGACTTGCTTTCAGTTAAGAACATGAAGCGGTCTTCGCTCACTGCGGTATTCAGTGGCGCACCTTTTTCTTTCCAGTCAGGGATTAATTCATTGATACCAATTGGATCCATCACGGCGCCAGATAAGATATGCGCACCAACTTCGGATCCTTTTTCAAGAACACAAACGGAAATCTCTTGGCCTTTTTCAGCGCTTAATTGTTTTAAGCGAATCGCAGCAGATAACCCAGCAGGACCACCACCCACAATGACCACGTCGTAGTCCATGGACTCGCGAGGACCAAACTGTTCAAGAATTTCTGGGCTGGTATTCATTTGTACTCCATCGGGTAAGGCTTTGATTTTAATTTCAATCTGTTTGAACTTAGAAAAAAGTTACTATAAGGGTTCTGCACGCTTAATTTGTTGATTTATTTTCATATAGTTAGCTAATTTCTTGAGCTTTCTTGTCATATAAAGTCAACGAGCCGTCAATAGAATGGTATATAACTAGAGGTTTGGCATATAGTTTGCTTACTTAAATAGTGGGTCAGAGCCCTTAAATAGGGCTGTTTTTGTATAAATTGGGAGTTTTGAATGAATAAGGTTTACGGTTCTGCGAAAGAGGCTTTGGCTGATATCGTTAAAGATGGCCAAACTTTTGCAGTGGGTGGTTTTGGTTTATGCGGTATTCCAGAAGCTTTGATCGCTGCTTTGCGTGACTCAGGTGTAACCAACTTAACTGCAATCTCTAATAATGCTGGTGTAGATGGCTTTGGTTTGGGCCAACTATTAGAAACTCGCCAAATTAAAAAAATGATTTCTTCATATGTTGGCGAAAACAA
Source organism: Pseudomonadota bacterium (assembly GCA_041191465.1). Lineage (GTDB taxonomy): Bacteria > Pseudomonadota > Gammaproteobacteria > Burkholderiales > Burkholderiaceae > Polynucleobacter. The sequence continues at coordinate 2,412 of JBEEOV010000074.1, forward strand.
AGAGTTTGAGCGCCAATATTTAGCTGGTGAATTGGAGTTGGAGTTCACTCCTCAAGGTACTTTGGCAGAAAAGCTGCGTGCTGGTGGTTGTGGTATTCCAGCTTTCTTTACTAAAACAGGTGTGGGCACGATTGTTGCTGAGGGTAAAGAGATCCGTGAGTTTGACGGTGAAAAGTATGTGATGGAGCGTTCTTTGGTGGCTGACGTTGCTTTGGTAAAAGCATGGAAGGCTGACAAGGCTGGTAACTTGGTTTATCGCCACACAGCTCGTAACTTCAACCCAATGTGCGCAATGGCTGGCAAGATCACGGTGGTTGAAGTGGAAGAAATTGTTGAGAACGGTACTTTTGAGCCTGCTGATGTTCATACACCAAGTATCTATGTGCATCGCATCGTATTGAACAAGAACCCAGAGAAGCGCATTGAACAGCGCACTGTTAGCAAGGCTTAAGGAGTAAGAATCATGGCATGGAATCGTGATGAGATGGCTGCACGTGCAGCAAAAGAATTAAGAGATGGTTTTTATGTGAACTTAGGTATTGGTTTGCCAACTTTGGTGGCTAACCATGTGCCAGCTGATATTGAAGTTTGGCTTCAATCAGAAAATGGTTTGTTAGGTATTGGTCCATTCCCAACCGAAGATAAAGTGGATGCAGACTTAATCAATGCTGGTAAACAGACAATCACAACGTTGCCTGGCTCAGCTATTTTTTCATCAGCTGACTCATTTGGCATGATCCGTGGTGGCAAGATCAATATTGCTATTTTGGGTGCGATGCAAGTGAGTGAAAAAGGCGACCTTGCAAACTGGATGATTCCAGGCAAGATGGTTAAAGGCATGGGCGGCGCGATGGACTTAGTGGCTGGCGTGAAGCACGTGGTGGTCTTGATGGAACATGTGGCTAAGAAAAAAGATGGCACAGAAGACATCAAAATTTTGCCTAACTGCACATTGCCATTAACTGGTGTGGGTGTGGTTAATCGCATCATCACTGATTTAGCAGTGATTGACGTAACACCTAATGGCATGAAGTTGATTGAGCTAGCACCAGGTGTGACTAAAGAAGAAGTTGTTTCTAAAACTGGTTGCAAGTTAGATACAAGCGCTGTTTAATTAAGCAATGAATCCTGCTCATCACGCCTCTCACCTGCATGCGCACAAGAGGGGTGATGCGCAGCATTTGCATTACCGTGAGTCTCATCAAACAGGCATCTTGTTAACTGCCTTATTGCTCACATTCACATTTGCTGGGATTGAAGTTTTTGCTGGTGTCTGGGCGAACTCGTTGGCATTGATATCTGATGCAGGCCATATGGTCACTGATGCGGCTTCTTTGGGGTTGGCGTTGTTGGCACAAATTGTTGCGAAGAGACCGCCATCTATTAAACATTCGTTTGGTTTTGGCCGCGCTGAATCCTTGGCTGCTTTTATTAATGGTTTGGCCATGTTGGCTTTGGTGGTTTGGATTGGTGTTGAAGCTCTCACACGATTTAATACGCCACATGAGGTGCAAGGTCAAACGGTCACCATTGTTGCGATCATTGGTTTGTGTATCAACATCATTGTTGCTTGGGTGTTATCTAAAGATAAAAAAAGTGTTAACACCAAAGCGGCACTTGTGCATGTGATGGGTGATTTATTGGGCTCGGTGGCAGCATTGATAGCAGGCGTGGTAATTCAGTACACGGGTTGGATGCAAATTGACCCGATCTTATCTTTATTTGTTTGCTTTTTGGTTTTGCGCTCCACCATTGATGTGTTGAGAGAGTCCTATCACTTTTTGATGCAGGGGGTTCCACATCACATTAATTATGTTCAAGTGGGGCATGATTTAAGAGCGGTTGAAGGTGTCTTGGCGGTACATGATTTGCACGTGTGGGAAATGTCACCGGGGCATCCTGCGCTGACTGGTCATGTTGAAATTAGAGATTTTCAAGACTGGCCAATTACTTTGGAAAAAATTAATAAGATGTTGCGAGAAAAGCATGAGATTGATCATGTGACCTTGCAGCCAGAAATGCCT
>JBEEOV010000075.1:0-4428 GCA_041191465.1 Pseudomonadota bacterium
AAAATATATTTAACGCAGGCCCTATCGTTTTGGATGTGGTTGGTAAAACACTTAGTAAAGATGACGTGCGTCGCATCGCTCACCCTAAAACAGGTGGGGTGATTTTATTTGGTCGTAATTATGAGAATAGGGCGCAACTCACTGCATTAACCAAAGCTATTAAGAAAGTTAGATCTGATGTCATGATCAGTATTGATCATGAGGGTGGTCGAGTGCAGCGCTGTAGAACAGATGGTTTCACTCATTTGCCTGCTATGAAGAAGCTTGGCGACATTTGGACCAATGGAGGCAAAAAGGCTCATGCGGAGCATGCCTTGAAAGCCATGGAAGCAGCCACGGCTGTTGGTTTTGTTTTGGCGAGCGAGTTAAGAGCGTGTGGGGTTGATTTTAGTTTTACGCCAGTACTAGATTTGGACTTTGGTCGCAGTGGTGTGATCGGTGATCGTTCCTTTAATCGTGATCCACAAATTGCTGCGATGCTAGCCAAGAGCTTAAATCATGGTTTGCAATTAGCGGGTATGGCTAACTGTGGCAAGCATTTTCCTGGGCATGGATGGGCTGAGGCGGATTCTCATGTGGCTATTCCAGTTGATGAAAGATCTCTAACAACCATCATCAGTGATGATGCTAAACCGTATGAGTATTTGGGTCTTGCCTTGGCATCAGTGATGCCAGCACATGTGATCTATCCTAAGGTAGATAAACATCCTGCTGGATTTTCAAAGATTTGGTTGCAAGACATCCTAAGAAAGCAACTCAAGTTCACCGGCGTGATTTTTAGTGATGACTTATCGATGGAAGGTGCATCTGTAGCAGGTAGCGTGGTAAAGGGCGCACAGATGGCATTGAAAGCGGGTTGCGACCAAGTATTGATTTGTAATCGTCCAGATTTGGCAGATCAACTGCTAAAAGAGCTCACTTATGACGAGAAGCTTTATAAAACATCTCGTGCACGAGTTGAAAAATTAATGCCTACATCAGAGGCAATGGATTGGGATGAACTACAAGCTAGCCCTGATTATCAGAGAGCTAAGCAATTGCTCAAAGACCTTAAGCTGGTCTAACTCGAGCGGTTAGTGTTTCGCTGCTACCGCGCTCCTCGAGTGCGGATAAGCGCAATGCTTCATGCTCAAATTCAATGATGCCTGAGGCAAGGCGGGGGCGATCTAAAGAGATCACATAAGTCCAAACCAAGCTGCGGTCTTTCCTTTTAAATACGTCAACGATTCTTTTCATAAATCTGCTTTTAAAGCTCCAATCAAACTAGGCATAAGTTACCACGTAACACTATATTTAGTTATAAGTGTTTCCCATAACCCTAGCTATTGTGAAACTTACAAACCCAATACAATTTACTGGCTTATAATATATAATTGTATATAATGTAATTCAGTAAATTGAAATAACAATTAATGCCAGATCAATTACCAAATTGATAGAGCTAAACAAGGTGTTGATTTTTATACAGATGTAATTAGAAAAACCAAAAAAGGAAGGCAACTATGTCAGAACTTAGTAACACTAATCAGGCAACAACCGAAAGCCCAGGCTGGAGTCCCTATCTGGCAGGAGCTCTTTTGGGTATTTTGGCGATTGTGTCTGTGTATCTCACGACCACATTGATGGGTAAGTCAAATTATCTAGGCGCATCCACTACTTTTGTGCGAGCAGCAGGATTGTTGTTCCAAACTGTGGATCCCGCTCACGTTGCTGAGAACGCTTACTACGTGAAAGAAAAGGTCAAAGTTGATTGGCAGTTCATGATTTTGATTGGCATCTTTTTTGGTGCACTCATTTCTTCGCTCAAGGATAGTAGTTTTAAGTTGGAAGCTGTGCCGCCAACTTGGGAAAAACGTTTTGGCCCATCTGTTGCTAAGCGTGCAGTATTTTCATTTTTAGGTGGCATTGTCGCCATGATGGGGGCGCGTCTTGCAGACGGATGTCCAAGTGGTCATGGCTTAAGCGGCATGATGCAGCTATCGGTTAGCTCATTTGTAGCATTGGCCTTCTTCTTTGGGGTAGGTGCCATTGTTGCCAACTTGATGTACAGAAAGGTTCAATAACATGTCTACAGAACAAATTTTAGGATTGATCACAGGTTTGGCATTTGGCTTCTTGTTACAAAGAGGTCGTGTACTCCGTTATGACAAACAAGTAGGTGCGATGTTATTTAAAGACATGGCAATTTTTAAATTCATGTTGTCTGCCATCGTTGTCGGTATGTTTGGTATCTTGGCTTTGAATGATCTTGAGATCATTAAATTAAGTCACAAAGCGATGAACGTTGGCGCCATCTTAGTTGGTGGCACATTATTTGGTATAGGTTGGGCGGTGATGGGTTTTTGCCCTGGTACCTCAGTCGGTGCTGTGGGTGAGGGTCGTTGGCATGCCATTTTTGGTGTGATTGGCATGATCGTTGGTGCTGGCATCTATGCTGAGATGTACCCATTCTTTAAATCAACCGTCTTATCTTGGGCTGATTTTGGCAAGATAGGTTTACCAGAAGCTTTGGGTATCAATCACTGGGTGATCGCCATCGCCTTTGCCATCATCACTCTCTTGATGTTTAGATGGTTTGAGAAAAAAGGGATTTAAGACTTGAGTTATTGAGAGTAAAAAGTATTAATAAACAAACCACCGTTATGCGGTGGTTTTTTTCATCTTGATGGTGCCGCCCTCTAAGTGAAAGGTGGCTTTCTCACCATCTATATTTTTATATACTGCTTCCCAACTTTTTTCATCTGCACTGATGAGTTTGACTAGCGTATATGCGGGCGTTGTAGGAAATAAGGGTTGTTCGGTGTAATGAAATAAAAAACCGTACATGTATTCAACATATAAATGTTTGGGTGCACTCTTTTGGCTCATTTGGTGACCTCTTTCGAATCAGTTATCCACAGAAATTGTTTATAACTTCTGTTGAATTAATCATAAACCTACTAAAAACAAAGCGCTAGGTTGTTTGCTTAAAAAACAGTCAATCAGTTTTTTGGTCTCAATGTAGATTAACAAATAATTGTGAAGAAAAATTGACATAAAAAAACCACCCTAGTAGGGTGGTTTATCGAAGATTCAGTTGAATCAACTGAATCTTTAACAACATCAATTAGTTAGCACGGCTGCGGTATTCGCCAGTACGTGTATCAATCTCGATCTTGTCACCTTCGTTACAGAATAAAGGCACTTGTAACTCGTAGCCTGTCGCAATCTTGGCATTCTTAAGTACACGACCTGAGCTTGTGTCGCCTTTAACAGCTGGCTCTGTGTAAGTGATTTCGCGAACAACAATTGTTGGTAGTTCTACTGACAATGCTTTGCCTTCGTAGAAAACTACTTCAACTGGCATGCCATCTTCTAAATAGTTAAGAGCGTCACCCATGTTGTCTTTTTCAACTTCATACTGGTTGTACTCTGTATCCATGAATGCATACATTGGATCTGCGAAGTAAGAATAAGTACATTCTTTACGTTCTAAGATCACAACTTCGAATTTGTCATCAGCTTTGAAAATGCCTTCGTTAGGCGCTTCAGTGATCAAGTTTTTAAACTTCATCTTAACAACAGCGGCGTTACGACCTGAGCGGCTGTATTCAGTTTTCTGAATAACCAATGGCTGGCCATTCAACATGACAACGTTACCTGTGCGGAGTTCTTGAGCAATTTTCATCGCGATATTTCCTGAGATTTCACAAAGTCTAAGATTTTACCCTCTAAATGACCTAAAGCCACTAACTTCTGCCTCCAATGGCCAGAATGTTGTGTCCAAGCCTCTAATTGTGGCCACCAATCGGATGGTGAGCCCCATTTCATGGCGGACAGGCCAAGTGACTGAACCATTGGAGAGGCATCTTCAAAATACCGCTCTAAAAAAGCATCTAATTTCACTTCGTGGGCTAAATCGGACTGCGGGTAGATATCCCAGATGAATGGTTTACCTGCCCATTGCGCTCTCACAAAAGAATCTTCGCCTCGAACCAAGTTCATATCGCAGTGAGCCACTAACCAGTCGTAATCTTCTTGTGGGACAAATGGTAGTTCTATTAATTGCAGCGCTGTTAATTCAGATGACAATTGATTAACAGAAACATTTTGACCGGCACAAAGCAATATATCGACTAAATCACCGCAAGAGCTGGCCGCTTGATTTAATGAACGTAGCCAATCATGTAATGGGGCATGACGATAATTGAAGATAGATATTTTTTTGGCGCCTTGCCTGCATTTAGCCCAAGCATTGATCAAAGATTCAGGAGTGAAACTCCTGCTCGTGACCTCATTCCAATTGCCTAAAGTAACCCCACCAGTTTTGGCTGTAAAGCCTGGGAAGTAAAAATACTTCTTTAGACCATTATTTTGGGGAGATGGCATTAGGTGCATCTCATCAGCCCAAGCTTCTGCAGTGAGATATTCCAAATTAATCCAAATAGG
>JBEEOV010000076.1:0-4405 GCA_041191465.1 Pseudomonadota bacterium
GGCAATTCGCCAAAAGACCAATCTTTGATATTGTCTGTTTGCGCCACTGTAGATTGATGAGAGGCCGATTGGTTATCTTGCTTCGTATTTGGCGCCGCGATTTGATTCACAGCAGTTGCAGCAACTTCCTGAAACACTTCTCTAGCAGCTTGCGCGTGTTCGGCACGCAGCTTACCAAGGTTGCGTTCTAAATCAATTTGGCGCCCATACTCATCAACCAAACGGAAGTTCATAAAACAATGTAGCGGTAGATTTTCAGGACGGAAATCAGCTCGCTGTACCTGCACTTGTGTTTGGGCACGAATATCTGCGATCAAAGCATCTAAATAATCACCTTCGCCAAAAGTATTATTTTCTGAAGCTCTTTCAACAAACTTTTTTGCGTAATCAGGCAATGGCACGCAGTAACGTCTTAACTTTTGCGGCAAAGATTTGAGATACAACTGTGTTTTCTCAAGGGCAAGTCCTGGCACCAACCATTCACAACGTCTTTGATCAACTTGGTTAAGGAGTGCCAAAGGCACAACCATTGTCACACCATCTTTAGGGCTACCTGGTTCAAAGTGGTAAGTTAACTGCAGCTCTGTACCAGCCATTTTGATGGTCTTTGGATAACGATCCAAGGTGATACCCGCTGCCTCATGCCGCATGAGATCAGCTTTATCCAATTTAAGAGACGCAATGTTTTTAGCATCTTCTTTTAACCAAGCTTCTAAGGTGGGCTTACTAAAAACAAGCTTGGGTAAATGTTGCTCATAAAAAGCAAATAAGAGTTCATCATCTACCAACACATCTTGACGACGTGAACGATGTTCTAAAGCTTCAATTTGCTTGATTAAATTTAAGTTGTGCCAAAAAAAACTGTAGAGAGGTCCGTTTTGCTTCTGAGCCTGAACTGCTTCTGTTTGACCAAACAACTCTGCCTCAACCAATGCTCTTTGAATAAAGATGCGTCTAGCTTCCTCAGCATCTTTCGGAGCGAACCTAATCTTCCTCCCGTGATAAATGGGTAGGCCATAAAGCGTGCCACGCTCATGAGCCATCACCTCGCCTTGGCGAGCATCCCAAAATGGATCACTCCAGGATCTAACAATGCGATGACTAGCCACCTTCTCAACCCATATGGGTTCTATTTTGGCAATTGTTCTGGCAAATAAACGACTTGTCTCTACCAACTCGGATGCCAAGATCCAAGCACCAGCTTTTTTACCAATGGTGGAACCTGGCCAAATATTTAATTTGATACCTCTAGCGCCTTCATAAATACCAGGGCCATGTTTATCGTCTTCAGATTTCTTAGCAATATTGCCTAACAAGCCCGTCAATAAAGATAAGTGCACTTGCTCAAAAGTGGCTGGTGTTGCATTCTCTTTCCAACCCTGCTCAGTGAGCAATCGATGTAATTGGCCGTGGACATCACGCCACTCGCGCATGCGCCTTGGAGAAATGAAATGTGTTTTACACAAATTCTCTAATTGACGATTACTTTGTTTGTGCACTAAGGCGTTCTGGTACCAATCCCACAACTTCACATATGACAAAAATTCGGATCTTTCGTCAGCAAATAACTTATGCGCTGTATCTGCAGCTTGTGCATATTCCATAGGTCGATCGCGTGGATCTTGCGTGGCCATCGCGGTAGCAATGATCAATACCTCTCTTAGCGCCTGCTGTTCTTTTGCTGCCAAGAGCATACGACCCACTCGAGGATCTAGCGGTAGAGCAGCCAATTGCTTACCAATGGGGGTTAATGCGCCCTGTCTAGGACCATCAGACTCCATCGCCCCCAACTCTTCCAAGAGTTGAACGCCATCACTGATAGCCCTACCCATCGGAGGCTCAATAAACGGAAACTCTTGAATACGCGGCAACTTCAAAGCTCGCATACGCAAAATCACTGCAGCCAATGAACTTCTTAATATTTCAGGATCTGTGAATTTCGGTCTAGCGTTGAAGTCCGCCTCATCATATAAACGAATACAGATACCATCAGAAACACGACCGCAACGACCAGCTCTTTGATTGGCTGCAGCCTGTGAAATAGGTTCCACTTGCAACTGTTCAACTTTATTGCGGTACGAATAGCGCTTAACCCTAGCCAAACCCACATCAATCACAAATCGAATACCCGGCACCGTTAATGAGGTTTCTGCCACATTGGTAGCCAAAACAATTCTTCTGCCACCACCAGACTGAAACACCCTCTCCTGCTCACCAACAGACTGTCTTGCGAACAAGCTCAAAACTTCAGGATGAAAACGTTGATTAAGTACGTGGTCCTTGCGGATTGCCTCTGCACAATCCCGAATCTCTCGCTCGCCTGGCAAAAATACCAAAATATCACCAGCTGCATGAGCGCCTTCACGCCATAACTGCCCCACCGCATCCACCACAGCATCAGGGATATCTTTGGGTTCTTTTTGACCTGGCTCTAAGAGTGGTTGATACCTAACCTCAACTGGATATAGTCGGCCACTGACCTCAATCACTGGCGCTGGACGATCTTTAGAGCCAAAGTGCTCTGCAAAACGATTAGCGTCAATCGTGGCTGAGGTGACAATTACTTTGAGATCAGGACGCTTAGGCAAAAGCTGCCTTAGATAACCCAACAAGAAATCAATATTCAAACTACGCTCATGCGCCTCATCGATGATGATGGTGTCATAAGCACTCAATAGTGGGTCTCGCTGGGTCTCTGCCAACAAAATACCATCGGTCATGAGCTTCACAGAGGCTGTTGAGCTAGTTTTATCCGAAAAACGTACTTGATAACCCACATCCTCACCAATTGGGCTACCAAGCTCTTGGGCGATTCTTTTGGCAGTGGATGTGGCAGCAATACGCCTTGGTTGGGTATGCCCAATTAATTGACCAGTGCCATTGGCTCTGCCACGCCCCATGGCTAAGCAGATCTTGGGTAGCTGTGTGGTCTTGCCAGAACCGGTTTCTCCGCACACAATAATGACCTGGTTCTGCTCCAAAGCTTGGGTGATTCTCTCCCTCTGCCCGGAGACAGGTAAGCTCTCTGGAAACTGAATTTTCAAAAGTTTGGTCATTTTTTCTGGTTGCACCCTATAATTTTCCACTATGCCTACAAATCAAGCCCAAAATAATTTTCCCTTCGTTGCTTGGCTGCGCGATGTAGCCCCCTACATCCATAGTTTTCGAGGCAAAACCTTCGTTATCGGGTTTGCTGGTGAATTGGTGCAAAAAGGCGGCTTAGAGGCTCTTATCCAAGACGTGGCGATGTTACATGCCATGGGTATGAGAATTGTTTTAGTCCATGGTTCACGCCCTCAAGTACAAGAACAACTCGATTTAAGAAAAGTAACTAGTCGCTATGGCACTGGTGCCATGAGTGGTTATCGAATCACCGATCCAGCCGCTTTGGAATGCGCCAAAGAAGCGTCCGGTGAATTACGTCTAGATATTGAAGCTGCATTTAGCCAAGGGTTACCTAATACCCCTATGGCTGGCTCACGTATTTCTGTTATTTCTGGCAACTTTATTACTGCTAGACCGGTTGGTATTGTGGATGGAGTCGACTTCATGCACACAGGTTTGGTGCGTAAAGTTGATTCAGAATCCATTGCACACTCTCTTGCCAATAACAAAATTGTGTTGATGTCTCCTTTGGGTTTCTCACCAACAGGGCAAGCATTCAACATTGCTTATGAAGATGTGGCTACTGCCACAGCAATGGCTGTAAAAGCAGACAAATTAATTTTCTTAACCGAATACAACGGCATCACCGATTCTGATGGAGAACTCATCAAAGAGTTTTCATTACGCCAACTAGAAGACCACATCAGCGGCTTAACGTTGGCTGATGCAGATCTCAAAGTGCTATTACAAAACGCTATTCGCGCCATTAAGTCTGGCGTTAGTCGCGTTCATTTATTACCTCATGACCGTGATGGCGCTCTTTTGGAAGAGTTATTCACGCATGACGGTATCAGCACCATGATTGCAGCTTCAGATATCGAACATTTGCGTGAAGCCAACTTGGATGATGTGGGCGGCATCTTGCAATTAATTGAGCCTTTAGAAGATGAAGGTATCTTGGTTGCCAGAGGTCGAGACGTGATTGAGCGTGACATCACCCACTTCTCTGTGATTGAACATGACCGCGTGCTATTTGGTTGCGCAGCATTATTCCCATACTCTAATGGTTTGGGTGAATTGTCTTGCCTAGCCGTTGACCCAGAAGCTCAAGAGTCAGGCGACGGCGAGAGATTGCTCAAACGCATTGAAGCCAGAGCAAAAGCACAAGGTCTTAAGAAAATATTTGTATTAACAACCAGAACCGAACACTGGTTCTTAAAGCGTGGTTTTGTGCGCGCCAGTGTTGATGACTTACCAGCAGAGCGCAAAGAGCTCTATAACTGGGAACGTAAATCAATGG
>JBEEOV010000077.1:0-4398 GCA_041191465.1 Pseudomonadota bacterium
GCCCATTGCGCCAGCAGCGCACATGAATGTGCCTGTCTCAATACGGTCAGCGATGATGCTGTGCTCAGCCCCATGGAGCTTTTTAACACCTTGAATCACCAATCGATCAGTTCCCACACCAGTGATTTTGGCGCCCATCTTGATGAGTAATTCTGCCAAGTCTGTTACTTCTGGCTCACGGGCAGCGTTTTCTAAAACAGTTTCTCCTTCTGCCAATACAGCAGCCATCATCAAGTTCTCAGTACCAGTCACTGTGATCATGTCAGTCAAGATCTTGGCGCCTACCAAAGCATTTGGATTTTTACCGAACTTCGCTTCAATGTAGCCGTGCTCAATATGGATATCAGCACCCATGGCTTTCAATCCCTTGATGTGCTGATCAACAGGGCGAGCACCAATTGCGCAACCGCCTGGCAAAGACACCTTCGCATGACCAAAGCGCGCTAACAAAGGGCCTAATACCAAAATCGAAGCACGCATGGTTTTCACTAAATCGTACGAAGCTTCTGGCGTATGAATATCTGAGCCATCCAAAATCACCACTGAACGATCATCAGGGTTTGGGAAAGTTACCTTCAAGCCCATTTGTGCCAAGATTTTCAGAATTGTTCTAACGTCTTGTAAATCTGGCAAATTGCGCAAAGTAATCGGTTCAGCACTCAAAAGACCCGCGCATAGAATCGGCAAGGCAGCATTTTTTGCACCAGTGATCGTGATCTCACCCTTTAGGGGTTGTCCGCCTTGTATTGATAACTTATCCAATTCTGTTTTAACCTTTTTGATTACTTACCAGCTGCATGCTCTGCAGGTGTTAATGCTTTAAATGACAACGCATGGATTTCTGATTTCATACGATCACCCAACGCTGCATAAACTTTTTGATGACGTTGCACCAACCTTAAACCATCAAACTCATCACTAACAATCGTTGCAAAAAAATGCTGTCCATCACCCTCAACCTCTAAATGAGAACAACTAATTCCTTTAGCAATGTACTCTTTGACTTGTTCAGGCGTTGGCAACATTTTATCTATCTCTTCTTACGACTCAAACGTTTAACAAAAATGAATCAGTGACGTAACTTGTACCCTGTTGCTAGCAATCTGATGGCTACTACAGCAACCAACAAGAAGAATGAACCAACAATTGCTAGACTAAACCAAGGCGACACATCTGAAACCCCAAAAAACCCATATCTAAATCCGTCAATCATGTAAAAGAATGGGTTGAAATGCGAAATGGTTTGCCAAATAGCTGGCAGCGTATGAATTGAGTAAAAAACCCCAGACAACATGGTCGCAGGCATGATGAAAAAGTTCTGAAAGGCTGCTAGCTGATCAAACTTTTCTGCCCAAATACCGGCAATCAATCCAAGAGCACCCAGCACGGCAGCACTTAATAAACCAAATGCCAAAATCCATAAAGGCATTTGAAAAGAAATATCTGTAAACCAACAGGTGGCTAAAAACACACCCAAACCAACTACTAAGCCTCTGACCATGGCCGCCAAAACATAAGCCATGAAAAATTCCAAATGTGACAAAGGTGCTAACAGCACAAAAATAAGGTTGCCCGTAATTTTCGATTGAATCAATGATGAAGATGTATTTGCAAAAGAATTTTGCAAAAGACTCATCATGACCAAACCAGGAATTAAGAACGCGGTATAACTAATAGCGCCATACACTTTGACATGATCTTCTAACACATGTCCGAAAATCATCAAATACAAAATAGCTGTCAAGACGGGTGCAGCTACTGTTTGAAAACTAACACGCCAAAAGCGTTTTACTTCTTTATAAAAGAGCGCTTGAAAACCACTGGCATATGCAAAAGGAGATGAACGTAACTGACTCATTAGCGCCCCTCACTCATGATTTGCATAAAGACGTCTTCCAAGTCACCATCTTTAGTTTGTGAATTATTGACTCTCGCCAGTAAATTAGCAGTGGTATCTAGGGCAACAATCTGGCCTTTTTTCAGCATGGCAATACGTCCACACAACTCTTGCGCCTCTTCCAAATAATGGGTGGTCAAAACAATCGTATGACCTTCCTTATTTAAACGACTGATGAACTTCCATAAGGATTGGCGTAACTCCACATCCACACCAGCAGTTGGCTCATCCAACACAATCACTGGCGGTCTATGCACTAGAGCCTGAGCCACCAATACACGGCGCTTCATGCCACCAGATAAGGCACGCATATTTTTATTAGCTTTATCGGCAAGGCCCAAGTGGTGAAGAATCTCATCAATCCATTCACCATTATTTTTTATTCCAAAATATCCAGACTGAAATTGAAGTGTCTCTCTTACAGTAAAGAATGGATCAAAAACAAGTTCTTGAGGAACAATACCCAACAAACGTCTTGCTGCCCGAAAGTCAGATTGAACATCATGCCCCATCACCTCAACAGATCCCGTAGTTGGTCGACACAAGCCAGCCAAAATAGATATGAGCGTGGTTTTTCCGGCACCGTTAGGGCCTAATAAACCAAAGAACTCGCCTTCTTCAATTTCTAAACTAACATCGTTTAGAGCAACTAAAGAACCGTAATTTTTGGTGAGGTGTTTAAAAGAAATCGCACTCATACAAGCACGACATCAGCTACGCCATAGACTTGTGCAAGACTAGCTAGCTTTTCTGGAATTGATCGCAATTCGATATGGACATTCTTGACTTGCGCATGCCTACGCATAGATAAAAGCGCACTCAATGCGCTTGAATCAAATACTGTAAGAGCTTGGCAATCAATTGTTAGGCTATTTTCAGCTTGCAACGTATCAATGACAGCAATGCCTTGTGCAAGTACAGTCTCCACATTGCTGTGAGAGATTTCGGCAGGCAGTTGAAATTGAAGTGTCATGAATGTTTTAATTTTTACTTAGCGTTTGCCAACGCATTGTTGCGTTGTTGCAAAAATTGAATCAAACCATCAATACCGCCCTTGCTCACCTGATCATTGAATTGATTACGGTAAGACTCAACCAACCAAGCGCCTAAAATATTGATGTCATACACCTTCCAACCATTGGCTGTTTTTTCTAGGCGGTAATCCAATTGAATTGGTTCACCTTTGCCAATCACCACGGTTTTAACAACAACATCAGTGTCATCCGCTGCCGCTCTAAATGGTTTGTATTGAACCTTTTGGTCTTTGATTTGAGCTAATGCACCACCATAAATGCGGATTAAAAGAGTTTTAAATTCTTGAGTGATCTGAGCCTGTTGCTGTGCTGAAGCTTTTGACCAGTTTTTACCCATAGATAACTGAGTAGTTTTTTGAAAATCACTGTAAGGCAAGATTTTCTGATCGACCAATGCATTGATTTTCCTCAAATCACCACTTTGGATTGCTTTGTCATTTTTGATAACCGTCATCACGTCTTCTACAACGAATTTGACCAAGCCATCAGGTGTGTTGGTGTTTTGAGCCATGCTTGAGCTCGACCAAATAAAAAGGCCTAAAAACGCAAAAAATACTTTAAGCAATGAAACGCGCATAAATTAATAAGTTAAATAGTGTGAATAGCTAAATTGTATTGCTAATTGAGGGTCTTAGCCCAATTAGCCGTATATTGAATTAGTCAGTGGATAGTGGCGGGTTGCCGTCGTACACCTGATTGTGACGCCTTTGCAAATAGGAGTCCCTCAAGAATGAGTACTTATCAAATGCCGCGTCTTCTAGTAATTGGCTCGCATTGAGTAAATTGGCGCGCTGATTAACAACCCGTAGAACTGTAGAGCCAACTTTTTGATCATGATTAAGGTGATCACTGTTCAAAATAAAGTCTGTTTTGATATCAACTACCAAACCAGCGGTATCTCTCACTGAGCTTGGACCAAATAATGGCAGCACCACATAAGGGCCTGATGGCACACCCCATACCCCAAGTGTTTGACCAAAGTCTTCCTTATTTTTTTCTAGGCCAGCCTCAGTGGCCACATCAAATAAGCCCAAGATACCAATAGTTGAGTTAACTAAGAATCTGCCAATATCATTGGCAGCGTTACCAGGCTTACCTTGTAACAAATTGTTGACCGCAACAAACACATCACCAATATTGCTAAAGAAGTTTGTTACACCTGTTCTAACAAACTCTGGAAGAACAAATTGATATGCCTCAGCTACTGGCTTAATGACGTACTCATCGGCATTTTCATTAAAAGTGAAAACTGCTCGGTTCATAGACTCAAAAGGATCAATCTTTGCCACACGCTCAGTTTGCTGAGTTGTTGCACAACCCGCGACCAAAGCAATACTCATCAACATAAGTATTTTGATTAATTTCTTGTTGAGTTGACCGAACATATTTGTTATCAAGAGACCTTTAATTACTTCTTATCTGATGGCGCGCCATCAGATGCTTTACTGTATAAAAATTGACTGATTA
>JBEEOV010000078.1:0-4356 GCA_041191465.1 Pseudomonadota bacterium
GCCTTGGCAAACTTCGCAGGGCTCACACAATAAATGAGCTAAAGATTCACGGGTACGTTTGCGAGTCATCTCCACCAAGCCTAATGATGAAAATGGATTAGCAGAAGTTCTGATTTTGTCTCTGGCTAGATTCTTGTTGAGTTCATCTAGCACAGCATCTTGATGCTCCTTACTGTGCATATCAATGAAGTCAATGATGATGATGCCGCCCAAGTTGCGTAAACGTAATTGGCGAGCAATGGTTTGAGCCGCCTCTAGATTAGTTTTATAGATCGTGTCGTCAAAAGTGCGGGCCCCAACATAACTGCCCGTGTTCACATCGATGGTTGTCATTGACTCAGTTTGGTCAATCATCAAATAACCACCAGACTTCAGGTCAACACGTCTACCTAGAGCGCGATTAATTTCTGATTCGGTGTCGAATAAATCAAATAAAGGTCTTTCACCACGATATAGAACTAATTTAGTTTCTTGGTTGGGTGTAAAGTTTTTGGCAAATGTGATGAGTTTTTCAAAGTTCTCAGCTGAGTCAACTCTGATCTGACCCGTGGAGTCTGTGGCTAGATCTCTTAAGACACGTTCTGCCAAACTTAAATCTTGGTGAAGCAAACTAGGGGCTGGTAATCGTTGACTGCCTTCTTGAATCTTGGTCCAAGTGGCGCTTAAGTACCTTAAGTCGTTCGCTAATTCTTGATCATCCGCGTCTTCTGCGCTAGTGCGCAAAATATAGCTGCCTTGTTCACCGGCGGGCATTAATGCCTGAAAGCGTTTCTTTAAATTATCTCGATCTTCAAGATTGTCAATCTTTTGAGAGATGGCAATTTGATTGCCATTATCTTCTTGGGGTAAATAGACCAAGTTGCGGCCAGCGATACTGATATGTGTACTTAAGCGAGCACCTTTGGTGCCCAACGGATCTTTTAACACCTGTACCAATATAGTTTGGCCATCAAACACGAGCTTCTCAATCGGAGTGTTCTCAGATTTAGAGTTTTTAGGCATCCACAAATCAGCCACGTGTAAAAAAGCAGCTTTATCTAAACCGATGTCCACAAACGCTGATTGCATGCCTGGTAGCACGCGTGTGACTTTACCCAAGTAGACATTACCCACAATCCCGCGGCTTTGACTTCTTTCAATGTGAAGCTCTTGCACCACGCCTTGCTGAATAATCGCAACACGCGTTTCTTGCGGAGTAATGTTGACAAGGATTTCTTCAGTCATTGATGGGCTTAGTTGATTTAATTGGGTATTTATTGGTTGATGGAAAACTTTACACCAGTTTCTTGTAGTAACTGGGCAGTTTCATAAAGAGGGAGGCCCATGATGCTGCTAAAACTCCCAGAAATATGTCCCACAAAACTTCCTGCTATGCCCTGTATGCCATAAGCACCAGCTTTACCCATGGGTTCTTGGCTAGCTATATAGGCATCTATCTCAGATTCATCCAGTGGTTTAAATGTCACAGATGATGTTGAAACCAATTGTTTCGGAGGTTCATTTTCATTGCTCAGTACGGCAACAGCCGTATGAACTTGATGAGTTTTGCCGCTCAATAGCTTCAAAATTCTTTTGGCATCTGCCTCATCTTCGGGTTTACCCAAAATCATTTCTTTGCCATCAATCACAATAGCCACTGTTGTATCTGCACAAAGTATCGGTGCCCAAGCTAGGTGACGCTTTTGTAAACGTTGCAAAGCGGCAGTCACTTTTGCCAAAGTGACTCGTTGTACGTAATTGAGAGCAGGTTCGCCAGCAACGTGAGCTTCTAGAGACTCTGCATCCTCTGTGGCATCAGCCAGCAAGAGCTCAAAGGTCACACCAATTTGCTGTAAGAGCTCTTGGCGTCTTGGGCTTTGAGAGGCTAAGTAAATGAATGAGTGCATGTGATCTTGGAATAGAACTATTAAAAATAACAGTCAGTGATATTTAAACTCGGTGATAGGGGTGACCTTGCAAAATCGTCCAAGCTCTGTAGAGTTGTTCCACTAGAATCACGCGCGCCATGGCATGAGGCAAGGTCATGCTAGACAGGCGCATCATCGATGCAGCTTCTTTTTTTAATTCTGGATCTAAACCATCGGCGCCACCAATCAGTAGAGCAATATCTTTGCCGTCTTGGCGCCAGGCGCTCATTTGATTAGCTAAATCTTGAGTGGACAAATCTTTACCGCGTTCATCTAAAGCGATGATGTGAACACCTTTTGGTAAAGCCTCTCTGATTTTGATAGCTTCTTTGGCAGGATTTAAATCTGGTTTGAGTTCTTTGATGTGGATGGCGCAATCTGCTGGCATGCGCTTCACATAATCTTGGGTGGCAGTCTCAGCCCAAGCGGGCATCTTGTGACCAACTGCAATCACCCAAAGTTTCATGGCTTAAAAAAGGAGTTTTAAGCCAGCGGGCTTAATCGTCCTCTTCGTCCTCTGGTTCGCTGGCAAAGCGTTTTGATTTGCTGGCTTTGCCACCCAATTTAACGCGCACAGGTTTATCACCCCAGATGCCTTCAAGTTGGTAGTACGAGCGCAACATCGGTTGCAAGATATGGACCACGATATCGCCACAATCAACCAATACCCATTCACCGGTTTCCATGCCTTCAACAGAAATCACTTCGCCGCCTTTTTCTTTCACGGCTTCTTTCACGGACATCGCTAAAGATTTTGTTTGGCGGTTGCTGTTACCAGTGGCAATGATCACGCGATCAAATAAGTCGCTGATTTTCTTGGTGTCAAAAACACGAATATCTTCAGCCTTAACATCCTCAAGGGCGTCGATGATCACACGTTGTAGTTTTGGAATATCCATCATTTATTTCTATAAAGACCTTTGGCTTCGATGTAATCGAGAACCAAGGGTGGTATTGCATCTGCCAGCTCATCCCATGATGCATTGTTGTAGAAGCCATCACGAAGTGCACTGGAGGAAAGATTAATTTGCAGGCCTTGATCAAACAAAACATGTCCTTGTGGGCTCAATTGTAACAATTGAGGGTCAGATGTCTGTTTATCTGCAAAAACACTGCTATTGGCTTGATTTGCCCCAGATAAATCTGTTTCTGGGCGGCTAGCAACGGCAAGATGAACAAAATTGGGTAATTCTGGCCATTGATGCCAAGTTTTGATGTTTGCCCAGCTATCAGCTCCCATCAGCCAACTGATTGATGTCTCTGGACCATAAAGAGCGCGGATCTCTTTAGCGGTGTCGATTGCATAGCTAGGACCTTCTCTGGCCATCTCTAAGGTGCTAATTTCAATCTTGGTATAGATGTGGTGATCCACAAATAAATCATGCAGAGTTTCGATCGCATATTCGCTCATGGCCAAACGATGTTTAGCAGGAGTGATGTCGCTGCTCTTTTGCCATGGTTGACCAGCTGGCATCCAAATAATGTGATCTAACTGCAACACTCTCGAAAAGTGTTCTGCTAAACGTAAATGCCCCCAATGTGGTGGATCAAAGGTGCCACCTAAAATTCCTATTGCTTTACGTTTCTTGATATCCATTAAAGATTGATCCAATCTTTAGGTTTTAAAAAGTCTGTGTAAAGACGTGCTTCTGGACTATTGGCGGCAGGTTTCCAATCGTAGCCCCAGCGAACAACTGGTGGCATTGACATCAAAATAGATTCAGTGCGACCACCTGATTGCAAGCCAAATAAAGTACCTCTATCGAACACTAGATTAAATTCAACGTAGCGGCCGCGACGGAATGCTTGGAATTCACGTTGAGCTTCTGTGTATGGATCGTTCTGATGTTTTTTCACGATCGGCAAATAAGCATCCAGAAAAGCATCGCCCACTGCGCGAGTCATCTCGAAACTCTTTTCAAATCCTAATTCGCTAAAGTCATCATAAAAAATACCACCGATGCCACGTGGTTCATCACGATGTTTTAAATAGAAGTATTCATCGCACCACTTTTTAAAGCGAGGATGTAGTTCTGGGTTGTAAGGATCCAAAGCATTTTTACAGGTTTGATGGAAGTGTTTGCAATCAGCCTCATCACCATAGTAGGGCGTCAAATCCATGCCACCACCAAACCACCAAACAGGATCCTTGCCTTCTGCTTGAGCAATAAAGCAGCGTACATTCAGGTGTACCGTGGGAATATGTGGATTACGTGGATGAAACACCAATGACACGCCCATCGCTTCAAAAGCACGACCAGCTAGTTCAGGGCGGTGTGCAGTAGCCGAAGGGGGCATTGCATCACCGCGTACATGGGAGAAGCCAACGCCACCGCGCTCCAAAATATTACCTTCTTCTAGGATCCGAGATCTGCCATCACCCTTTAATTTGGCATCAGCAGGTTTGGTCCAAGAGTCAGTGATGAATGCTTTGCCATCCAGTTCACTC
>JBEEOV010000079.1:0-4143 GCA_041191465.1 Pseudomonadota bacterium
ATGATGCAAGAAATTCAATCTTTGCATCAGCTACTCAATCCGATCGAAACACTCTTCGTGGTTGATGCAATGTTGGGTCAAGATGCTGTCAATACTGCCAAAGCTTTTAACGACACACTACCACTCACAGGCGTAGTTCTAACCAAGCTAGATGGTGATGCACGTGGTGGTGCCGCTTTATCGGTGCAACACATCACTGGTGTACCTATCAAGTTTGCTGGTGTTGCTGAAAAACTGGATGGTTTAGAAGCATTTGATGCCGAACGCATGGCAAGTCGCATTTTGGGCATGGGCGACATCCTAGCGCTTGTTGAACAAGCACAAAAGAATGTTGATATCGAGCAAGCTCAGAAACTAGCCGATAAAGTTAAAAAAGGTGGATTTGATTTAAATGATTTCCGCATGCAAATCAGTCAAATGCGTCAAATGGGCGGGCTTGGTAATTTGATTGATAAATTACCAGCGCAATTTGCTCAAGCTGCAGCCAAACAAGATATGAGTGTTGCTGACAAACAAGTGCGTCGCACACAAGGCATTATCGATAGCATGACGCCGCAAGAAAGAATGAAACCAGAACTTTTAAAGGCGAGTCGCAAGCGTCGTATCGCCGCAGGGGCTGGCGTTCAGGTCCAAGAAGTCAATCGCGTCTTAGCTCAATTTGAACAAATGCAAACAATGATGAAACAGTTCAAAGGTGGCAAGATGGCACGTATGCTGGGCGGCATGGCAGCCAAAGGTATGGGCGGGATGTTTAAACGTTAATTTTAAGTATCATGAAAAAAAGCCTGTCAGTTTTAAATTGACAGGCTTTTTTATTAACGCTTGATGCCAGAAATTAGTTAATTGCTAATTTAGCCTTCACTGAATCAATTACTTTTTTTGCAACTTCTGCCACTGGGACATTAGTAGCCTCTGTATCAGTACGAGCTTGGAACTCTAACTGACCTTCTTTTAAACCACGCTCACCAATTACCACACGATATGGCACACCGATGAGTTCCCAATCAGCAAACATGGCGCCCGGACGTTCGCCACGATCATCCAAAATGACTTCGATACCTGCTGCAGTTAATTCTTGATAAAGCTTATCAGCCGCTTCGCGCACCATATCAGAACGGTCATAACCCATTGGACACAACACCACTTGGAATGGAGCAATCGATACAGGCCACATGATGCCGCGATCATCGAAACACTGCTCGATGGCAGCGCCTAATAAACGTGTTACACCAATACCGTAGCAACCCATCACCATTGGCTGAGATTGACCCTTTTCATCTAAGTAAACCGCGTTCATGGATTCTGAATAACGCGTACCCAATTGGAATACATGACCCACTTCAATGCCACGACAAATCTCCAATTTGCCTTTGCCGTCTGGTGATGCATCACCAACAATCACATTACGTAGATCAGCAACTATTGGCTCTGGTAAATCACGACCCCAGTTCACACCAGTTAAATGATGGCCTTCTTGGTTGGCACCACAAACAAAATCACTCATTTGCGCAACTGTTCTATCTGCAACAACAGTTAATGGTTTCTTTGTTTTAACAGGTCCCAAATAACCAGGAGGTGTACCAAAATAATCAATAATTTCTGCTTCTGTTGCAAAACGGAAGTCTGTTAAACCTGGCACTTTGCTTGCCTTCACTTCATTGAGCTCATGGTCGCCACGAACCAACAACAAGAATAGTTGAGCGCCTGCTTCTTGATCCACAGCTAGAACAATCGATTTAACAGTCTTATCTAATGGCAACTTTAAGAACTTAGCAAGATCTTCACACTTGCTTTGGCCTGGCGTTGGTACCAATGTTATTTCTTGAGTAGGAGCCGCACGGTTAGCTATGAGCGATAAAGCTTCAGCAGTTTCAATATTGGCCGCATAGTCAGATGTTGGGCAGTAAGCAATTGCGTCTTCACCAGTTTCAGCAATCACATGAAACTCTTGGCTGCCTGTACCACCAATCGCACCGTTATCAGCATTAACCGCTCTGAAGTTAAGGCCTAGACGCTTAAAAATACGTGTGTATGCCTCAAACATCTTGGCATATGAAACCTTCATACCCTCAACATCTCGGTCAAAAGAATAAGCGTCTTTCATACAAAACTCACGACCACGCATGATGCCAAAGCGAGGACGACGTTCATCACGGAACTTAGTCTGAATTTGATAAAAGTTCACCGGCAATTGTTTGTAACTTTTGATTTCATGACGAGCAATATCTGTCACCACTTCTTCAGAGGTTGGCTGAATCAAAAAGTCACGATCATGACGATCTTTGATACGCAAAAGCTCAGGGCCCATCTTGTCCCAGCGACCAGTTTCTTGCCAAAGTTCGGCAGGCTGCACTACTGGCATCAATAATTCAACGGCTCCAGCATTATTCATTTCTTCACGAATAATGCTCTCGACTTTGCGGATCACCTTTAAACCCATAGGCATGTAGTTATAGATACCGGCACCCAATTTACGGATCATGCCAGCACGCATCATGAGCTTATGAGAAACGATTTCTGCGTCCGCTGGGGCTTCTTTTAGGGTTCTAATAAAAAACTGAGATGCTTTCATGGTTCACTTTATAAAATATATGGGTTAGCTATATAGCTATAATCAATTTATTGATTTTAAAGGATTAAAGGATTAGGGCACGAATATGCTCGACAGAGAGGGATATAGACCCAACGTCGGCATCGTTCTACTCAATCAACGTAACGAGGTATTTTGGGGGAAACGTGTTGGCCAACACTCTTGGCAATTCCCGCAAGGCGGTATTCAACACGGTGAAAACCCAGAGCAGGCGATGTATCGTGAGTTGCATGAGGAGATCGGTTTAGAGCCGCAACACGTTCAAATTATTGGACGTACTCGCGAATGGCTACGTTATGACGTGCCAGCGGAGTTCCTGCGTCGATCCAATTCCTCATCAGGTCGACGCACGACCCGTCAAGCTTATCGAGGTCAAAAACAAATCTGGTTTTTATTGCGCATGGTGGGTCGCGATAGTGATGTTTGCCTACGCGCTACTGATCATCCAGAATTTGATGCATGGCGCTGGAGCCCCTATTGGATTCCATTGGATGTTGTGATTGACTTCAAGCGTGAAGTTTATGAGCTAGCTCTATCAGAATTAGCCAGATATATCGCGCGCGGTCCGAGAATGATGATGATGCCTTGGGGGTCACCATTGGATTTGTACAGATCAAACCCTCATGACGCCAAAAAAGATTCGGAGAACTCTTGATCACTAATCGACCATACATGAATTGGGTGAAATATCTCTTATGTGCACTAACTATGGTTAGCTTTAGCGCTACTGCTCAATACAGAACTGCAGATCCTGCTGATGAAAATGATCCAGATGCGCCGCGTTTTTGGGAAGAGACTCAAGTCAAAATTCCAACTGCACCACCATCTAAAGATTTAAAACCTTTTTATGTCTCTCCGAATACGCCCCTAACATTTGCCATTGATGCAAATTCAATTGCTTTTGGCAAAGATGAAGTCATTCGTTACGTGATTGTTATCACTAGTCCAACTGGGGCAAAGCAAGTGACTTATGAAGGTATTCGCTGTGAGACTCATGAATGGCGCTTATATGCCACCATGCAAAAAGATGATCAATGGGTTAAGTCACCTAGCAGTCGCTGGCAAGCGGTTAGAAGTAATAGCTACAACCGTTACCACTCTGCTTTGATACAAGATGCATTTTGCGAAAACTCAATCCCTCGCAGAAGCGCAAAAGAAATTATTCCCTTTTTAAAACCTTAAACGGTTAATTGGTTTTATTTTTTAGCAGTCAATTGCGAACCAATTGACTCACCTTTAGCTAAACGCACCAAGACATTAGTTTCTAGACCAGAAGCAATCACAGTACTTGCTCCAGACTTAGCTGCTAATTTAGCTGCCAATACTTTGGTCAACATGCCACCTGTGCCAATATCACTACCAGCACCACCAGCCATAGCTTCTAATTGAGAATCTCCCGCAACTGCATCTTGAATCAATGTTGCCCTTGGATCTTTGCGTGGATCAGCGCTATACAGACCGCCTTGATCAGTCAAAATGATTAGCGCATCAGCTTCAATCAAGTTAGTGACTAAAGCACCTAATGTGTCGTTATCACCAAATTTAATTTCATC
>JBEEOV010000080.1:0-4070 GCA_041191465.1 Pseudomonadota bacterium
GCGCCAGCCAAGTATTGCTGACGCAAATCAGCCACTGCCAAGCATTTAGCACGCGGGTCTTTAATACTTAGTAGTAAAAGTGCTTGGGATCTGAGTTCTAGATTCATAAAAATAGGTGATTTGTCTAATTATCCAATAATCCGCTAGACATATAAAATGATTTAAATATAAAAATATTGAGACATCTTGACCACCTATTTAATGCTTCTCACACAAGTCTTATCCATTTTTGGATTCGCTTGCTACGCTGCATCTTTAACGCTTATTCAATCTGAATGGCACTTAAGTAACTTTGAATCAGGTTTTTTAGCCAGCAGTTTTTTCATCGGCTACGTTCTTGTTGTGCCGTTTGCAACAACCTTGACGGATCGCATCGACACCAGACAGATATATCTAACAGGTGGTTTATTAGCTAGTCTTGGTTTGTTCGGGATGGGCTACTTTGCTACTGACTTTCATAATGCTTGGTTTTTTCTGATGCTGCATGGTGCTGGCATATCAGCCACTTACATGCCTGGCCTCAAAATAATCTCAGACAGAGTCACCGTGGGTGAGATCACTCGACATATTTCTTTTTATACAGCTTTTTTTGGCATTGGTAATGCATTCTCTTATTTTGTTTCAGGCATATTAATTACTCAATACGGTTGGCGCGAAGCTTTTCTAATTACATCCATGGGGCCTGCTCTTGCTGGCATCTTGGCATGGCTAGGCACTCAACGATTGGTCGGTGAAAAATCTTTCTTTGAAATTAAGTTTGACTTAAAAGACGCATTCCCCCTCTTGCGCTGGAAAAAAGTATTAGAAACAAAAGAGGCTCTCGGCTATATGCTGGGATACACCGCTCACAGCCTCGAGCTATTTGCATCCAGAGCCTGGTTAGTGGCATTTTTTGTATATGCCGCCACCATTGCCAATCCCGAAAGTTCTTTTCCATTAACTGCAACAGTGATTGCCACGCTCATTAATCTGATTGGTGTTCCCGCTTCCATTATCGGCAATGAGATGGCATTAAGAATAGGTCGCCATCGCTGGGTTTATTGGGTCATGATTGGTAGCGCCATCAGCGGCATTTGCTTAGGGGCCTCATTGCATGCGCATTGGTCAATTATTTTGCTACTAGCTTTTATTCATTCCATCTTCATCATGGCCGACTCAGCAACACTCACAGCAGGTCTAGTGATCAGCGTTCCTCAAGAGATCAAAGGAGCTGCTATGGGCCTACACTCGGTAATGGGGTTCAGTGGCGGGTTATTAGGGCCTGCGATATTTGGCGCCACCTTAGATATCAGTAGAGCCATGGGATACGATGGATGGATGGCAGGCTATGCTTCGATTGTTGTGTGGGGATTGCTTTTTGTGTTCTATACGCAATTCTCACTCTGGAAGGTACAAAGGAAATCTTAAATGCGTCAAACACACACCAGCCTCTTTCCGATTGGGTCAATTTTAAGACACAAGAAAACAGGTGGTTTTTACAAAGTCATTGGACTAGCAAAGATTGAGGCTACCTTAGAAATGGCTTATGTTTACGAATCTCAACAAACAAATGATTATTGGGTTCGGCCACAAGCAGAAATGGAAGATGGTCGCTTTGAGTTAGCAGATTAATTGATTTTCTTTTTTGAAGAAATCAATATCCCAGCAACAATCAGCAAGAAGGCAACTCCATGAAATATCTGTGGCGCCTCGCCCAACAATGCCGCTGACATGATGGCAGCAAATAACGGGATTAAATTGGCAAAGAATGCTGCTAGCGATGGTCCCACTGCACTGACCCCAAGCCCCCAACATCTATAAGCAATCAAAGATGGGCCAATTGCGATATAAATTAATAATAAGACTGTCCAAAAGTTAATCTCTAGCTGGATGGCATCCACTGCGATCTCATAACTTAAAAAGGTGATAGACCAAAAAACACCAAATACAACTTGGGCTAATAAGAATTCCGCCCAATGCCACTCACGCTCAGTACTCTTTCCTGGGTGGCTTAACATCCAACTATAAAAACCCCAAAGAATGGTGGCTAACAAAATAAATAAATCACCAATCACCAGCTTCACATCAAGGATGCTAAGTAAATCGCCTCGAGACAAGACAATCACAACACCCAATAAAGAAATCACCGCACCAAACATTTGGCGAGCCTGAGCTTTTTGTTGATAGAACAACGCGCCAATTAACAACATCCACATCGGCATACTGCCGCCAATTAATGTGACATTAATTGGGGTTGAAGTTTCCAGGGAAAGATATAACAAGCTGTTGTAAGAACCAACACCCAATAAACCTAGCAATAAGAAACGAGTTTTGTTTTGCCAAAGTACGCTATTGGATTTAAATACTCTCCAACCTAATGGCAATAAGATCAAAGCTGCTAGTGACCAACGAATGCTGTTGAGCATGATGGGCGATATCGTACCCACAGCTAATCTACCCACAATAGCATTACCCGCCCACAAAATGGTTGGCAAAACCATGTAAAAGATAATGCGGGGAGTTAATGTGGTCATTTAGAAATTGCAATAAATATCAAAGGTGATGATGCTAGCATGTCAGTGGCTCAATGAATGAGATTCATGCTGTGACTTGCAAGATAATTCGAGTATCCTAAGACACCAACGATTGCCACTCAGGAACATAATGAATCAAGATGAACGCATCACCAACTTAGAAGTCAAATTGAGCTTTTCTGAAGATTTATTAGAAGAGTTGAATCAAACTATCTACAAACAACAGCAGCAAATCGATGCTTTGGTGAAAGAAGTAAAAGCTCTGAAATTACAGATGGCTAGCAATATGCCAGCGGATGGCAATAGCGCCCGCGATGAAATACCGCCCCACTATTAATTAGGATTTTTGCGCCAAACCTTCTATGGCTAGTACATAGCCTTGAACACCAAAGCCAACCACTATGCCAGCAGCAACAGGTGAAATATAAGAGTGGTGTCTAAATGCTTCACGAGCATGCACATTTGAAATGTGTACTTCGATCACAGGTAAACCATTCACAGCCGCAATGGCATCGTGCAAAGCCACTGAAGTGTGCGTGTAAGCGCCTGGATTAAATACCACGCCCTGCACCTTACCTGCCTTATAAGCTAAACCAGCCTCTTGAATCTTATCGATCAAAGGACCTTCATGATTGCTTTGCAAAAACTCAACATCAAACCCCAAACGCTTTGCCGCGTCAGTACACAAGGCTTCTACATCTGCCAAGGTGGCAGAACCATACTTCTCAGGCTCTCGCGTGCCAAGAAGATTGAGGTTAGGACCGTTGAGGACGATGATTTTTTTCATAATGAATGAAGTATAGCGCTGATGTATTGATTCTTAAAGAGTTTACTTCCAGCGCTCACAGGTAATCTCTATGGTTCCCTGACCATTACTGAGCATCAAATGACCATCTTGAATAGTGGCTTGTATTTGCATACTACGCTCTGCCCAAGTGCCTAGCTCTTGAGAAAGATCTGAAGAAACTCGGTACACGGATAACTTATCCATGCGCGTGAGCTTGTTTTCAATGCCCTTCCACCAAACTTCTGCAGCGTGATGATAGGCATAAACCACCACTTTTTCTGATTTAGAACAAGCTCTGCTAAGAGGCTTTTCTTCAGGTTGCCCCACCTCAATCCATAATCTGGTTTGTCCCGTGAAATCCTTTAGCCAAACATCTGGCTCATCAGGATCAGATAATCCAGCGCCAAACACTAACTGGCCATCCCCATTACAAAGATCATTCAATTGATGCGCATTAAAAGATAAAGCTAACAAACGCATCATCATGCGCTCATCAGTTTCACTAGGATGCCTTGCTAGCGTCAAACTATGGTCTGCATAATAGCCATGATCAATATCTGCGACAGATAAGTTAACTTTGAAAATAGTTGCTTTAATGGCCATGAATAGTTTTTTACTTTTCTGTGTAAAGACGCAATAGTCTGCGAAAATGACATTATGAAGCAATCACACGACCTAGACGAAGATCAAACATACGAAAAACCGAGTAAATCGGAGATTAAGCGCCGTTTAGAGGCAAGGCAAAATCTTGCTGAAGAAATTAGCAAGAT
>JBEEOV010000081.1:0-4037 GCA_041191465.1 Pseudomonadota bacterium
ACAACTTGAGTAGTTTTGTTCATATTTTTGATATCCGCCATGCTATAGTCAGCGATCACTTTTAAACTAATGAATATGCGTTTTATTGTATCTAGGACTTGCCTTCTTTGCGCGACAATATCCCTGCTAGGTTGCGGGATACGTGGACCACTTGTTCTTCCAAAGGCTCCACCGCCACCTGTTGCACCCGAAAAGGCTGAACCTACAGAGAAACAATGGCCTCCCGCCAAGGATTCAAAATGAGCTTAATTCCCTCACTCAATGGTTTTGGTATCAAAGATCAAGAATGGCACGCAGAAAATGTGCCCTTGAGCGCCATTGCCAATCAATATGGCACCCCCACTTACGTCTATAGCAAAAAAGCCTTAAGTGATGCATTTAACTCTTATGAGGCTGCCTGTGTTCGCCCCAACGGCGAAAGACGTGCGCGCGTTCATTACGCCATGAAAGCTAACAGCAATTTAGCCATCTTGAATTTATTTGCAAAGCTAGGGGCTGGCTTTGATATCGTCAGCGCAGGAGAGCTGGCTCGCGTGCTAGCTGCCGGTGGATCCGCCAATAAAGTTGTGTTTTCTGGTGTTGGCAAAAGTACTCAAGAAATGACTGCCGCACTAAAGGCGGGTGTCAAATGCTTTAACTTGGAATCGATCCCTGAATTAACTCGCTTAAATTCTGTTGCAGGAAGCTTGGGCCTAAAAGCCCCTATTTCTTTGCGTGTTAACCCAGACGTTGATCCAAAGACTCACCCGTATATCTCTACAGGCTTAAAAGGTAACAAATTTGGTATTGCCTATGATGATGTGATCAAGACATATCAAGAAGCCGCCAAAATGCCTCACTGCGAGATTGTTGGTATCGATTGCCACATTGGCTCACAAATCACAGAAATCAGTCCATACATGGATGCCCTTGATCGCGTTTTAGACCTGATCAAGCAATTAGATGCAAGCGGCATCAAGATTCATCATCTAGATATTGGTGGTGGCTTAGGCATTAGCTATACAAATGAGACACCTCCTGCCATTACTGAGTTTGCTAATACATTGCTCAATCACATTGAGTCAAAGGGTTTTGGTCATCTAGAGGTTCTTTTTGAGCCAGGCAGATCCTTGGTAGGCAATGCAGGCTTACTGTTAACCACCATTGAGTATTTAAAACCAGGCGAAACAAAAAACTTTTGTATCGTTGATGCTGCTATGAACGATTTAATGCGCCCCGCCATGTATGAAGCATTCCACGCCATTGTTCCTGTTAAATCAAATAGTAAAGCGCCTGCGGTCACTTATGACATTGTTGGCCCTATTTGCGAATCAGGGGATTGGCTAGGTAGGGATCGTTCTTTGTCGGTAGAACCCGGCGACCAATTAGCCATTCTTTCTGCGGGTGCTTATGGATTTACGATGAGCTCTAACTACAACACCAGAGGTAGAGCTGCGGAAGTGATGGTAGATGGCACACAAGTACATCTAATCCGCGAGCGAGAAACTATTGAAAGTTTATTTGCTAACGAAAAGGTTTTGCCAGCTTAATTAAAGGCAAAACCTTTTCAGGTGGATGTTGTTATGTATTACAAAGTACCGTAGCTATGTAAGCCTGATAGGAACATATTGACGCCAATAAAGGCGAATGTAGTCACCAACAAACCAACCACTGCCCACCATGCGGCAACCACTCCGCGTAAGCCTTTCATTAAGCGCATGTGTAACCAAGCCGCGTAGTTCAACCAAACAATTAATGCCCAGGTTTCTTTAGGATCCCAACTCCAATAACCACCCCAGGCTTCGGCTGCCCACAAGGCGCCCAAAATAGTTGCAATCGTAAAGAAAGCAAAGCCGACTGCGATGGCTTTGTACATCACGTCATCCAATAACTCAAGGCTAGGCAAACGATCAGCCAAAATGTTTTTACTCTTGAGTAAATAAGCAATACCAATCATTGCAGCAAGTGCAAATGTGCCATAACCAATAAAGTTGGCTGGTACGTGTATTTTCATCCACCAACTTTGTAAAGCAGGTACTAGCGGTTGAATTTGATGAGCATCACGCGCAACGCTATACCAAAGAATAAAACCTACAGCTGCAGCAATGATCCACAAAACAAATGAGCCTAACACCAACGATTGATAGCGAGCTTCATAGTAAAGATGAAATAACGCAGTAATCAAACAAAACAGAATGAATACTTCATACAAGTTAGAAATTGGAATATGTCCAATGTCCACTCCCATCAAATACGATTCATACCAACGCACCAACATACCAGTTAAACCGATATAGACTGCTGCCCAGCAAAGCTTTGAGGCTGTTGGCCCCATAGATTGCGAACGCAATGCAAGCGTTAATGTGTAGAACAAGGTGCTTAATGTAAAGAACACACTCATCCACAAAATGGCTGACTGGCTAGATAGCATGTACTTTAAAAAGAAAGCTTGCTCTGCTCTAGCTAATGATCCACCCTCTGGAGTTTGATAAAAATAAATAGCCACAAAACTTAAGATGGTTGATACAACCATTAAGTTTCTGAGTGGCGCCCAAGCCCAGCCCAAAATAGCCAATACGGGAACAGATGCAAACAAGATGGCTTGTTCATAAACATCCATGTGCTCTGAAAAACGCATCTCTGCAAAAATAGCGCCGCCTGCTAGAGCCACAGCAAAAATGTAATCAACAACTTTTAGGGCTTTAAAGATTCCAAAGAAATTTTGCTTGAGCGATTGCGCCCAACCACCCTGAACATGACTAACGTATTTAGTTTCCATTATTTAAGTCTTTCTGATACTTATGGAATTCTTTCTCAAAATCGAGAGTTTTGCGCGAAGTTGACATGGCAAAAAGGTTATTACCGTTTGCCAAACTTCTCACCCAAATTCTGCGCTCTGGCAAATAGAACATCGCAAAGATACCAAGCACAAGGAATAAACAACCCAAATAAACCATGTTTTTACCCGGTGACTTAGTCACTTGAAATACGCTAGCTTTGACTTCTGTGAAATCATCCAACTGAAAACTTAGTGGTGCCGGATAAAAATTAACATCCGACAAAGCAGAAGTAGCCGCTTGGATATAGCGCTGACTTTCTTCATTATTTTTTGCTGGCGGCAAACCTAATTGAGCTCTGGCTTCTTGCCACAACTCCCAAATAACGCCATTGAGCACCTTCAACACCACCTCTGCGGCTTTTTGTTGTTCAGCTTCTGGCACTGCCTTATCAATAAATCCACCCAATGCCGCGAATCCGCCCGGCGTGATTCCAGCCTCTTTGGCTTGATCAGCTGCAAACTTAGTTGCCCCAGCAAATAACTCAATTGATCTGCTACCACTTTCCTTAAGCTGAGCAATCATCTGAGGTGAGCCAGAGAATCCTGGTTGCTGTCCAATTGCATTGGCAAAACGTTGCACAGCTCTTTGTCTCGCTCCTGCATCTTGCAAAAGACTTCTTAGCGTTAACCACTCATTCAAAGATAAATTAGCATCTGCTGGTATACGTAAATATCTAAATTCTTGAGCTGAGCTTTCGCGCACACCTAACAAAAACATCGGAATGCCATCGATTGACAACGGCTGCATGTAGTTACTGTACTCACGAGCCTGACCGGCAGTATCACGTAACTTGTATTGCACGGATGGACCTACGTTTCTTAACTCTGTTGGCTTACTCGTTTTAGCACCAGAGCCCAGGCGATCATTGAGCGTTTTTGCCAAACCAAGGTCATCAGACTTCTTAGCAACACCCCTAGCATCTGCCTGACCAGATGCATTAGAGATATTTTCAACGTTGGTTGGTCTAAAACCAGTGAACTCCAATGTGTATGAAGCGCCATCACTTGATTTAAGCACAGTGCTTTGACCAACCTCTCCATTAATAATGAAGCTTGATTTAACAGAGTTACTAGGTCCATGCATAGGATATGCACGCAACTTTAATTTTGAACCACCATCTTCAAAACTAGATTGATAAATCGCAACACCGCGATGAATCATTGGCTCATTCACTTTAATTTTTGCTTCAGTTTCTTTACCAGTATCTAAGTCTTTAAT
>JBEEOV010000082.1:0-3820 GCA_041191465.1 Pseudomonadota bacterium
AGCCGATAAACAAAACAATAATCAGCGCAGTTAGATAAGTAGGGTCGGCTGCCAGTAATGAAGCCCAAACACCTTTTAAGTACAAAAGATAAAAAGAAAAAATCAAAAGACCGGAATAAGCTGCCCATAAATAAAAAATAGGCTCAGCTTTAAAGCTCGTATCAGTTGCTACTGCAGGAGGACGTTTGAATCCAGGGAAGTAAATAAATTGGCTTAATTTCACGGTCCGCCTTCTTTAAAAGGTATCTATCTAGTATTAAAAATATATAACTTTGAATATACCTGAATTACCAATATTTTTTCTGCGGCGCATCTAAACCTGAACCTAGTGCTTGGTTATGGTTGCGCTGCAACATAACATCTAGATCAAACAAAAGTCACTTAATAGTCGCGAGCTCAGTTTAAGAATAATTTTTATGATTTAATGGACTCCATTACTTTAATAATTAATATCCAAACCAAATTTGGGTTGATGAGGAGCTGTATGTCAGATAGTTTGCGCAATGATCGTTACACAAAGGTTGCGATTGTTTTACATTGGTTAATTGGCTTATGCATCATTGGTGAGCTTGCCTTGGGTTTGTGGATGGTGGAGTTACCTAAATCACCGCCTGGCATTCGTGCTGAATACTTCAATTTGCATAAATCAATTGGTTTGGTATTAATCGCATTAATTGCTATACGCATTTACTGGAGAGCAACACACACTCCGCCTGCATTGCCAGCTACCATTGTGGCTTGGCAAGTAAAGCTATCCAAAGCAGCTCATCATTTGCTTTATGTACTGATGGTCTTAGTTCCCGTCACTGGGGTATTGGGTTCTATCTACTCCAAATATCCTATTAAGTTCTTTGGAACACCGCTACCAAGATTGGCTGAGCCAGATGCCGTACTCAAAGAGCTATTTAGCGACACTCATGTATTTTTAACAAAGATCATGATCGCGATTCTTGTTTTACACATAGTTGCGGCTCTAAAGCATCGATTTATAGATAAAGATGGCATTTTCCAAAGAATGTCACCTTGTTCAAAGTGCTCAAAATAGAGAGTCTTTCTAACTTTTAGTGTGATCTTCAAAAAGCCAGTTTCTTAACTGGCTTTTTGCTATAGACAAAATTTCAAAATCTTCTTCTTAGGGTTTTGGAGCCGATATTTATTGGGTTTTTCAGCTTTTTTAGACTAAAAAAGTTTTATCATTGCCGTATATGAAACAACTGACTATACGAGATATCCGCAAAAGTTGGCTCCAAAATGGTGTTTTACCAACACCTGAGCAAAAGGATCTTTTGTCGTCTGCCATTTATCGCTCATGGCAGCGTTGTATCAGTTTAGGTTTATCGGCGCAGCATAACGTTGGCCTTAGTCAAATTATTGAAGGATCTTTACTTCAAGCAAAAATAGAAAAAAACGAAGAGTTCATTCGTTTAGCCAACCCAACCATGAATTATTTGTATGGTTTGATTGCTGGTTTGGGTGGCGTAGTTTTACTGGCAGATCACAAAGGCACCATTATTAAATCCATGGGCGATCCTGACTTTGTTGATAAGGCAGATCGGGTCTTATTAAAAACAGGCGCTTCATGGTTAGAGTGCGATCGCGGTACAAATGCCATCGGTACTGCATTAGCAGAAGCATCAGCTGTATTTGTGAACGGCACAGAGCATTTCTTTGATGTGAATAGTTTTCTTAGTTGCGCTGCAGCTCCTATCTTTATGCCTGATGGATCGGTGTCAGGTGTATTAGATATTTCCAATGATAAAAATGTACATTGCACTCACACCATGGGGTTGGTGATGGCTGCGGTGCACTCCATTGAAAAACAATTATTTCAACATCGAGAATCTGACTACTACATGGTGGCTCACATTCATCCATCACGTGAAGGTTTGGGATCGATTGCAGAGGGTTTGTTGGGGATTGGTGAAGATGGTTTGATTTTGGGCGCTGACCGTATGGCCCTGTCTTACTTAGGTCTGAATGGTTTTGATATTGGCGCAGTAAAGATTCAGCAATTGATCAAGTGTCCTTTGAGTGATTTATTCAGCCATGCTGGCAAGCCTAGTCATGATTCAATCACGCTACCAACATTTATGGATAGGCAGCTTTGTCTTCGTCTTAAATTTAGCAAAACCTATAAAGGTAGCATCCATGCTGTCGTACAAGAAACCCAGCAAAAATCTGCCATTGAGTTGCCTGGAGATTTAACGATTGAGTCTGCCTGTTTAAGAGATGTTTCTAAGCAAACTGTTTTGCAAGTGCTCGAACGCTCTAACGGTAATGTGAGTTTGGCAGCTAAGACTCTGGGTATTAGCCGCAGTACTTTGTATCGCTATCTCAATAAATAATTCATCAAATTTAACGAATACTTTTTGGCTTTGGTCGTTTGCCAATTTGTATTTCAAGATCGATATCTTTACCTTTTCTGTTCACCAAGGCACTAGCCTTGCTACCAGGAGCTAGCCTAGAAATATTATTGAGTAGTTCAGTGATGTTAGAAACTTTTTTATTATCAATCTTCTTCAACACATCACCTGGCTGAATCCCGGCTTTGTCTGCAGGGCCGCCTTTTAGAACACCATTAATTAAAACCCCATCAGTTTTAATGTTTAGTGTTTGCGCAACTTCTGCAGTGATATTTTGTGGCTCAACTCCAATCCAACCACGAATCACACCACCATTCTTGATAATTGATTCCATCACCTCTTTAGCGGTGCTAACTGGGATAGCAAAACCAATGCCCATGGAGCCGCCACTTCTTGAGTAAATTGCCGTATTGATACCAATCAAATGACCTCTAGTATCGACCAAGGCTCCACCTGAGTTGCCTGGGTTAATCGCTGCATCAGTTTGAATAAAGTTCTCAAACGTATTGATGCCAAGTTGCTCTCTGCCTAAAGCCGACACAATCCCAGACGTCACAGTTTGGCCAACACCGAATGGATTACCAATGGCCAGTACCACATCACCTACTCGGACAGATTCAATTTTTCCAAATGTGATTGGAGAGGGTAAGTTGGGCACATTAATTTTTAAAACAGCCAAATCAGTATCTGGATCGCTACCAATTAAAGTGGCTCGAGTTTTTCTGCCATCAGCAAGCGCCACCTCAATTTGATCGGCGCCTTCAATCACATGTTGATTGGTGAGAACCAAACCCTCTGAACTGACAATGACTCCTGAGCCCAGGCTTGGATTGGCATCCTCACTATTGGGGGCTTGATCACCAAAAAAGAAGTTGAACCAAGGGTCGTTTTGATTGGGGCTGTTGGAGTTATTAGATTTGTTTCTTTTCTTTTCTTTGGCAATATTTTTGCTCGTGAAAACATTGACCACAGCTGGTATTGAACGTTTGACCGCTTCGTGATGTGATCCAGGATTCGGTGTGCTTGGATCAATATTGGATTCTTTAACAGTGACAGTGCTTAACAATCCGCCACCTGAATAATTAAAACCGCTACTATCTAACCAATGTGGTTTAAATGTGCCAACAATGAATAGAATAGCCAACAATGCTGTGACTATTTGCGCAAAGAGTAACCAGAGTCTTTTCACCATATGGCTAGATTAACGGATTACATTTAAAAAAACAGCTACTTAATCAATATTTAAAAAATGAAGACACCTGCAAAAACTAGCAAGACTGCAAAAAAGCCCTCAACGCCTAAAAGTGGGGTGATTTCTAGGGATGATTTGTCGGAGTATTTATTTGATTACTTGGGCGTTGCCAGAATCAAAGATTATTGCCCTAACGGTTTACAGGTTGAGGGTAGGCCTCAAATTAAGAAAATCATCACAGGTGTCACTGCTAGCCTAGATCTCA
>JBEEOV010000083.1:0-3755 GCA_041191465.1 Pseudomonadota bacterium
GAATGCTTTTACTTTAGCTGCACGCTCTTCTTCAGCAATCATGTCGACTTTATTTAAAACTAACCAACGTGGTTTGTCGTACAAAGACTCATCGTACTTCTTAAGTTCATTCACAATTGCTTTAGCTTCTGCAACGATATCAACGCTCTCATCAAACGGAGCCATGTCAACCAAGTGCAACAATAAGTTAGTGCGTTGCAAGTGCCTTAAAAAGCGATGACCTAAACCTGCCCCTTCAGCTGCACCTTCAATCAAACCTGGAATATCCGCAATAACAAAACTGCGTTCCGCTCCAACTCTCACCACACCCAAATTAGGATGCAATGTAGTAAATGGATAGTCCGCAATTTTTGGACGTGCGTTTGATACCGCTGTGATCAATGTTGATTTGCCAGCATTAGGCATACCCAACAAACCCACATCAGCCAATACTTTTAATTCAAGTCTGAGCTTGTGCTCTTCACCAGGCAAACCACTAGTTTTTTGCCTTGGAGCACGATTCGTACTGCTCTTGAAATGTAAATTACCCCAACCACCCGCACCACCTTTAGCCAAACATAATCTTTGGCCGTGATACGTTAAGTCAGCGATTACCTCGTTGGTATCCATGTCATGAATAATGGTTCCAACTGGCATGCGTAATTCAATATCTTCACCAGCCTTGCCATAACAATCTGAACCACGACCAGGCTCACCATTCTGGGCTAAATGTTTTTTAGCAAAACGGTAATCAACCAAAGTATTGATATTTCTGTCAGCAATGGCATATACGCTACCGCCCCGACCGCCATCACCGCCGTCAGGACCACCAAATTCAATAAATTTTTCGCGACGCATAGAAGCACTGCCAGAACCACCGTGGCCTGCAACTACTTCAATACGAGCTTCGTCGATAAATTTCATAAGATCCAATAAAAAAGGCCTCGCTATTTGGCGAGGCCTTATGCTGAGTTCTGAATGTTCTTCGTTATCTCAGTTAAGGCTAATTAAGCGCTCGGAAGTACAGAAACGAATGATTTCTTATCTGCACCTTTAACGCCAAATTGAACATGACCATCTACCAATGCGAACAATGTGTGATCTTTACCACAACCAACGTTCACACCTGGGTGAACGCGTGTACCGCGTTGGCGAACAATGATGCCGCCTGCATTGATGGCTTGACCGCCATAAACTTTAACGCCTAATCGTTTTGACTCTGAGTCACGGCCGTTACGTGTTGAACCGCCGCCTTTTTTCTGTGCCATTTTCTACTCCGCCTCTGCCTATTAGGCCTTGATGGTGTTAATCAAAATTTCAGTAAAGTTCTGACGATGACCTTGACGCTTTTGGTAGTGCTTGCGTCGACGCATCTTAAAAATCTTCACTTTGTCATGACGACCCTGAGAAATAACAGTGGCTTTAACAGCTGCACCACTAACCAATGGCTCACCAAACTTTAGTGATTCGCCTTCGCCTACGGCGAGAACTTGGTCAAGAGTGATTTCGCTGCCTACATCCGCTGGTATCTGTTCTATTTTCAATTTATCGCCAGCAGCAACTTTATATTGTTTGCCACCGGTTTTTATGACCGCGTACATATTGAAATCTTTCTATTAAATAACTACCCGACCCCATGTCGAGTAGAGCCTTAGATTATATCCCTAGCTTAATTTCTAGTCAAAAAGTAGAATCGATACCTCTGTAGATGATTTATTAATAGTTTTTATAATAAAACTTAATTAATTCAATGAGTTAAACTACCTGAGACAAGAAAATATTAAGATTAAATGTTAATGAGCACTAACTTACAAACCATTCTGAACCCGATTTCTGGGGATATGCAAGCCTTAAATGGGGTGATCAGGGATCGTTTGAGCTCAGAAGTTGCTCTTATTAATCAAATATCTGCCTACATTATTGAAGCTGGCGGCAAAAGAATTCGACCAGCTTTATTGCTGCTAACTAGCCAAGCGATCGCTAATGGAGCACCTGTTTCACATCATCTAGATATGGCAGCCGTTGTTGAATTTATCCATACTGCCACTTTGCTACATGATGACGTGGTGGATGAATCTCATTTACGTCGCGGTCGAGCAACTGCTAATGCAGCATTTGGTAATGCAGCGAGCGTTCTAGTTGGAGATTTTCTGTATTCAAGAGCTTTCCAAATGATGGTTGCTCCGAATGAATTAAAAATCATGCAAATTTTGGCAGACGCCACCAATACGATTGCCGAAGGCGAAGTATTGCAACTCATGAATATGCATGACCCAGATGTCAATGAAGAGCGCTACATGCAGGTGATTCATTACAAAACAGGTAAGTTGTTTGAAGCATCTGCAGCATTAGGTGCACTACTTGCCAAAGCAACTCCAGAACAATATGCCGCAGCTGAAGCTTATGGCAGACATATTGGTTCAACATTTCAGTTAGTGGATGACATTCTGGATTACACCGCTAGTGCAGAACAAATGGGCAAAAATGCTGGTGATGACTTAAGAGAAGGTAAACCTACTCTACCCCTGATTTATTTGCTTGATCACGGCACAGCAGAACAAAAGAAGTTAGTACGTGATGCCATTGAACAAGCTGAAGAGTTGCCAGAAGACATGTTCCAACAAGTCTATAAAGCCATCATGGAATCAAAAGCAATCGCATATACAGAAGAGACCGCAAGACGCGAAGCTCAACTAGCTAAAGATGCTCTAGCGTGCTTTCCAAAAAATGAGGCGACGCAAAGCCTGATCGACTTGTGCGATTACTCTCTTAAGCGATCAACATAGTTTGTCAGCTTGTATAGGAAAGAAGTATCTTTCCTTGTTATCAGCATGTAGTTCTAAAAATTTTATTCCGTATAGATTTTCCAAATCTATACGGCTAACTTTTATCATCGGTTTATCAAGGCACATCTGCCCTTCTTTAACAAAGATACCTCTATCAAAATAATGCATAGCGTGATTAACATCATGCAAGATGGCAATCACAGTTAATGAACGTTGCTTGGCGAATTCACAGAGATTCGAAAGTAAAGCAATTTGCAAATAGGGATCTAGAGCTGCAAATGGCTCATCTACCAACAAAAGCCCATCTTGCACGCTCCACATCTGGGCAAATACTCTAGCTAACTGCACGCGAGCCTTTTCACCACCCGACAAGTTCATGTAGGACTGCCCCTCCAAATGCGATGCCATAGCACTTTTCAGACAATCTTTAACCAGCGTGCGAACTTCAAATGAAGATAAATTCTGATGATTGATGCATCCTAGACCAACAATTAAATCAACAGAAAAATCAAAACTTAGTTCTTGCGCTTGGGGTAAGACTGCTCGATAAAAACTAAGGTCGTGATGCCGCCAATCACTAATTCGTTTATCCATGAAATAAATAACGCCATTGTTTGGCTCCATATCTTTGGCTAGTAGCTTTAAAAAAGTAGACTTTCCTGAGCCACTTGGTCCAAGTACAGCAACGCGTTCACAAGGCCGTATATTCAACTGAGAAATATAGATGCCAGATTGATCTGTTGACCAAGATTTATGAAGGTCTGAAATTTCAAGATACTTGTATTGATTAGATATACAACCCATTTTCAATGCAAACCTCGATGACTCTTCTTATTTAATAAATATAAGAAATACGGGGCTCCAATGAGCGCTGTAAAAATACCCACTGGCATTTCAGTAGGCGACGCTAAATTTTTTGCCAAGATATCGGCCACGATCAATATGACTGCACCAGTCAACATCGATAGTGGTAGAACAATTCGATGGTCG
>JBEEOV010000084.1:0-4006 GCA_041191465.1 Pseudomonadota bacterium
TGGGTAGCAGAGAATCACTTCTAAGCGAGTGCGAGCCGCAGGATCGCGGGCAATGATGGAGTCTACGTGGTCGAATAATGGCATCAGTCGATTTTACCGCGTAGAAGCATTTGTTTTGCAATCCCGCGCAAAAGATCGATTTCTTCTTTTTGCAAACCACTTCTGGCAAATAAAGCAGAGAGTCTTGGCATCAACTTTTTAGGATTGGCGGGATCAAGATAACCAATGGCTTCTAGGCCTTGTTGCCAGTGAGCCAGCATCGCAGCAATCGCTTGCTGATCGGCTAACTCAACAGATGAAGACATTTCTGCCTGCGTGGTCTTTGAGTCAATCGCGAGTGCTTCCATGAGACCTTGGCGCATGGAATACGCCACTCGCGAGTGCTTCCATGAGACCTTGGCGCATGGAATACGCCACAATCATCATGGCTTGAGCCAAGTTCAATGAAGGGTACTCTGGGTTGGCATCAATCCATACACGATGGGTGCAATGTTTAAGATCCTCGTTATCCAATCCAGTGCGCTCTGTACCAAACACAAATGAGATCGGTTTTTGAGAAACCAAAGCGCTAGAAGCCATCGATACAGCTTCTGGTAATGAAATCGCTGGTGGGCCAAATTCACGATCGCGGGCGGTTAAGCCAAACACCAGTTGGCTATCTCCCACAGCAGCCAATAGGGAGGGTTGGTTTTGGGCGCCTTCAAGAACGTCAAAAGCGCCACTGGATAAAGAAATAGCCTCGGCTTTTCTGGCCATGTACTCATAAGCAGGCTCGACCAAATGCAGTTGTGAGAAGCCCATGGTCTTGATGGCACGGGCTGCCGAGCCCACATTACCTGGGTGGCTGGTGCGCATCATGACCCAGCGGATAGGCCAGTTTTGCTTCAAAACTCCCAATAATTCCTCATTTCGGGCTAAAATCTGCTTTCGCCGTACAGCTTGATCGCTGGACATTGCTCTTCTCCAATTCGTTGTGTTACTTAAATACTATGCACCCCATGCTTAATGTGGCCGTGAAGGCCGCCCGTCGCGCAGGAAATATTATCAACCGAGCATCGCTCAATAGCGAGCGTATTCAGGTTACCCGCAAACAACACAACGATTTTGTCACTGAAGTTGATCAGGCAGCTGAAGCTGCCATTATCGAGACTTTGAGAGACGCTTTCCCTGATCACGGATTCTTAGGTGAAGAAACAGGCGAAATCGCTGCTACCAGCCCTACAGATCAACCAAATCATGTCTGGATCATCGATCCATTAGATGGCACTACTAACTTTATCCATGGCTACCCTCAGTACGCTGTATCAATCGCTTTAGCGGTTGATGGTGTGACTCAGCAAGCCGTGGTGTATGACCCTAACCGTGATGAGCTATTCACCGCCACACGTGGTGCAGGTGCTTATGTGAACAATCGTCGTTTGCGTGTAGCCGGGCGCACAAAAATGTCAGAAGCATTAATTGGCACAGGTTTTCCGTATCGTGAAGATCAAGACGTCGAAGCCTACTTAGAAATCTTTGCACAAATGACTCGTCAGTGTGCAGGCTTGCGTCGTCCGGGCGCTGCATCTTTAGATTTGGCTTACGTAGCAGCAGGTCGTTTGGATGGTTTCTTTGAACAAGGTCTTAAACCTTGGGACATGGCTGCTGGTGCACTGTTAATTACAGAGGCGGGTGGCTTAGTGGGTAACTATGCTGGTGAAGAGTCTTACCTCAACACTGGTGAGATCATGGCAGCGAACCCACGTATTTTTGGCCAGATGGTCAACATCTTGCGCAACCACTCTAAGGTTGAATAAAGATCTAAGATCTCACTAAATCAAGTGAACGAATGCCTTCAGCAGAAATGCTGAGGGCATTTCCTTTTGGAAGAACTGTTTCTGGGTGATCAAAGTCCCAATCAGATAAAACCCAGCGCTCCCATGACTCATTACCCAAACTCTCTTGGTGATAACCAGGGCGATGGGTATGACCATGAATCATGCGCTGGCAACCAGTCATCGCTACCAAATCAGCGGTGGCGGTGATGGTGACATCCCCTTTAACGTGAACCACTTCAGGAGTGAAGCGTTGTGCGCGTTGGTATTTAGCAGTGCTATTGCTGCGCAGGGTGCTGGCAATGTTCACACGTAGACTGGTGGGTAGCATTAAAAATAATTTTTGTACCCACTGACTACGAACGATTTTCCGAAAACGTTGGTAACTACTGTCTGCAGTGCATAGGGCATCGCCATGGGTGAGTAACCAAGTTTGATTGGCAATTGTGATGACTTGAGGATCTCTCAAGATTGTCATATTGGCTTTATTGGCGTATTGCTCGCCCAATAAAAAATCTCGATTGCCGTGCATGAAGTACACCTTCGTACCGTGCAAAGAGAGTGCTTTGATTTTTTGGGCCACTTCTAAGTGGAAAGGTGAGCGTGCCTTGGCATCATCACCTACCCAATATTCAAACAAATCGCCCAAAATAATCAAAGCTTCATGCGCGCGCGCTTCTTTTTCTAGAAATTCAAAAAACCGTTCTGCCGTTCTTGGCATCGACGGTGTTAAATGCAAATCAGAAATTAAAACG
Source organism: Pseudomonadota bacterium (assembly GCA_041191465.1). GTDB lineage: Bacteria > Pseudomonadota > Gammaproteobacteria > Burkholderiales > Burkholderiaceae > Polynucleobacter. Next base: position 2,570 of record JBEEOV010000084.1, read on the forward strand.
GCGCTAGCGTGCATCAATTACTCTTCCAAAATTGTGGCGCTGATGATTGTCACATCTTCTTTTGGCACGTCTTGATGAAAGCCTGAGCTACCAGTCTTCACTTGGCGAATCGCATCCACCACATCCATGCCTTCTGAAACTTCGCCAAACACTGCATAACCCCAGCCTTGTGGTGTTGGAGCAGAGAAGTTCAAGAAAGCGTTATCAACCACGTTGATAAAGAACTGAGCAGTGGCTGAGTGAGGATCACTGGTGCGTGCCATGGCAATGCTGCCGCGTTTGTTTGGTAGACCGTTGTCGGCTTCGTTATCGATCGGCGCTTTGGTTGGCTTTTGCTTCATGCCAGCAGTCATGCCACCACCTTGCACCATGAAATTAGCAATCACGCGATGGAAAATTGTGCCGTCGTAGTGTCCTGAGCGAACATACTCTAAAAAGTTTTCAGTTGATTTAGGCGCTAGCTCTTCGTCCAAGCTCAATGTGATATCGCCCATGCTAGTTTTTAGTTGCACTTTTGCCATGCTATTTCCTTCTTATTCAATTGCGGGATTAAAACTACAGAATTTAAAACAACGAAAAATAAAACAATTATTTCAAAATATCTTCAGCCAATTTCATCTTGCGACGACTCTCGATCAAGCGCTTATCAAGTTGCAAAGCTTTGCCATAAGAGCGTGCTGCTAAACGGGTATACACGTCGCCTAGATTCTCAAGCGCCGTTGGGAAAGTGGGTTGAACTTTGAGAGCCAACTCTAAATAGTCTTTGGCTTGCTCTAAATTGCCTTTTTGAGCCTCGAGCACTGCTAGGTTGTTATAGGGCTCTGGTAACTCAGGGAACTGTTGAGTGATTTCTTCTAGGGTTTTTCTAGCAATATCAACTTGACCCATTTCAATGGCTACTCTTGAGCGGATAAAACGTAACTGAATATTTCTTGGGTTGCTAGCTAACTCTTTATCAATCGCAGTGATGGCTTCAGGAAACTTCTTGTCACTGATGAGCTTATAGATCACTTCTGGGATAGCATTTTTATTCTTTGGCTCAGGAACGCGTTGCAACACAATAAATGGTGTGGCTAATGAAGGTTGCATCTGTGCTGATTGCACAGCTGATGGATTGTCATCAAAAGGAGATGGGTCGGCTTTGGCTGCAATGGCAGAGCGACTGTTTTTTTGAGGATTGCCAATCGTTGTATTTTGAACTGTGCCTGGAGCATTCAGTATTTGAGCAAAGCCAGTAGCACTGAATACACAAATAAAGCTAATTAAACCGGCCTTTAAAGCATGGGAGCGGATGTGGAACTGCGATGTCATAAGGCTTGCTCGATAAGGAAGTGAGAACATGATTTTAAAAGGGTTATTGGCTCGAATTAGCTATACTCGACAGTCAGTCTAACAAATCGTGGCGAGGAAGGTAAGTTTCTTATCTATACCCAACAC
>JBEEOV010000085.1:0-3636 GCA_041191465.1 Pseudomonadota bacterium
TAAGCGTGCTTGCCTGAGTAGTACTAAATCCATTGCTTTCAAATGTTTCTTTGAGTGTAAGTGTATCGATCATTCTGGCCCCTCATCTATAAAGCAGTAATTTATATTTTTTATAAGCAAATGACAAATCGATAAAAATGATGGTGACTAATGGGTAGGGTTATTTGGCAGATGGGTGCAACATGTTCGTGAGAAAATAATCCTTGTGAAAACATTTCTTAATATCCTCGCACATGGCTTTTTGTGGGTCTTGGCTATCATCCCTTATCGATGGGTTGTTCGCATAGGTCATGGAATGGCGGCGATTGCTCCTACTTTTTCAAAGTCTCGTGTGAAAGTAATTAATGCAAATTTAAAAGCATGTTTTCCAGACTTATCTCAAGAACAAAGGAATGAATTGGCTAAAGAGCACTGGCGCTTATTAGGCAGAAGTTTTGCAGAGCGTGGTCGTCTTTGGTTGGGTAGTGCTAAATCAATTGATGAATTTGTAACTGTTTATCCCGAAGTGGATATGAATGATGGCAAACCTCGCCTTTATGTCAGTATGCATATGGTGGGTATTGAGGCGGGCTTAATTGCTATCACTATGCATCTTAAGAAAATTAAAGCACCGCCTGGCATTACTTTGTATGTCTTCATGAAAAATGAATACTTTGAGCCTCGCATTAAAAAATGGCGTGAGCGTTTTGGTGCAAAGATGTTGCTCAGGCAAAGTCATGGTCGTGAACTAATTCGTGAGGCACGCAAAGGTACTTTTGTGTGCCTATCTCCAGATATGGATCTTGGAAGAAACGATTCTGAATTTGTACCATTTTTTGGTGTGCCGACTAATACTGTTTTGGCTGTATCTAAAACAGCTCGCTTAGCAGGTGCAGAGGTGTGCCCGATTTTTACAACACTAAGAGCAGATGGTTCGGGTTATGACTGTCATGTGGGTAAGCCGTGGCCTAATTTTCCATCAGATGATCCAGTAGCAGATACAACAAGAATGAATGCATACTTTGAAGAGGTAATTAAACCTCGCATTCCTGAGTATTACTGGATACACAAACGCTTTAAGAATCGCCCTGATGGACAGCCATCTATTTACTAGTCGCAGACTAATTTATTTATAGACCGCCAGGTCTGATAAGGCCAACAGCAAGACCTTCAACAGTGATTTCGTCACGGCGAGGGTCGACAATGATATTTTCAAAATCAGGATTTTCGGCAATTAATTCAATTTTGACGCCATGAGGACCTTTGGACTGTGACCAACGCTTAACTGTTACTTCATCATCCAAGCGGGCTACAACGATTTCACCATTGCGAACTTCACTTGTTTTTTTAACGGCAAGGTAGTCACCATCCAAAATACCGGCATCTCTCATACTCATGCCGCGAACTTTTAGCAGATAGTCGGCGCCCTTATCAAATAGAGATGGATCACAAGGAACTTGTTTTTGAATGTGCTCTACAGCCAAAATGGGTGAGCCAGCTGCTACACGACCAATTAACGGTAGGGTGAGTTGCTGTAGTGCTGGGATAGGGAGGTTGAGTTGCTTAGGAAGTTTGATGCCTCGTGAAGTTCCTGGAGTCAACTCAACATAACCTTTGCGCGCTAGTGCTCGTAAATGTTCTTCTGCGGCATTCGCAGAGGCAAAACCTAAGCGTGTCGCAATTTCTGCACGCGTGGGTGGTAAACCGCTACGTGAGATGGCGTCTGTAATCAGGCTAAGAATCTCTTCTTGGCGGGCTGTTAGCTTAGGTTTCGCTGTGTTTTTGTCCATACTGTCATTCTATACAGTGATTTCATAAGATGCAATACCCATTGATAATGTTTTCTATGAATTCTGGTCATTTATTACTTTTGGGTATGGGGGGCACAATTGCTGGCTTAGCCAGTGACCCTAATAAGCCTTTGGCATATCAAGCTGGTCAAATCAGTGTTGCTGAGTTGCTTCATGAGATTGGCCTAGAGTCTGATATTGGCGAGGTGCAGGCTGTTCAGGTAGCCAACATCGATAGCCGACACATGACGGAAGAGTTGTTAATTAAGCTCGGGTGGGCAGTAAAAGCTGGCTTGGAGGATGAGACTGTTTCGGGGATCGTGATTACTCACGGTACCGATACGATGGAGGAAACAGGCGTTTTTTTACATGCCACTTTGGGCAAATTGGCTAGTCACTATAAAAAGGCGGTTGTTTTAACAGGGGCTATGCTGCCATCAAATGCTGACCATGCAGATGGCCCACTTAACTTGCGCGCAGCACTGTATTTGGCCAAAGAGGCTAGAGACTCGGAGCAATACGGCATTTTGGCTGTGATGGCTGGAAAACCATGTTTGGCTAGAGACTTGTCAAAGCAGCACACCCATGCCTTAGATGCTCTTGTAGCCAATGCAAGGGAGTTAGATGGTCCAATCCATAAGCGCCAAGCTGATCTCAGTTTGCCTGGCGAGGCTGAGTGGCCTTGGGTGGAGATTCTGACTAGTCATGGGGGTGCTAGGGGTGAGTTGGTGGATGCTCTTGTAGCTCAAGGTGTTGAAGGAATTGTGATTGCCGGCACTGGGCAGGGGAGCGTTAACCGAGTGTTAGCTGAAAAATTAGTATGGGCTGCTCAAATGGGAATCGCAGTCGTCAGATCATCAAGAACTGGTGCAGGAGCTGTATTTTCTGAGATTCCTGAGCCAGATACCGAGTGGAATTGGCTTTCAGCAAGGGATTTATCACCCCCTAAGGCCAGAATAGCCCTCCAATTGGCTCTTTTAGAGGCAAATTCGCGAAAAACTGAGGATTGGCAGAGTATTTTTGCTACAATCTAAGGCTGTAGTTTTTTTACCTTGTCACACTGGTCAGTTATCTAAACAGTGGTAGCTGAGACGCCCAGGTGACTTTTATCCATAAGGAGTAATTAATGCGTCATTACGAAATCGTTTTTATCGTCCATCCGGACCAAAGCGAGCAAGTACCTGCCATGGTTGAAAAGTACACAAGTACTATTACAACTCAAGGTGGTAAAGTTCACCGCGTTGAAGATTGGGGCCGTCGTCAAATGGCTTACATGATCGACAAGCTCGCAAAAGCTCACTACGTTTGCATGAACATTGAGTGTGGCCAAGCTACCCTTGATGAGTTAGAGCACGGCTTTAAGTTCAACGATGCTGTTTTGCGTCACTTGGTAATCAAGACTAAGAAGGCTGAAACAGAGCCATCAATCATGATGAAGCAAGTTGAACGTGAAGAAGCTCGTAAAGCTCTTCAAGCAACGGAGGCGCCTGCTGCCTAATAGGCACTGAGCGGGTTTGGGTTGAATCGTTTCATCCTAACAGCCGCCCTAGTCGCTAAGGAAGCTCTTCGATATACGCCTGCAGGAGTACCTGTGATTGAATGCCTACTAGAACATAGTGGGGAAGTTCAAGAAGCAGATCAACCTAGGCAAGTCAGAATGAGTCTTGAAGCGATTGCAATCGGATCAGTGCATCAGCAACTTGATCGGATAGCGTTGGGAAAGGTAGTTAGATTTGAAGGTTTCTTAGCCCATAAAACTCTGCGCAGCCAGCGACTCGTCTTTCATATCACGCATATTGAATTGTAAAAAGGAAACATCATGGCATTTGTAAAAAAAGGTGATGACCGCAAGAACAAGCGTCCAGCA
>JBEEOV010000086.1:0-3552 GCA_041191465.1 Pseudomonadota bacterium
GCGATGAAACTTTCACCACCTTCTAATGAGAAACGCTTTTGACCAACATACTTAGTATGCAAATAACGCTCTAAGCCTTCAGCAGCTGTTAAGCGCTCAAGAACTTGTTTTTTCTTCTCTGGTGTGAAAGCTGGTGTAGCTCTTGCAGCCTCCAACTTTTCTTGCCACCAACGTTTGATTTTTTGGTCAGTGATGTACATGAACTCAGCACCAATCGTGCCTGAGTATGTTTGACGCAAGTTTTGCAACAACTCGCGCAAAGTCATGTTGTCTTTGCCAAAGAATGTGTTGCTTGTATTAAATACGATATCCATGTCAGCATCACCCAAACCGTAGAAGGCAGGGTCAAGCTCAGGAATATTTGGGCGCTCAGTGCGCTTTAGTGGGTCTAAATCAGCCCAACGGTTACCAACGTTTCGGTGAGCAGCAATCAACTGTTGAACAGCAACGCGTTTACGACCAAGTTCTGAATCCGCTGAATCGTTGATCACACGAATCGGACCTTGCTTCGCACGCTCAGCAAAGGCATTAACCACTGGTGCATGTGGCACGTCGTGTTTCGTTGATCCATCAACAGCCGGTACTAGCTGAACATTGTCAAAATATTCGCGCCAATAGTCAGAAACAGAAGCTGGGTTTTCAAGATAGGCTTCGTAGAGTTCTTCTACGTAGGGGGCGTTACCGCCAAAGAGATAAGAACTACCTCTGTAGGACTGCATCATATTGCTCACCTTTCATCGGGTATCCCGAATTTGTAGTGGGTTTAAACCTTCCGCGACACGGCTTGACCGGTTAGCGGATTGCGAACTAGTTGTAACTGCAACGGAAGGAAATTCCGCAAATGAGAGCTTAACACGTCTAAACCAACATTTGCGTTACTTTTTTACTGAAAACACTGTAAACCTAAGGCTTACAGCGCGCAGTTAGGTTTTTCCCCTAAGAAAATAAAGGGTTCTAGCAAGTCTTTTGTAAGAAATTTCCTACAACAAAATCAGAATTAGCCGATTTGCAAAGCTAACAAATCTATTTACGATGACATCTCCATTAACAATTAATAGGAAATAAATGATGGAAATTAAAAATCCAGAAAATCCTAAAGATTACTTGAGCACCCGCCAAAGCGCGCGCCAGCTACAAGTATCACTAGGTACCGTCCAAAAGATGGTTGAAACTGGCGAATTACTGGCTTGGAAAACCCGAGGTGGTCATCGCCGGATCCTCTGCTCGTCTTTAGAGAAGCTCCTCAAAAGACGGCGCATGGGAATCAGAGAACGTAGTTCAGAGCAATTTTTAGTCTTGGCAGTTTTAAAGCAACCTGAACAGGCTGAAAACTTTAAAAAGTTCTCTGATGCTTGGAAATCTGCTCCAGAGATCTACTTGTGTACAGATACCCTAGAGGCACTGATGCAGGCAGTTTCTTTATCACCGGACATTATCTATATCGACCCTAAATTGCCGCCCGTAGAACAGGTTCATTTACTACATTATTTAAATAAACATGTTCATACTAAAAACATCCCGGTGTTGGTCGAATCTGAGTTTATTAAAAAGAATCCTCAAGTGCAGAAAATGCCAAGTAATAAAGGTAAAGATGCAAAAACTGAGAAAAATCCTAATTTACCCAGAAAGATGATTAATAACCCCATGATCAAATCCTATAAACAACAGGATTTACTGCTAGAAAATGGGGCTGTTAATGAGCAGTATGCAGAAAAAATAGAACAAATCATATTTGACTGCCTGGCCAAGAAACACGAAGGGGCCTGATATACAGGCCCCAGTAATTAATTCTTTATTAATTAAATAGCGAATTTATTACGATCTTGTCCTTCAATCCATTTTGGAGCTTTACCGCGACCAGTCCATGTTTCACCTGTGGCTGAGTTGCGGTATTTTGCTGCCACTTTTCCACCACGTGAACCAGCGGCGCCCTTACGCGTAAATACATCAGAAGCACTTAAGCCATATTGCTCAATAATCGCTTTAGCTTTAGCAATACCCTCAGCTTTCTCACGAGCTTTTGCTTCAATAATTTGTTTTTCTAAAGCTTCTTTTTGAGCCAATAACTCTTGATATGTAGCCATTTATTCTCCGCATATTTGATATTTATTAATTGGATACTCAACAATCGCTGAATATGGGTAAATAATAATATCTATTTTAGAAAAAATAAATAGCTATATAAATATATAGGGTTATTAATTAAATAATGACATAAATATAATTATTATAATTTTTATTAATTAATATAAAAAAGTTGATTAAATTCTTATAGTTAATTAACTAGCCCGGAGTTGCAGGCACTGTTTTCCAACCCTCTTGGCAACTTTGTACATACGGATAATAAGTCTGCGAGGACTGGCAGTAATACCAAACAGGTGGAAGATTTTGAGCCTGAATTGGTTGCGGTGGAGGTGCCATCACCACTGGGGCCGGAGTCACATAAACTGGTTGCTGTACCACTCTTGGTTGCATGACTGAATAGACGACCAACCCGCCGATCAATGCTGGAGCGACCCAATGGCTGCCGTGATGGTGATGATGTCCATATCGGTAGTAGCCACCAGCATAAGCGCCTGTTGAGGCTAAAAGACTAGATAAAACTAAGCCTGTGATGACTTTCTTGAATCGGGACATAACTACCTCCTTAAGAGTCTTATCCCTATAACGCATGTCTTGAGTGGTGAGTTGACAGTCACAGTTAGGAATATCCAGTAATTAGTAATCTGCACGAAAGTTCTATCAACGACTATGTGTGCTCTAACGATTAGAACAACTTTTCACACAAATACTCAGGGAGAGAATGATGAAGAAGTTACTGGTAATAGCAATTGGAATGTTGACAAGTCATTTTGCATTTGGTCAGGCAGCGACGATTGCCCCAGGCACACCTCTTAATATTTTTGAGGGCAAAAAAGAAGTAGTGATTCAGACTAGCAAAGGTCCCATCACTATCACACGCGTGATGACTCCATGCGCTAAGAATGGTGGCACGCTCCAACCATTGATTCCAGTTCCTGGCATCAATCCAGTGACTGAAACTGAAATCATCGAAGCATTAGGAGACAAGAATGCGTTAGTAGTTGATATGCGTGACTCCAATGATCGAGTTAAAGGAACTATTCCAGGTTCGATTGGTATTCCGTACACTGAAATTGCAATGCGCATGGATGAACTTGGCTGCAAGAAACAACCTGATGGAAGCAAGCAAAAGTGGGACTGCAGCAAAGCTAAAAATGTTTATGGCTTCTGCAATGGTCCAGTTTGCCCTCAAAGCCCATCTGCATACAGAGCAATGGTGCGCGAAGGCTTCCCTGCTACCAAGATTTACTACTATCGTGGTGGCATGCTTGATTGGGATGCGCTTGGTTTAACAACCATTAAAGGTGAGTTCTAAACTTCAGCCTAACTAATAGTTTTGAAATTAAAAAGACTCCTTCGGGAGTCTTTTTTTATTGGTCGGGGCGAGAGGATTTGAACCTCCGACCACTTGCACCCCATGCAAGTACGCTACCAGGCTGCGCTACGCCCCGACTGAAACTTATTTAGACA
>JBEEOV010000087.1:0-3534 GCA_041191465.1 Pseudomonadota bacterium
TAACAACTCTGCATCAACACCCTTTTTAATGAATTGCGGGAAATAGTTGATGTATTCAGCAGCCATAGCAGCCTGAGGCACTTCACGACCCAAGATCTCTTTACGGATTGTGTGCATCAAGATACGAGCTGTTACTTGGCTGTAGGCGGGATCTTTTTCAATCAAAGTACGTGAAGCCAAAATAGCTGAGTCATAGACCTGCGCCATTGGCACGCCTTCGTACAAGTTTTTGATGGTTTCTTTGATGATTGGCTCAGCATTGACTGCATTACCCAAACCTTCGCATGCTGCCTGAATCACCATTTGCAATGCAGCCATATCCAATGGCTTAACAACACCATTGTCAGTCACATTCAAACCTGGGTGATCGATCACTGGAGCAACTGGTTGCGCTGCTACTTGAGCGGCACGCTCTTGATTACGCTTTTCACGATAAAGAACATAAGCACGAGCCACATTGTGCTCACCACTACGCATCAAAGCCAATTCAACTTGGTCTTGAATGTCTTCAATGTGGAATGTGCCGCCATTTGGTCGGCTACGCAATAAAGCACGCACCACCACTTGAGTTAATTGCTCAACTTGTTCACGCACACGTGCTGAAGCTGCACCTTGGCCACCGTTAACTGCTAAAAATGCTTTTGTTACAGCGATCGCAATTTTTGATGGCTCAAATGCCACCACTGAACCATTACGACGAATAATTTTGTAATCAGATAATTGTGTTGCTTGTGCACCACCAACACCACCAGCAGTAAATCCTTGAGATGGGGTTTGACTAACTTGACCAGCTGATTGGCCAGCAAATGGGCTTGTTGTTTGGCCAGTAACTTGTGGGTCTACGTAGGTCATTCGGACTCCTATATCTATATATATGTATTAATTAGGCAAAAAAACTGTTCTTTTTGGGGTTTTTCAATGGCTATTCGCCGTTTAGAACACTACATTTAGTGTTTTACTAGCGACAACGGTACTAAGTATAGGATATTTATATGACATTTGATAAGCGTTTTTTTAATAAAAATACCTATCGGAATCCCTAGTATTGAGCCAAATTTTTGGTATTTTTAGCACTATTTTGGGGATAAAAATTGATGATAAATAGTGTGTTAGTGCTTGCTAACCTAGCAGCCTAATAGATACTGGTTGAGGCATTAAGATCTATTTTTTAGACCGTAGGGAAGTTGTCTTTCTGGAATATCAGCTAAAGACGAAAAACGCTGCCAATCAAAATGAATTCCTGGATCCGTTTTTCTTCCCGGGGCCACATCACTGTGCCCAGCGTAAGCCGCGATTGGATATGTTTTTCTTAAAACTTGTACCAAATCTTTTAAAGATTGGTACTGGGCTGGCTGAAAAGGTAAATCATCCGTTCCTTCTAATTCAATACCAATCGAAAAATCATTGCAACGCTCGCGACCAAAGAAATTTGACGCCCCCGCATGCCATGCACGATGCAAGGTTGAGACAAATTGCTGCACTTGACCATCACGCTTAATTAAAAAATGGCTAGACACTTGGCGGTCAGCAATTTCTGCAAAGTAAGGGTGAGCCTTGGGATCTAACTTGTTTTGAAAAAATTCGGCAATGTAATTACCGCCAAACTGTCCAGGCGGCAAGCTGATGTGATGAATCAACACTAATTCAACTGGCACACCTTGTGGGCGATCATCATAATTAGGTGACTTAACCCACTCTGCCTCACCCCACCAACCTTTTGGATCAATCGCTGCGCGATGTTCTTTAGAGCAATATGTGCCAGCACCTTCACCTTGAGGAAATCTTAAGCCACAGTGTGGGCATTGCTGCATAGTCGGTGTCGGCGTTGAGGAAGACTTAGCTTGGCTACGCTTCTTTGGTGCTGGTTGCGCACTCGATCGCTTGTTTTGTTCAAGTTGAGCATAACGCCACCAAATGATGAGACCCGTCAGAATCAGGGTGAATAACAACCATTTCATCGCTGAATCAGCACTTCCAAAACGAAACGACTACCCACATAAGCTAAAAGTAATACAACAAATGAACCTAGAACCCAGCGCACAGCTGTAAGACCTCGCAAACCAATCCGCCAACGAGCAATCAGCAATCCAGCAAACATGACCCAAGACAAAATACCAAAAACTGTTTTGTGATCCCAAAATAAGGCTCGACCAAACAAGGTTTGACTAAAGAACAAACCAGAAAAAACGGTGAGTGTTAATAAAATAAATCCAACCGACAAAATTCTGAACAAAATACTTTCCATGGTCATCAATGGCGGCAAACGATTGCCCCATCTTGCAAAGAAGCTGTTGGTCTTGTCATGAGTTGGCATATGTAGATGACGATCTTGCCAATGCATCAAGATTGCATGCAAGGCAGCCAAACTCAATAAGCCGTAGGCAATATTCGCAACAATAAAGTGTGCTCTAAACCAAGGATCATGCACCGCTCTTTCAGACAATAAGTAGCCAGCAAACAACACTGGCAAGACAGCGCAAACGCTTGCTGCCAATAAAACAATAGCGCGCAAGCCCTTCATCGGTAAATACCAACTCTCAAACCAGAAAAATGTCACACCGATCCAAGCCATCATCGACAACGCTTGAGCAAAACCAAAAATAAATCCCTGAGAAGTAAAAATAGATTCATGCAGAATCAAGCCATGCAGCAAAATCACCGGCAATAAAAGCCACTGAGATTGGTTAGATACCAGTGGAGAGCCTTGATTCTGCTCAGGTTTTAGAGAATAAACCCTAATTTCTTGCCAAAAAAACAAGAAATATAAGATGCTGGGTAACCATGCGAGGCTGGGGTGACCTAAAATATTCATATCTACAGTTTAATGCTCATATGTTCCAAAATCTAACAGACCGTTTAAGTCGTGTGGTTAAAACCATGCGCGGCCAAGCCAGGCTGACCGAAGAAAACACAGCAGAAATGCTACGCGAAGTACGTTTAGCTTTATTAGAAGCCGACGTTGCTTTGCCTGTTGTCAAAGAACTTATCACCAAAATTAAAGAAAAAGCACTTGGTGAAGAAGTTATTGGCAGTTTAAGCCCTGGCCAAGCATTGGTTGGTGTAGTTCAAAAAGAACTCACCGCCATCATGGGTGACCCTGCCGCCGGAAAACTTAATTTAGCTGCTCAGCCTCCTGCCATTATTTTGATGGCCGGTCTACAAGGTGCGGGTAAAACAACTTCTGCAGGTAAGTTAGCTAAATGGCTTAAAGATACACAAAAGAAAAAAGTGCTTACTGTGTCTTGTGACGTGTACCGCCCTGCTGCGATTGCGCAGTTAAAGATGGTGACCGAGCAAGCTGGCGCAGAATTTTTTCCAAGTACAGAAACAGAGCAACCAATAGATATCGCTAGAGATGCCCTAGATTGGGCGAAACGTCACTACCACGATGTATTGATTGTCGATACGGCTGGTCGACTAGGCATTGATGAAGCAATGATGCAAGAAATTCAATCTTTGCATCAGCTACTCAATCCGATCGAAACACTCTTCGTGGTTGATGCAATGTTGGGTCAAGATGCTGTCAATACTGCC
>JBEEOV010000088.1:0-3340 GCA_041191465.1 Pseudomonadota bacterium
TGACCCAATAATCAGCTCCAAGCTCTTCAATTTACATTCATCATGGTTACTTTTACGGAGGACATGCATGGAGTTAATTTTGAATCAATTTGTTAAGAAAACATCATCAACAAGAGGGCAGTCAATCTCTAAACTGGGTGCTAAGCGCCTGATTAAAAGATCGGTGGGCCTTGGCGTGGGTAAAAAGTCACGACCATCTCTTGGTAAAACGATTGTTCGTGGCGCGCGACCAGTAACCAAATTAATTTATGGTGCAGCCAAAGGTCTAGGTAGGTTAGCCACTTTAATTTTGATAGGCAGGTTGTGAGGTGATGTATGAGTCAAGAGGTTTGTGCATTGCTGGTGGATAAGTTGGTCAACTCTGAAGAGTTGGGTGAGATGGCAGAAACTATTCAGACTGGATTGGAGTCTGGGCAAGGGATTTGGTATTTTTTATTGGACAACCCAATGGCGTTTGGTATGTTAATTGGTGGTGGTTTGGCTACCTGGATGCGCCGTTGGGCTTACAGGCAGACCCTACTAAGACGTTAATAACTATTCAAAATAGATAGAGCCTGGGGTATACGCTTCTCTTGGACGCATACAAATATTGATGTCATAACCAAATTGAGTGAGGGCATGCAGCAACATATAAGTACTCAACTTTTTTAGATCGCCCTTGTAAATGGCTAGTGTTTCTTTCAATGGCAGTTGTGTTTTTTCAGACAGGCTCTGTGGGTCACTTAGTTGATCCATGGAGATCTTTCTGTATAAATCTTCAAACAGAGCGGACTTCAGATCGTTCTCTTTTTTATTGATATCTAGATATTTCATATCAATCATCTTCATGGGTTTGCTTTTGTATTGATTGCTACCAATACCGCAATCTTTCACCACAGCCTTATCAGGCGACTGGTGGCAAGTGAGTGTGAAGACATGGTGATCATCTGTATTGAAGATAAGCCGCCCCTGACGACTGCTTAATTCTGTTGCATCGATGGGGTCTAATGATTCGAAACGAGTAGGCATGATTTGCTTTCAATTGAGTTAACTCGGTAAAAACAAGAGCTTGCCTTAAATCAATGCTGATGAATATCAGCAAATACTTATTTTGTTGTCAGAAAATTCTGACTATGTAGATATTCTTGCCTTGATGTGTTCAAGTAAGCCATCGCAGGCATCCTCTACTAGATCCAATACCTCTTCAAACCCTTCTGCACCCTTGTAGTAGGGATCTGGTACAACCGCAGCTTCCATGGTTTTGCAAAATTCAGTTAAACGTCGAATTTTGTGCTTCTTATTATCAGGGGACATCTTTTCTGTCAGGGCATAGTTGTCCCAATCCATGACTAGCAACAAGTCGTAATCATTGAAATCTTTATCGCATACTTGACGTGCCTGAAGATCTGAGAGGTCATAGCCTCTTTTGATAGCATGTGATTGAGATCTTGCATCTGGTTCCTCGCCCACATGATAGGCATGGGTACCAGCTGAGTCGACGTCAATGATGTGTGATAAGCCAGCATCCTTGACGTACTGTCGAAATACACCATGTGCAGTAGGGCTGCGACAAATATTCCCCATACAGATAAATAGAACTTTGAATTTCATGAATGCTTTCGCGCTAAACGGTGATATTTCAAAACTAGATGATATAAAAAAACTGGTAGCAGCTAATGCTGCCACCAGTTGAACGTCACTTGCGTGACTAGGGAGTTACACAATCTTTACTGAATGCCCATAATTTTCTTGGCTTCTGCCAAAGCAGTCATAGACTCTGTGTGCTTACCTGCTTTATGAAACTCTTCACCTTTGGCACGCAAGTCTTTTACTTTTGACATATTTTGCGGGCTTAGCTGGGTGGCTAATAAAGCAGTGTCAATTTTTTTCATTTCACCGGGGCAGCCATGAGCAAAAGCAAGGCTAGAGGTGCCAACAAGACTAATCGCAATTAACCATTTTTTCATGAGTTGTCTCCTCGAAACGATTTCTGACAATCTACTCTCAAATGAAATTTATTGCTAATTCGCAAATAACCCTAAAGTAGAAATTGTTATTGCGGTGCACTAACAAACGGGCTACTTAGAACAAATCCTTTTGTTGTTCTTTGCGTAATAAGAATGCATTTTGCATATCAATATTGGTTTCGCGTCTGCCTGGGGTGACTATGATGTGATCTCCCGCTTTCATAGAGCCACCTTGGTGAACTTTTAGGTACCAACCTGAGCGTCTTGATTGAATCATCGCCTTTGCAGAACCTTTGTATCCCATGCGGGCATTGAATTTAAAGCAAGGTTCGCGAAGTTTCACCACTTCTAGTTCAACTTCACCAATTTGCCAAATATCACCCACCCAGACATCGGATTCTGTGAATCCCTCTACGGTTAAATTTTCGCCAACAAAACCATGGCCAATTGGAACAGTCCTCTTAGTTTCTCTAGCTAGTAATTCATTCCAGAAATCGTAGTGCTCTGCTGGGTAGGCATAAATCGCCTTTTCAAGGCCACCATGAACGCTGAAGTCAGCCTGTTCATCGCCATCAATGCCGACTTTTCTGATGACAACGCTATTAGGTTGCTCTAAAGAGCTCACCACGTCTTTTTTAATGCCCGAGTTAACCACTTTGTGGTCTGGATGATCGATTCCGAAGAGGGGGGCTATTTTGCCGGTGGAGATGGATAAGATGCGCATGCCATAATTAAATCACTTTATTGAATTTCGAGTCATTATTCATGCCACGTTTTGCCGCCAACCTTTCTTTGCTTTACACCGATTTACCTTTTTTAGACCGTTTTAGAGCGGCTAAAGAGGATGGTTTCGAAGCGGTGGAATGTCAGTTTCCGTATGAGTGGTATGCGCAAACCAGCTTGGAAAATATCCAGCAAACCATGGCGAATTTCAATTTACCGATGGTGCTACATAACCTTCCAGCAGGAGATTGGGCTAATGGCGAGCGAGGCATCGCCTGTGATCCCAATCGTGTTGATGAGTTCAGGGCTGGCGTACCTTTGGCGATTAAATATGCCAAAGCTCTTAATGTGCCACGAGTTAACTGTATTGTTGGCATCTTGCCAGCAGGACTATCACCAGCGTTGGCGCAAGCTACTTTGGTATCTAATTTGACTTATGCCGCAGAAGAACTCAAAAAAGAAAACATCAAGTTACTTATAGAGCCAATTAATACTTTTGATATCCCTGGCTTCTTTTTAGCAAGCTCTAACCATGCCATTGAAACCATCATGGCTGTCAAGTCTTCAAATCTTTATTTGCAATACGATGCATACCACTTACATCGGATGGGTGAAGATATTTTAGAGATTGAGGAACTCATGCCATTCATAGATCACATCCAAATTGCTGA
>JBEEOV010000089.1:0-6096 GCA_041191465.1 Pseudomonadota bacterium
ATTCAGTTGGGTGCCACTGGTCTTGGTGCTGGTGCTAAGCCTGAAGTGGGTGCATCTTCTGCTGTGGAAGCAAAAGCTCGTATTGCTGATGCGCTACAAGGTGCTCACATGGTATTTATCACTGCAGGTATGGGTGGTGGTACAGGTACAGGTGCTGGTCCAATCGTTGCTCAAGTAGCAAAAGAAATGGGCATCTTGACTGTTGGTGTGATTAGCAAGCCATTTGATTTTGAAGGTGCTAAGCGCGCTAAAGTTGCTGAAGCTGGTGCTCATGAGTTAGAGAACTATGTTGATTCATTGATTGTGGTTCTCAATGAGAAACTATTCGAAGTGATGGGTGAAGATGCTGAGATGGATAAGGCCTTTGGTTGTGCAGATGATGTATTGCATAACGCGGTTGCAGGTATTGCAGAAATCATCAATGAGCAAGGCTTGATCAACGTTGACTTTGAAGACGTTAAGACAGTGATGAGTGAGCAAGGTAAAGCCATGATGGGTACTGCAACTGTATCTGGTATGGATCGTGCTCGTTTAGCTGCTGAAGCTGCAGTTGCATCACCATTGTTAGAAGGTGTTGATCTATCTGGTGCGCGTGGTGTGTTGGTGAATATCACTGCAAGTCGTTCTCTCAAGTTGTCAGAAACTCGTGAAGTAATGGGTGCTATCCGTGGTTATGCTGCTGATGACGCTACTGTTATTTTTGGTACTGTTTATGACGAAAGCTTGGGTGATGCATTGCGTGTAACAGTGGTTGCTACTGGTTTGAATGGCGGCAAGCGTAAAGAGAAACAGCCAGAAGTAATTTGGCGCAATACACAAGCAACAGGTACTTATGATGCAGCGCCAACTATGGCTGACTTGAGTTCATTTGCTCCGCAAAGTGCTACTGCTTCAATGGCAATGGCTAATACTGCGGCAGCTCCGGCTCCAACAATGCCAGCAAGCTCTGCTTCTGATTATGCTAAGTATGATGTGCCTAAGGTTTTTCGCAGCAATCGTGAATCAGCTGAACCACGTTTGGGTGCGAATAGCTCACCAGAAGCACAAGCAATGATGGATAAGGGTGCCGATTACTACGATATTCCAGCTTTTTTGCGCAAGCAAGCTGACTAAGAATAGATAGTAATTTAGAAAATCTATATAAAACAAAGGCATACAGATGCCGGTGGTAACGCGCCTCCTGCGAAATGACGACGCATGCGATACCATCGGTATTCTGGCAAATATAAATGCCAATAATTGCTATTAATAAATAGCCTTAATTTTTGATGGAGACAAAAAATGATTGCTGTAGGACAACAACTACCAAACGCAACGATTCATGAGTTTTTAGAAGTTGCTACTGAGGGCTGCTCTGTAGGCCCTAATGCTTTTGAAGTAAGTAAATTAACTGCCGGTAAGAAAATTGTTATTTTTGGTTTACCGGGTGCTTTTACGCCAACATGCTCTGCACAACATGTGCCTGGTTATGTTGCTCAGTATGATGCGATCAAAGCAAAAGGCGTTGATGAGATTTGGTGTTTATCTGTGAATGACGCCTTTGTGATGGGTGCATGGGGTAAAGACCAAAAGGTCAATGGCAAAGTTCGTATGATGGCTGACGGCTCTGGTGAGCTTACGAAAAAGTTAGGTTTGGAATTAGATTTAACAGCTCGCGGTTTAGGTATCCGTTCACAACGTTATTTGATGATTGTTGATAACGGTGTTGTTAAGCATTTGGCTGTTGAGGGACCTGGTAAGTTTGAAGTGAGTGATGCAGCATCTGCATTAAAGGCACTCTAATTATTAATTTATCAATATGATGTTAAAACAACGCACCATTGCGGCACCTGTTAAAACAGTAGGCATCGGTTTGCATACTGGCCGCAAGGTGACGTTGAAATTAATTCCTGCTCCTGTGGATACGGGAATCATCTTTCATAGAGTTGATATTCCTAACTCACCAGGCATCAAGGCTGATGCTCATGGTGTTACTGATACACGTTTGGCAACAGTTTTGCAAAATGGCGATACGAGAGTTTCTACTGTTGAGCATTTGCTATCAGGCTGCGCTGGCCTAGGCATTGACAATCTTATTATTGAATTAGATTGTGAAGAAGTGCCCATCATGGATGGCAGTGCTGCGTCATTCTTATTTTTGATTGAGTCAGCTGGCTTGCAAGAGCAAGAGGCTCCTCGTCAATTCATTGTGATTAAAAAGCCAATTGAAGTAAAAGATGCTGGCAAGTTGGCAAGACTTGAACCATTTGATGGGTACAAGTTGGATTTCACGATTGACTTTAAACATCCTGCTGTTGATAAAACTGGGCAAAGACATGTGATTGACTTTGCAGATAGCACATATGCTCGTGAGATTGGTCGCGCAAGAACTTTTGGCTTTGCTCATGAAGTAGAAGCTTTGCGCGAAATGGGTTTAGCTCGTGGCGGTAGTCTAGATAATGCGATTGTTCTTGATGAGCATCGAATCTTAAATAACGAAGAATTACGTTATGACGATGAATTCGTGCGCCATAAGATTTTGGATGCTATTGGCGATTTATATTTAGCCGGTCATCCAATCGTTGGCGCTTATATTGCAGAAAAATCTGGTCATGCCATGAACAATGCTCTTTTGCGCGCCATGTTTGCAGATCCTAGTTCATATGAGATTCGCACTTTTAGTGAAGTGGATGCGCCTAAAGCGTACATACAAACTGGTAGGCCGCTTTTTGCCTAGGCTTAGTGAAGATTAATTAACTTTGCTTAACTTTCGTTAAAAACACTCAAATACAGTATTAATTTCACTTTCTTCGGCGAAGAAGGTTTTTGACTGCAGTCTTCAGTGGTGAGTCGCCATCTAGTTGATCTAGCAGTGTTGCCCATGATTTTTGAGCAGTTTCAGTGAAAACAGGGGGTTTTTCTGTGGAATGGGTGGTCTTTGCAGAATCTATTGATAGTTCTTTAGGAGACTGTTTAATGGTCAAAAATTGCACTGCCCAACCTTGTTCTTGAAGGTTTAATAGGATCGATGGCAACTTTTGCTGTAAACGGGCTGCTACCGCAGAGTGGTTGGTATAAATCTTTAATTCCCCAGTACTTTCTGAAAAGCCACCTATCTTGACTAGGTCTACCGCCTTCTCAAGCCCATTCTTATTGAGGCTAAGCCTTAAAGCCTGCTGTAAATGAAGGCTATTTTCGGCTTTTTGAAGGATCTGGCCTAGTGGGCTATTTTCTTCAATGCAATCTAATGCCTCGCGAGCATTCGCAGAACCCCTTCCGGGTGCTAAACTTTGAGGCTTAAATTTCCTCGCAAAAGTCATGGTTACTGGTCTTCTTAAGAAAATATTTGGCAGCAGCGCATTGTCGCTCAGATTAATAGTCTAGAGCAGGGTATGACCTTGCTTGACGATGCTGCATTGCAAGCTAAAACTACTGAATTCAAGTCTAAATTAGCTACTGGCCAGACTTTAGATGACATTTTGCCCGAAGCATTTGCTGTTGTTCGTGAAGCAAGTAAGCGTGTGATGGGTATGCGTCACTTTGATGTGCAGATGATTGGTGGTTTAGCTCTACACCAAGGAAAAATTGCAGAAATGCGCACGGGCGAAGGTAAAACGCTCACAGCTACCTTGCCAGTATATTTAAATGCCCTGGCTGGTCGTGGTGTGCATGTTGTCACAGTCAATGATTACTTGGCACAGCGTGATGCTGAGTGGATGGCCAAGTTATATAACTTCTTGGGTTTAACTGTAGGTATTAACTTATCTCAAATGGATCATGAAGCTAAACA
Organism: Pseudomonadota bacterium; assembly: GCA_041191465.1. Taxonomy (GTDB): domain Bacteria; phylum Pseudomonadota; class Gammaproteobacteria; order Burkholderiales; family Burkholderiaceae; genus Polynucleobacter. Next base: position 3,770 of record JBEEOV010000089.1, read on the forward strand.
AAAAGCTTATGGTTCTGATATTACTTACGGTACTAATAACGAATTTGGTTTTGACTATTTGCGTGACAACATGGTCCAAGATTTGGATCAGCGTGTGCAACGTGGTTTAGCTTATGCGATTGTTGACGAAGTCGACTCGATCTTGATTGACGAAGCTCGTACACCATTAATTATTTCTGGCCAAGCTGAAGACCATACCGACGTGTATGTGACTATGAATGCTTTGCCACAGTATTTGACTCGTCAAATTGGTGAAGAGAAAGCAGATGGCACAGGCATTATTACTCCAGGTGACTACATCGTTGATGAGAAGAGTCACCAAGTCTTTTTGACTGAAACGGGTCATGAGAAAGCTGAGCAAGCCTTAACTAAACTAGGTTTGATCAAAGAGGGTGAGTCACTCTACGCACCACAAAATATTACATTGATGCATCACGTGTATGCAGCTTTGCGTGCTCATACATTGTTTAATAAAGATCAGCACTATGTTGTGCAAAACGGTGAAGTCATCATCGTTGACGAGTTTACTGGTCGCTTGATGCAAGGTCGTCGTTGGTCTGATGGTTTGCATCAGGCTGTTGAGGCGAAAGAAGGTGTAGCGATTCAGCATGAGAACCGCACACTAGCGACCATCACATTCCAGAATTACTTCCGCATGTACGGCAAGCTAGCTGGTATGACTGGTACGGCAGATACTGAGGCGTATGAGTTCCAAGAGATTTACGGTCTTGAGACAGTCATTGTTCCTCCTAATCGCATCAATGCGCGTATTGATAAACAAGATCAGATCTATCGCTCATCGATGGAGCGTTACAACGCAGTTATTAAAGATATTCAAGATTGTTATGAGCGTGGCCAGCCGGTATTGGTTGGTACAACATCCATCGAGAACTCTGAATTAATTTCATCTTTGTTAGATAAAGCAAAGTTGCCACATCAAGTGCTCAATGCCAAGCAGCATGCGAGAGAAGCTGAAATTATTGCTCAAGCTGGTCGACCAAAGATGATCACCATTGCAACCAATATGGCGGGTCGTGGTACCGATATTGTTTTGGGTGGCAATGTTGAGAAGCAAGCAGCATTGATTGAAGCGGATGCAGCAATTGCTGAGGCAGATAAAAAGTCACGTGTTCAAAAGTTACATGATGAATGGCAAGGGTTGCATGATCATGTAGTGGCAGCTGGTGGTTTGCATATCATCGGAACAGAGCGCCACGAGAGTCGCCGTGTTGATAATCAATTAAGAGGTCGTTCTGGTCGTCAGGGCGACCCTGGTTCATCACGTTTCTATTTGTCATTGGACGATGCGCTATTGCGTATCTTTGCAGGCGAAAGATTAAAAGCGATCATGGATCGTTTACGTATGCCTGAGGGTGAGCCAATTGAAGCGGGTATGGTCACGCGCTCAATCGAATCTGCGCAACGTAAAGTTGAGGCAAGAAACTTTGATATTCGTAAGCAATTATTGCAATACGATGATGTGGCTAATGACCAGCGTAAAGAAGTTTATAGATTGCGTAATGAAGTATTGGAATCTAAAGACGTTGGTGAGTTGATCGCTAACTTGCGAGAGTCTTATTTCGCAGATTTATTCCATGAATATATTCCAGAAGGCTCAGTTGTTGAGCAGTGGGATGTTGCTGGCTTAACTCAGGTATTAGCAAGTGAGTGGGGCGTCAGTGTTGATCTGCAATCTGCGATTGATGCTGCAGAGTCAATTGAGACCGATGAGTTGCTTGTTAAGGTATTAGAGGCTGCTAAAAACTCTTATGACGGCAAAGTTGCCATGGTTGGTAGAGAATCTTTTGCTAACTTTGAACGTTCTGTCACTTTATATAGCTTGGATACACATTGGAGAGAGCACTTAGCAGCTTTAGATCATTTGCGCCAAGGTATTCATTTGCGTGGATATGCTCAAAAAGATCCTAAGCAAGAGTACCGTCGTGAAGCATTTGAATTATTTGCCCGTTTATTGGACAGCGTGAAGTTGGATGTGACGCGCACCATCATGGTTGTGAAGATCCAGACTGCTGCAGAGTTAGAGCAAGCCTCAGAATCAATTCAGGAAGATTTGGCGGATGTGAAGGGTGTTCAGTATCAGCATGCAGATGCTAGTTCTGCAGATACCGATGAATCTCAGGAGGCTGGTCAGCCAGTGGCAACACAACAGCCAATGCAATCTGGTCCAAAGGTTGGTCGTAATGATCCATGCCCTTGCGGAAGTGGCAAGAAGTACAAGCAGTGTCATGGTCAGCTTAACTAAATAGAAATTTCGTAAATATGTCAGTCAATTCTCCATTACCGATTGCAAGTGATTTAAAACCAGT
>JBEEOV010000090.1:0-3287 GCA_041191465.1 Pseudomonadota bacterium
ACGTAGTCAATAGATGGCTCAAACGATGCAGGTGTTTTACCGCCAGTAATATCGTTTTGTAATTCATCCAATGTGAAACCAACTGCCAACTTAGCAGCGATTTTCGCAATTGGGAAACCAGTTGCTTTAGATGCCAAAGCAGATGAGCGAGATACGCGTGGATTCATCTCAATCACAATCATGCGACCATCCACAGGATTGATTGAGAACTGAACGTTTGAACCACCAGTATCAACACCAATCTCGCGCAATACTGCTAAGGAAGCATTACGCAAAATTTGATACTCACGATCAGTCAATGTTTGCGCAGGAGCCACCGTGATCGAATCACCAGTGTGCACACCCATTGGGTCTAAGTTTTCAATCGAGCAAACGATGATGCAATTGTCCTTACGGTCACGCACCACTTCCATCTCATACTCTTTCCAACCCAACAAAGACTCTTCAATTAAGAGCTCACGTGTTGGAGAAAGATCTAGACCACGCTTACAAATCTCTTCAAATTCTTCACGGTTATAAGCAATACCACCACCTGATCCACCCATCGTGAATGATGGGCGAATAATCACTGGATAGCCTGCGCCACCAGTTTCCGTAGCAATTTGCTGTTGAACTGCATGAGCCTCTTCCAAAGAATGAGCAATCCCAGACTTAGCAGAACCTAAACCAATTTTGGTCATCGCCTCTTTGAACTTCTGGCGATCTTCCGCTTTATCAATCGCTTCTGGTGATGCACCAATTAGCTCGCAACCGTATTTCTTCAAAACACCATTTCTATGCAAATCTAAAGCGCAATTCAAAGCAGTTTGACCGCCCATGGTTGGCAAAATTGCATCTGGTTTTTCTTTGGCAATGATTCGCTCTACAACTTCCCATGTGATTGGTTCGATGTATGTCACATCTGCCATTTCAGGGTCAGTCATGATGGTTGCAGGATTACTATTCACCAAAATAACTTTGTAACCTTCTGAGCGCAAAGCTTTACAAGCTTGTGCACCAGAGTAGTCAAATTCGCAAGCCTGTCCAATGACGATAGGACCTGCGCCAATAATTAAAATACTTTTTATGTCGGTACGCTTAGGCATTCGTCAATCTCACATCAATTTAATAAAGCGATCAAACAGGTAGGCAATGTCATGCGGACCTGGTGAAGCTTCTGGGTGACCTTGGAAACAAAAAGCTGGCTTATCAGTCCAAGCCAAACCTTGTAATGAACCATCAAATAAAGACACATGTGTCGGCCTTACATTCGCTGGCAATGTTGCTGCATCCACGGCAAAACCATGGTTTTGTGAAGTAATCACAACGCGACCATCATCCAAGTCTTTAACTGGGTGGTTAGCGCCATGATGACCGAATTTCATTTTGAGAGTTTTAGCACCTGACGCCAAACCCATGATCTGGTGACCTAAACAGATACCAAATGTTGGAATACCTTTATCAATAAAAGTTTTTGCGGCAGCAATTGCGTAATCACATGGCTCAGGATCTCCAGGGCCATTTGATAAGAACACACCATCTGGCTTCATCGCCAATACATCTGCAGCAGGAGTCTTCGCTGGCACCACAGTGATTTTGCAACCACGCTCAGTGAGCATGCGCAAAATATTGCGCTTTACACCAAAGTCATACGCCACTACATGCTTTAAAGGCTTCTCTAATTTCTTAAAGCCAGGCTTGCCATTAACCGCATTCAAACCCCACTCACCCTCAGTCCACTCATAAGCAGTTGGGGTTGTCACAACTTGAGCCAAATCTAAACCTGCCATACCTGGGAAACCTTTGGCAGCAGCCAGCGCTTTCTCAGTCAAAGCTTGAATCGTCTCACCAACTTTACCGGCCACAATCGCGCCTGGTTGAGCACCCTTGTCACGCAAAATTCGAGTCAACTTACGCGTATCAATACCAGCGATACCAACCACGTTTTCACCAGTTAGATAATCTGTGAGCGTTTTTTCAGAGCGGAAATTTGATGCAATCAAAGACAAGTCTTTAATGATCAAGCCAGCCGCATATATTTTTGTTGATTCGCAATCTTGATCATTCACGCCCACATTACCGATGTGGGGATATGTCAAAGTAACTAATTGACGGGTATAACTTGGGTCAGTGAGGATCTCTTGGTATCCAGTTAAAGCCGTATTGAAAACAACCTCACCGGCTGATTGACCAACTGCACCGATGCTGTAACCAGAAAAAATGGTTCCATCGGCTAGTGCCAAAACTGCTGGGGGTAAAGAAGGAATTAGTGGCAGCAAAGGTATTCTCCAAAGCCCTGCTGCCATCCGACACATCCCTCATCCGGAAAAGACACCTCCGGTCTGAGAATTTTCGGGAGGTATATGTGTCTTTAAGCGCTAGGGCAAGTATCTAATAATTTAACCAACGAATTATACCTTACCGAGGGCTTTACCTTGGTAATAACCCTAAATTACAAATGAATAAAGGGAGAAAAATCTCCCTTTATTCAAGTACTTACCGAGTTTTAACTAGATAGATATCCAGCTTAGATTAGGCACCAAACAAAGTTTTAATTTGTGCCAATACGCTTTGATCATCCAAAGTGCTCAAATCACCTGGGTCGCGACCTTCTGCCACAGCTTGTAGCGCACGACGCACGATCTTGCCAGAGCGAGTCTTTGGCAAAGCTGACACGATATAAACACGAGCTGGTCTAGCAACCGCACCCAATTGAGAATCGACTGTTTTTAAAATCTCAGCTTCAAGAGTGGCAGTGTTGTTAGCATCTTTAGCAATTGCAAAACCAATCGCAACCTGACCCTTGAGCTTATCCTCGATACCAACCACTGCTACTTCAGCCACGTTTGGATGACTAGAGATACTCTCTTCAATCTCACGAGTACCTAAGCGGTGACCGGCCACGTTGATCACGTCATCGGTACGACCCAAGATGAAGAAGTAACCATCTTTATCTTTAATACCCCAGTCAAATGTTGAGTAAACCATTTTGCCTGGCACTGTTTGCCAATAAGTTTTAACAAAACGCTCGTCATCACCCCAAACTGTTTGCATACATCCTGGAGGCAATGGGCCTTCAATAGCCACCACACCTTTTTGGTCAGCGCCCAACTCAGCACCTGTTGAGTCATCCAACAATTTCATGTTGTAACCATAAACAGGCACACCTGGAGAACCAAACTTATGAGGCATTACTTCGATGCCACGTTGCAACGCAAGCATTGGCCAACCAGTTTCTGTTTGCCAGTAGTTGTCCACGATTGGCTTATTGATCGCACCGTGCAACCAAGTAGCAGTAGGCTCATCCA
>JBEEOV010000091.1:0-6042 GCA_041191465.1 Pseudomonadota bacterium
ACATTCACACTTGGGGCATGTTCTGAAGTGCCTCAAACTGTGGTTGCAGCAAAAAAAGGCGATGAAAAAGCTTATGTTGCTGCTGACAACAAATATGTTGAAAAGGGTTGGACTTCGGGTGATCAGGTTAGTTGGGAAAAGCAACTAAAGACTCGCAGTCAAGGTCAAGACGATTACGTTAAAGCTAAGTAAGTTACTCGAGTAATTTAGGAGACAGTATGAGAATTACAATAAAAAACTTACTCGCAAGCTTGGTTCTTTCCTTCGCTGCTTCATTTGCTTTTGCACAGGGCGCAGCCCCTGTTGCAAAAGCTCAAGTTGAATCTGTGAATATCTTGGAGGTCAATAAAGATGTTCAGGCGCAACGTGAAAAAGCTGAAAATCAACCAGCGAATAATCAACCTATTTGGAAGAGCGCTAACTCAGATCAAGCTCACTACGTCAGCATTCCTAATAAAGAGGCCGGCGTTTTAATTCAAAAGTCTGGTCAGCAATGGCGCTTGATCCGTAACGGTGTTATCACTGTCTGGGGTGGTTGGTTGATTGTGATCATGGCGGGATTGATTTTGACAGTCTTTGTTGTAAAGGGAAAAATTAAGCTTCACGAGCCGATGACTGGTCGTTTGATGAAGCGTTTTAGTGGCTTGGAGCGATTCTCACATTGGTTAATGGCTTTTAGCTTTATCGCATTGGCAATCACTGGCTTGTTGATCTTGTTTGGTAAACATTTCTTGTTGCCAATCATGGGTGGCACAGCGTACGGTGCTCTTTTATTGGTTATGAAAAATATTCATAACTTCACCGGACCATTGTTCACAGCAAGCATACTTTTATTTTTCGTTATCTTTGTTAAAGATAATTTGCCAAGTAAAGATGATCTTTATTGGCTTGCTACTTTCGGAGGCTTGCTATCTGGTAAGCACATACCGTCGCACAGATTCAATGCTGGTGAAAAGATTTGGTTCTGGGCTGGTGTGACTATTCTAGGTATGGTTGTATCTGGATCTGGCTGGGTCTTGGATATGATTGTGCCTAACATGGAGTACTGGCGTGGCACTATGCAGCTTGCCAACATTATTCATGGTGTTGCAGCAATATTAATGACAGTGATGGCAATGGGCCATATCTATGTTGGTTCTATCGGCATGGAAGGTGCTCTGCAAGGTATGAAGACAGGTTATGTTGATGAGGCTTGGGGTAAGGAGCATCATGAACTTTGGTACAACGATGTTAAGTCTGGAAAACTATAAAAACCTAAAGCTAAGGAAGAGACAGATATGAAAAAAATATCACTATTACTCGTTACTTTATTAACTTCTGGTTTTGTGATGGCAAAGTTGCCAACACCAACTCCTGAGCAGGCTGCTGCAGCTGATTTGGCTAAAGCTAAGACAGCTCATGGTGATAAGGTAGGGGCTTACAAGTTGTGTTTGGCACAAAATGAGGTTGCGAATAAATATAAGAAGGCAGGTACAGCAGCGCCTGGGGCATGTACTAACCCAGGGCCATTTGTCCCGCCTGCTACTAATTAATTATTATTAGTATGAGATAAATATGTAGCTAAGCCAGCTTAGCTACATTTTCTTTTTAAGCGCATCCATTGGTTAAATTAACTAACGCAGTAGCTCCATTAATCCATGAAGTAGAAGTCATGGATGAGCAGGGTCGTAAAAAAATTGGACATATACCTGGTGAGCGACCCTTAACAATTTACCTGGATAAAAAAGAGTTGGTCACTCTTATGACTATGGGTGGCGCTCCTGAGGCATTGGTATTAGGCTATTTGCGTAACCAGCGCTTGGTTTCTTCAGTGGATGTGATTGAGAGTATTCAAGTTGACTGGGAGACTGAGTCTGCTGCAGTAAAAACAAAGTGCAATACTGTGAATGTTGAAGAAAAGACCAGTCGTAGAGTGGTGACAACCGGATGTGGTCAAGGTACAGTCTTTGGCGGTTTGTTAGACGATATAGACAAGATACATCTTTCTGAGACCGCCAGAATTAACCAGCTAGCCGTCTATGAGATTGTGGATCACATTAGAACTAAACCGTCTATCTATAAACAGGCAGGGTCAGTGCATGCTTGTGCGGTTTTCAAAAACCATGGCGACCATGCTGAGTTATTACATTTTGTTGAAGATGTGGGTCGACATAATGCTGTTGATTCAATTGCGGGTTTGATGTGGTTAGAAGATCAACCTGGTGACAACTTAATTTTCTACACAACTGGCAGATTAACATCAGAAATGGTCATCAAGGGTGCTCAGATGGGCATTCCTTTTTTATTATCGAGATCCGGAGTGACAGCAATGGGTCTTGAAATGGCAAATAAGTTAAATCTAACCTTATTTGGTCGCTGCAGTGGTCAGCACTATCTTATTTATAGTGGTGTTAATCGTTTTGTTGGAAAGGCTGCTGATGTCCATACCGCGTGATTTGATTTCTGGTTTGGTTTTATCTGGTGGACAGGGGAGAAGAATGGGGGGTACAGATAAAGGTCTACAACCTTTTAAAGGTGCCCCTATGGTGATGCACACTATATTGCGTTTAGAGCCACAGGTAGATGTCGTTAAAGTGAATGCCAATCGTAATTTGGCTGCGTATGAATCTCTGGGTGTGGCGGTGATTCCTGATGTTATTGGTGATTTTGCAGGCCCATTGGCGGGCTTTCAGGCAGGGCTGGAAAATTGTGAGCACCCCTACCTGGTGACGGTTCCTTGTGATTCACCTAAATTCCCTTTGGACTTGGTTGATCAGCTTTCTCAAGCATTAATCATTCAGGATTTAGATTTAGTGTACGCCGCCACCGTAGAGGATGGCCAATCTCTTCACTCACCCCTTTTTTGACTGGTGGTGGACGAAAAATTGACCAATGGTTTAAGTCCATGAAGACGGCTCACGTTGTATTTGATGATGTGAAATCCTTCGCCAATATCAATACGATAGATGAGTTAAGAGCAATCCAGACTTAAAGTCACTATCCATAGATTCTCCAAAGGCTAAAATGGAGCTCAATTGATAATCAATTGAGCGGCTACTTTTTTAATAAAAATAATCAATGGGGTTTGGTTGAAACGTTTAATCATTCAGCTTTGGCAAACTGCAGCGGTAGAACCGGGCGTGGCTGTGACACCATTTCTGGTGGCATCCACAGCAGCTGCCCTTGATATGCATGTTGAGGTGCATATTATTGGTAGAAACGTAGAAATGTTTATCAAAAATAATGAAAGCAGGCACCAGGTTGTTCCCCCAATGAATCGACCTCTATCTGATTTTATTGATGATGCTATGCGTACCGGTGTTAAGTTCTACCCATGTAGTGCAGCGATGCGTGACAGAAATTTGCAGCTTGGTGATTTGATTGATGGTGTTGTAGAAATTATTGGCATGGTCACGATGTTAGATCGCGCCACTCAAGATAACACGACAGTATTAACTTTTTAGGAATCATATGTCTGTAGCAAATCAACAAGAAAAACCACGTTTAACATCTCTGTCTCATGGCGGTGGTTGTGGTTGCAAGATTGCTCCAGGAGTTTTAGCCAACTTATTAAAAACGGCTATTCCATTTGCGGTTCCATCAGAATTATTAGTGGGCACTGAGACAGCAGATGATGCTGCTGTATATAAAATCAATGAGCATCAAGCATTGATTGCCACGACTGATTTTTTTATGCCAATTGTTGATAACCCAAGGCACTTTGGACAAATTGCAGCAACCAATGCAATTTCGGATATCTATGCAATGGGCGGAACACCGTTGATGGCTTTAGCGATTGTTGGTATGCCCATCAACGTATTACCGCACGAAGATATTGCAGAAATATTGGATGGTGGTCGTGAGGTTTGTGCCAATGCAGGTATCCCTGTGGCGGGGGGGCATTCAATTGACTCGGTTGAGCCAATCTATGGCTTGGCGGTAATTGGGATTATTGATCCTAAGAACCTTAAGAAAAATGCCACAGCTAAAGCGGGCGATGTTTTGGTCTTAGGTAAACCTTTGGGTGTAGGTATTTATTCAGCAGCCCTTAAAAAAGAAAAATTAGATCCAAGTGGCTACGAGCAAATGATTGCGAATACCACCAAGCTCAATACTCCTGGAAAAAGGTTGTCAGCGATTGCTGGTGTACATGCGATGACTGATGTCACAGGATTTGGTTTGCTTGGCCACGCATTGGAAATTTGCAAAGGGTCCAATGTTCAAGGGCATATCAATTACCCTGACTTAAAAATATTACCAGGGGTCAAAGATTTAGCGCAGCAAGGCTTTATCACGGGTGCATCTAATCGTAACTGGGCAAGTTATGAATCAGATGTTGAGCTATCAAAGAGTTTGACTTCGGTTGATCAAGCTATTTTGACCGATCCCCAAACCAGTGGTGGTTTGTTGGTGGCATGTGATCCGCTAGTGCTAGATCAAGTGTTAAAAATATTTAATGAAGAGGGTTTTGCGGATGCTAAGGTGATCGGTAACTTGGCTGCGAAACCAATTAATCAAGCCTATTTGCGAGTAGTTTAAAAAAACTCAATCAATACATTAGATATGTCAAAATACAAGTTATGACTATTAAATCTGACCGCTGGATCCGCCGCATGTGCGAAGAGCACGACATGATTTCTCCATTTGAGCCTGGCCAAGTGCGCCAGTCTGCTGATGGACAAAAAATCGTTAGTTATGGCACATCAAGTTATGGCTATGACATTCGTTGTGCAGACGAGTTCAAGATTTTTACTAATATTAATAGCACGATTGTTGACCCTAAGAATTTTGACGACAAATCTTTTGTCGACTTCAAGGGAGATGTGTGCATCATCCCACCGAACTCTTTTGCCTTGGCTAGAACGGTTGAATACTTCAAGATTCCAAGAAGTGTTTTAACGGTTTGTTTGGGTAAGAGTACTTATGCTCGTTGCGGCATCATTGTGAATGTGACGCCTTTTGAGCCAGAGTGGGAAGGTTATGTGACTTTGGAGTTTTCAAACACCACACCATTGCCAGCAAAAATCTATGCCGGTGAGGGCTGTGCTCAGGTCTTATTCTTTGAAAGTGATGAGATCTGTGAGACTTCTTATAAAGATCGCGGTGGCAAATATCAAGGTCAAGTTGGCGTGACACTGCCAAAAACCTAAAAAAGGTCCCAAAATCACTAGAAACCTTATCTAGTATCAGAAGTACCTAAAGCACCTAAATAGGTGCTTTTTTGATGGATTTTCATTCTGATGCCTTATTGAATCATTAAATTAGTTCGTTTAGCGCAACATTTCATGAAATAAATTCAGCGAAATCTTGTATTTATATATATAGTCACGTTTTTAAGAAAAAGACCCTCAAAATAACGAGGTTTAGCTAGGCAGGGAGTCACCATGAAATTTCGTTTTCCAGTAGTCATTATTGACGAGGATTTCCGTACTGAGAACATCTCAGGTTCGGGTGCGCGCGCCCTGGCTGAAGCCATTGAAACAGAGGGTATGGAAGTATTGGGTTTGACCAGTTATGGCGACTTAACTTCTTTTGCCCAACAGGCGGCTCGTGCCTCTTGTTTCATTCTTTCGATTGATGATGAAGAGTTTGGTGCTGGTTCAGCAGAAGAGATTGATGTAGCTCTAGAAGGTTTGCGCGCATTTGTGGTTGAAGTGCGTAAACGCAATGAAGAGATTCCAATCTTCTTATATGGTGAGACTAGAACTTCACGACATATTCCTAATGATGTTTTACGTGAGTTGCATGGCTTCATTCACATGAACGAAGATACGCCAGAGTTTGTGGCACGTCACATCATTCGTGAAGCAAAAGTTTATCTAGACTCATTGGCGCCACCATTCTTTAAAGCATTGACGCACTATGCGTCTGATGGTTCTTACTCCTGGCATTGCCCGGGTCACTCAGGTGGCGTGGCTTTCTTGAAAAGCCCCGTAGGACAAATGTTCCATCAATTCTTTGGCGAGAACATGCTTCGCGCTGACGTTTGTAATGCGGTTGATGAATTAGGTCAATTGTTAGATCACACAGGTCCTGTCGCTGCTAGTGAGCGCAATGCTGCTC
>JBEEOV010000092.1:0-3258 GCA_041191465.1 Pseudomonadota bacterium
AGAGAAGCGCTTGAAGCGAATCAGATTGCAAAACGGTTTAGCAACAATTGTTCTTTCATGAATCGCTACTTCACGACCATGCGCTTGCACAGAGCGAATTCCAAACTCAGGTTTCTTGTAGTCTTTTCCTAGGCGGTAAAGCAGTTCATAGCTAGCAGCTAAGCGATCTGATCCTGGAACCTTGGATGCGGGATTCGAAGCGTTAATAAACGCTTCTGAAGCAGCTCTTGCCCATGAACTAACTGGTTGAAGTAGGGCTTTTTGAAATTCTTGATATTGATACAGCATTCACTAATCTCCCGAAATCTAAAAAAGGTTCAATCATTGCTTTTTTGAACGCGTGTGCTATTTGGCACTTTTTACACTAGGATTGATTATCCTCAAAAATATCAATTTGTGCAATGCAACATTTTGGCGCATGAAGCACCAAAATGTTGTCTAAGACATTGATTTTAATGAGTTAAAGTACAGAAGCCACTGCCTTGGCAACACCATCAATATTCTTGCTATTGAGGGCTGCTACACAGATTCGGCCTGTAGAAACAGCGTAAATGCCAAATTCAGCTCTTAGGCGCTCTACTTGATCTGCAGTTAAGCCAGAGTAGGAGAACATGCCTCTTTGATCATTAACGAAGCCAAAATCACGTTTTGCACCAGCTTCAGCCAATTTAGATACCAAAGTATTACGCATCAATTTGATGCGATCACGCATTTCAGCTAGTTCTTGCTCCCACATCGCGCGTAGTTCTGGGTCATTAAGTACCGTTGCAACAACAGTACCACCATGAATCGCAGGATTTGAGTAATTGGTACGAATCACTCTCTTTAATTGGGACATCACACGAGTAGATTCATCTTTGCTCTCAGTCACAATAGACAGAGCACCCACACGCTCGCCATACAAGGAGAATGATTTAGAGAATGAGCTAGATACAAAGAAGCAAAGACCAGCATCAGCAAATAAACGGACAGCAGCGCCATCTTCATCGATGCTATCGGCAAAGCCTTGATACGCCATATCTAAAAATGGAATGAGGTCTTTAGCTTTGCAAAGTGCAGCAACTTGTTGCCATTGTGCAGTTGTCAAATCAGCGCCAGTAGGGTTGTGGCAGCATGCGTGAAGAAGAACCACAGACTTAGCAGGTAAAGCCTCTAAAGACTTGACCATGCCAGCGAAGTTAACGCCACGAGTCTCAGGGTCATAGTAGGTGTAATTCTGAACTGGGAAACCAGCACTTTCAAAAATGCCACGATGGTTCTCCCAGCTAGGATCGCTAATAGCAACAGTAGCATTAGGAACCAAGCGTTTTAGGAAGTCGGCACCGATTTTTAGGGCACCAGTACCACCAACAGCTTGGGCTGTTACTACGCGACCAGCCGTCAAAATGGCAGAATCTTTGCCAAATAGGAGATTTTGGACGCCTTGGTTATAAGCAGCAATACCTTCAATTGCAAGATAGCCACGAGCCGCAGATTTTTCCATCATTTGCTTTTCAGCAGCTTGTACTGCACGCAATAATGGAATCTTTCCGTCATCAGTGAAATAGACGCCAACCCCAAGGTTTACCTTGGTTGTACGGCTGTCAGCATTGTAGGCTTCATTAAGACCCAGGATAGGATCGCGTGGGGCAAGTTCAACGTTTGAAAAGAGGCTCATAGTATGAAATATGTTAGAAAGTTCAAGCAAGCCTAGAATGATAGCCGAGATGCCAAAAAAGCCAGTAAAAAAATTAGATTTGCAGAGTTCTGATTCCGCTGAAAACGTGATTCAATTTCCGGGGTCACCATTTCTCTTGCATCAACCATTTCCGCCAGCAGGTGACCAACCTGAGGCAATCGCACAACTTGTGGAAGGTGTCGAAGATGGTTTGATCTACCAAACTTTACTGGGTGTTACTGGGTCCGGTAAGACATACACCATGGCAAATACGATTGCGCGTCTTGGTAGACCAGCCATTATTTTTGCCCCGAATAAAACTCTAGCCGCACAGCTGTATAGTGAATTTAGAGAGTTCTTTCCGCAAAACGCTGTTGAGTATTTCGTGAGTTATTACGATTACTATCAGCCAGAAGCCTATGTGCCAACTCGAGATTTATTCATTGAGAAAGATTCTTCTATCAATGAACATATCGAACAAATGCGTTTATCAGCGACTAAGAGTTTGTTGGAGCGACGCGATACGATCATTGTTTCTACTGTTTCTGCCATTTACGGTATTGGTAATCCTGGCGATTATCACCAGATGGTTTTAACTGTCAGGCAGGGTGACAAGCTAAGTCAACGAGATGTGGTGAGTCGTTTGATTGCCATGCAGTATGAGCGTAATGACGTTGATTTTTCTCGTGGTACCTTCAGGGTCAGGGGGGATACGATTGATGTGTTCCCTGCTGAGCATAATGAGTTAGCGGTGCGCATTGATTTATTTGATGACACGGTCGATAGCTTGCAGTTCTTTGATCCTCTGACGGGTCGTATACGTCAGCGTATCCCACGCTTTACGATCTATCCTGGCTCTCATTATGTCACTCCTAGAGAGACGGTTTTAAGAGCCATAGAGACAATTAAGGCTGAACTGCGTGAGCGTTTGGATTTTTACATCAAAGAAGGCAAATTGGTTGAAGCGCAACGCTTAGAGCAAAGAACACGCTTTGATATTGAGATGCTCTCAGAGCTAGGATTTTGTAAAGGCATCGAGAATTATTCAAGACATTTATCAGGGGCTAAGCCAGGTGAAGCTCCGCCTACCTTGGTTGATTATTTACCACCAGATGCCTTGATGTTCTTGGATGAGAGTCACGTGTTAATTGGTCAATTAAATGGCATGTATAACGGGGATAGGGCACGCAAATCAACTTTGGTCGAGTATGGTTTCCGTTTGCCATCTGCGATGGATAACAGGCCGCTTAAATTTGAAGAATTTGAAACGAAAATGCGCCAGGTTATTTTTGTTTCTGCAACACCTGCTACTTATGAAGATGAGCATGCGGATAAAGTTGTTGAGCAGGTGGTTCGTCCAACGGGTCTTGTGGATCCTGTGATTCATGTACGACCAGCTAGCACTCAAGTTGATGATGTCCTATCTGAGATACATGCACGTATCAAAGTAGGGGAGCGCGTATTAATCACCACATTGACTAAGCGCATGTCAGAGCAATTGACTGAGTTTATGTCTGATAACGGAATCAAAGTACGCTATTTGCATTCAGATATCGATACGGTCGAGCGGGTTGAGATCTTGAGAGATTTACGCTTGGGTT
>JBEEOV010000093.1:0-3179 GCA_041191465.1 Pseudomonadota bacterium
CACATCACTGGTCGCCTTACTGACGTAACTCAACTCAATGAGCTCTTGCGAATTGAAGCCGGAAAAATCGATCTGTGAATCTTCTGAAAATGACATGTGACGCCAACAAATAACTGATGAAAATTGATACTTTTAAAAATTGCGATGATTCTAATAAATATATTGGACAGAAGCCATGGGTATAAGCCCTATGTCTATATCAATAATTGGACAAAATTGATATTTATCAAATTAATCTAACTATTTTTTATTACAAAAGTATGACCAAACAGAATTTTTAAGTAGTAGCACTAAAGGAAATGGGCAGTTTTTGAATTGGATTTTTTTAATTGCCAGAAAGGCTAGAAAGTGGTCGGAGTACAAGGATTCGAACCTTGGACCCCCTGGTCCCAAACCAGGTGCGCTACCAGACTGCGCCACACTCCGACTAAGACCAATATTGTAACCCACCGAGGTCTTTTTTAGCAAATTCTAGGCTGCCTTGTGACTTAGAGCCTTTATTTATAAGGCTTTAGTTGCAGGCAACCTCGATAGTTTTACGCTCGGCAGATAACTTCGCCATGATCTTAAAACGATCTTCTAGGCTATTTTCAATAAAGTACTTAATCACAAACATCGGCAAGTGAGAATCTGGCTCCAACACCCCCTCGTACCTAATCACGCTACCAAGCGTGTTAGGTTCCACAAACCACTTACCTGAAAACCTTTTAGAGTCACCCTTGATTTGAGTAAATTCTGTGCCCTTAATCGGATGCTCGGTATATTCAATCAAGGTGTGCAGCTTCACTGTAAAGAATAAGATTTTTTCTTCTGCAGATCGCTCAACCAATACCTTGTTACTTGATATACGGGTTGGCTTGGACTCTGTCACACCCGGCACCTTTTTAGCGGCTTCATAATCAGTTAAATAACGATATGCTTGGCATGCTGTCAGAGGTGTTTGGTAGCTAGCCGCAAATAAAAAGGTGTCATCTTGGCGTATTACTTTTGCCTGAACATTAAAGCGATCAAAGTCACCATCAGCCCAAGTAAATTGGCTTAGCAGCAAAGAAATGGCGGCAATTATTTTTCTCATACATTCATCATAATCTGAGATCGTGGCGAAGTATCAAAAGATGCGCTATTCACTGATAGATTTAATGATGCATTTCTGTAACTTCTAGAATTAGTTGATGTGCGCGATCTGCTAACTCTTGACGAGAATGTATATCACTCAGGGGCTCCAAGATATGTACATGCACTTCCATGTCGGATGACTTAAGCATTTTTTTGATCGAATCTATCAAGCCCATATCACCAATAAACGCTGTCACATCTGAACACCTACCCCCCTCTTTGTAGGTAATACAAATCGGTATAACCCTCGCCTGAGAATTGATTGCCGCTTGCAACAGATTTGATCTAAAGGGCAAGACTGATTTTCCGTCAGTTGAAGTTCCCTCAGGAAAAATACAAACCTTTTTATGGCTCTGCAAATATTGCACCATCAGATTCAACACTCTTTTGATATCTGATATTTTTTCTCTAACGATAAAGATGGTGCCGATTTGTTGAGCAATCCAACCAAATATTGGCCACTTGGCCACATCTGATTTAGCCACGAATATCACCGGTGATACTGTATTAATGACATGGATATCAATCCATGAGATATGGTTTGAAACAACCAAAGCTGATTGCCGATCATTCAATAACTCACGATTGCCATGAATCGTTAAGCGTATATTGAAGATACGTAATAAAGTTCTAGACCAAATCTGAATGAGTTTTGATTTTGGTGAATAGGGTAAAAAAGGGAATATTGAGCACTGGATACAAGCGCTCAAAATATGCCCTATTAATAGAAATACTTTCATGGTTATAGCATCTCATATGACTATGTCATAAATATGACATTGATCTGTCATCTTAGTTTCAAATAAGTCATGCCAAATGACTACTCATGAATCATTACAGAGCAATTTGGATCTCAGACGTCCATTTAGGCACATCAGGCTGCCAAGCCAAATATCTCCTAGATTTTTTAAAGCATAACGACGCAGATAAGTTTTATTTAGTAGGCGACATCATTGATGGCTGGCAACTAAAGAAGCGTTGGTTCTGGCCACAAGCCCATAACGATGTGGTGCAAAAACTACTGCGTAAAGCACGTAAAGGCGCAGAGGTTATATATGTGCCTGGCAATCATGACGAAATGGCACGCCAATTTTTTGGCATGAGCTTTGGTGACATCCGTATCGAAGATGAAGTCATCCACATCACCGCTGACGGTAAACGCCTGTGGATCACGCATGGCGACTTATTTGATAGCGTGATGCAGTATGCCAAGTGGTTGGCTTACGTAGGTGACACCCTCTATACATTTATTTTGTGGGTCAACGGCTGGTTCAACAAGATCCGCGCACGCATGGGCTTGAACTACTGGTCCCTCTCTCAGTACCTCAAACACTCTGTCAAAAATGCAGTGAGCTTCATTGCCGACTTTGAAATGATCATGGCCAGAGAAGCGCGTATCAGAGGATGTGACGGCGTCGTGTGCGGACATATCCACAAAGCAGAGATACGCATGATTGATGGTCTGCTCTATTGCAATGATGGCGATTGGGTGGAAAGCCTAACAGCATTAGTTGAAACCATGTCTGGTGAACTGAAGATTGTTCACTGGCCAAAAATTCTTGAAGATGAACCCGCCAAGGTTTCATTCACTCCTCAACCAGAAGTTGCTCAATTAACGGAGATTGCATGATGAAGATCATGATTGTCACAGACGCATGGGAACCACAAGTTAATGGTGTTGTGAGAACTCTTAAACAAACCATGCATGAACTAAAAAAAATGGGGCATTCAATAGATATGATCACCCCATTGGAATTTAAAACAATTCCCTGCCCTACTTATCCAGATATTTCTTTATCACTTTTTCCAGGTAAAAAAGTTCGTCAAAAAATGGAGTCGTTTGCTCCCGATGCCATTCATATTGCAACGGAAGGCCCATTAGGCATTGCCGCAAGAGCATACGCCATCAAGAATCGATTGCCATTCACAACCGCTTATCACACAAGATTCCCTGAGTATGTCAAAGCTAGAGCAGGCATTCCACTAGCTGTTACTTATAAGTTTTTGCGTTGGTTCCATGATCCATCACTTGCAGTGATGGCGCCTACTGATGTGGTGGTTAA
>JBEEOV010000094.1:0-3047 GCA_041191465.1 Pseudomonadota bacterium
TCAAAACTGTTTGGAACAGTCAGCTCGATTAGAAGATCTTTATACGATATAGGCCTCATCAAAAGTAGCGCCCTTCCCGTGCCCGTTGTGATTGTTGGCAATATTCGAGTTGGCGGTACAGGCAAAACACCCACAGTGTTAGCAATTGCAAAAGTACTGAAGGCTCAAGGGTTTCATCCAGGGATTATTTCTAGAGGTTACAAAGGCTCGAATCAAGAACCTAGAGAAGTAACAGCCTCATCCTTACCAAATATTTGCGGCGACGAACCTTGTTACATGGCGTCACAACTTCAAGACTTAAACATACCTATTTTTATTCACCCACAGCGTATCGTCGCAGGGCAAGAACTACTTAAACGATATCCACACATCAATGTGGTTATTAGCGATGATGGTTTGCAACATTACAGTCTTAAGCGTTGGCCCGCCAGAGAAGGCGGTCATGATATTGAATTAGTCATACGTGATGCCAGAGGTGAAGGTAATCAGTTTTTATTGCCAGCTGGACCTCTCAGAGAGAGTCCAGATCGCCCGCGTGACTTCACTTTTAATTTAGGTCTAAAAGAATCTGCTGGACCTTATTTCCAAGATGCACCTTGCTTTGATTTAGATATCAAAATTGGCAATATTTACCAACTCAAACAACCTAGTCATCAAATGCCACTCTTGGCAATCAATGACTTACTAGACGCTAGCATGCCTGCCAACCAACAATTGCTGGCGGCAGCGGGTTTGGGTAACCCGAAAAAGTTTTTTCAGTTGCTCAAAGATGCTGGATTAAAGTTTGGCGAACTACCTCTGCCTGATCACTATGACTTTTCTGTTAACCCTTTTAAAGATAAGTCTGAAAAAGTGATACTCATCACCGAGAAGGATGCCGTAAAATGCTCTCAACTCAACGATTACAAGGATGATGAGCGTATTTGGGTATTACCTGTGACAGTTGATTTACCGGGTGACTTTGTCAACCAAATGGTAGATATTCTGAAACGCCCTTAATCAATACATCAAACAATCATGGATAAACGTTTACTAGATATTTTGGTCTGCCCTATTTGCAAATCACCATTGCATCATGATGTTGAACAGAATGAGTTAATTTGCAAAGCCGATCAATTAGCATTTCCGATTCGTGATGGTATTCCAGTGATGTTGGTTGCTGAAGCTCGCAACATCAACGAGAAATAAGACTGTCGTCTCTTCAAGATCTCCACCTGATGAAATCAAGCACCCCATTTATTGCAGTGATTCCAGCGCGTCTGGCATCAACGCGCTTACCTAATAAACCGTTAGCTGATATTGGCGGTAAACCTATGGTGGTGCGTGTAGCTGAACGTGCTTTGCAATCTGGCGCATCACGCGTGGTAGTGGCGGTTGATGATCAAAGTATTTTTGATGCTTGTAAAGCACATGGCTTAGATGTGATGTTGACTAGCAAAGATCATCCAACAGGAACAGATCGCTTAAGTGAAGTCGCTAGCAAGTTAAATCTTGGCGATGATGAGATTGTGGTGAATGTGCAGGGTGATGAGCCACTCATCCCTCCTGAATTAATTACACAAGTCGCACAAACTTTGGCAGAGCATCCGCACGCACACATTGCGACTGCCGCACTAAAAATCCACGATGCTGCTGAAGTCAATAATCCCAATGCTGTGAAAGTAGCGATGGATAAGAATCATCGAGCACTATATTTTTCTAGAGCTCCGATTCCATACACAAGAGATGCAGATAAATTTCAAGCCGAATGCTATCGCCACATTGGCATGTATGCCTATAAGGCCAGCTTCTTGAAAGAATTTTCCAAACTAGCTCCCGCCCCGATTGAGGAAGCTGAGTCTTTAGAGCAATTAAGAGCCATGTGGTACGGCTACACTATTCAGGTACTTATCACTGAATCAGCACCACCTCCAGGCGTTGATACAGCCGAAGACCTAGAGCGCGTGCGTCAGGTTTTTGCACAAAAAGCCTAAATCAGCAAAAAAATGCCAAAAATTACCCTAATCTAGGGAAATCCTGAGGCTCAAAAATTGGCTTTCAGGCCAAATAATGGGAAAATTACCAAATAAAGGCATGAGTCAGTGTTTTGTCAAAAAAACAATCTACTCTTGTCTTTTTTCAATTTAACCAATACCTACAAACAAGAAAAAGGGAGTTAACCATGCGATTGATCCTGTTAGGCGCACCAGGTGCCGGTAAAGGAACGCAGGCTAAATTTATTTGTGAGAAATTTGGCATTCCACAAATTTCTACAGGCGATATGTTGCGCGCTGCTGTAAAAGCAGGCACACCATTAGGTATTGAAGCTAAAAAAGTGATGGATTCTGGCGGCTTGGTTTCTGATGAAATCATCATCGGCTTGGTAAAAGATCGCTTGACTCAAGCTGATTGCGCCAAAGGTTATTTATTCGACGGTTTCCCACGCACCATTCCTCAAGCTCAAGCAATGAAAGACGCAGGTGTGCCGATTGATTACGTTTTAGAAATCGACGTGCCATTTAGCGCAATCATTGATCGCATGAGCGGTCGTCGTGTACACGTTGCATCTGGTCGCACTTATCACGTGACGTTTAACCCACCTAAAGTGGCTGGTAAAGACGATGAAACAGGTGAAGACTTGATTCAGCGTGAAGACGACAAAGAAGAAACAGTTAAGAAACGCTTAGATGTGTATGACGCTCAAACACGTCCACTAGTAGAGTACTACTCAAGCTGGTCTAAAAACGGCGATCCAGCGGCTAAAGTTCCAGCCCCTGCATACCGCAAGGTAGAAGGCACTGGCTCTGTTGAAGCGATTACAACAAGCGTATTTGCCGCTCTTAAGTAATTACCACTGTAGAGTTACTCTGCAGCATTAAAAACCCGGTCTAGACCGGGTTTTTTATTTGGCGTAATGGGTTGAATCAGAGATTCCTGCGGCTTTAAATCCTTCCCGACGCAAACGGCATGACTCACATTGCCCACAAGCCAAACCTTCTGAATTTGCCTGATAACAAGAAACCGTTTGCGAAAAGTCGACGCATAGCTCGATGCCAGTTTTAATGATT
>JBEEOV010000095.1:0-3036 GCA_041191465.1 Pseudomonadota bacterium
TGCAAAGAACATGCGACCACAGTGTTTGAATAAAAATGCCACAGAACCATCTGTACCCAAATTGCCACCATGCTTTGTAAAAGCGTGTCTTACTTCAGCAACAGTGCGAGTACGGTTGTCTGTCAGTGCATCAACAATCACGGCAGCACCATTTAGGCCATAGCCTTCGTAACGAATCTCTTCGTAGTTAACGCCTTCTAGTGAGCCTGTGCCGCGCTGAATCGCTCTTTGCACGTTGTCGTTAGGCATATTGGAGTCTTTAGCTTTATCAATCGCTAAACGTAGGCGTGGGTTAGTAGCAATATCTCCGCCACCCATTTTGGCAGCTACTGTGATTTCTCGAATTAATTTCGTCCAGATCTTGCCCCGCTTTTCGTCTTGTCGACCTTTGCGATGCTGGATATTGGCCCATTTGGAATGACCGGCCATAAATACTCCCGTAGATAACTTTTAGTAAAGAATTGCTATATATTTAGCTAAGTACGTAATTTTAGGCAAATTGAGGCTTGATTACCTAAAAAACCAAAAAAATTAAACAAAACAGCTAATAAAAGCAGGAGACAAAGATGGGCGTAATGCAATGTAAAGCCATCAAAATGATGGAAGTGGGTGGTCCAGAGGTCCTCAAGTGGGTGGATATTGAGGTGGGTGAACCTGGTCCTCAGGACGTTAGAGTTCGACATGAGGCCATTGGCCTCAATTTCATTGATGTGTATTTCCGTAAAGGGGTCTATCCACAACCTTTACCAGGTTGGTTGGGGATGGAAGCATCTGGAGTAATTGAATCGGTCGGATCTGAAGTAAAGCATTTAAAAGCTGGGGATCGAGTTGCTTATGCAGGTAAGCCTGCGGGAGCTTATAGCCAGATTCGAGTGATGCCCGCTGATATTGTTGTCAAATTGCCTGATGCCATCTCATTTGAGATGGGAGCTGCCATGATGTTGCAGGGTTTAACGGTGCAATATTTATTAACAGACAGCTACCAAGTTAAACCTGGCGATACTGTCTTATTCCATGCAGCAGCCGGTGGCGTTGGTTTGATCGCGATGCAGTGGTTAAAGTTATTGGGTGCCAACGTGATTGGTACGGTTGGTTCGGAAGAAAAAGCCGAGCTTGCTAAGTCTTATGGTTGCGATCACACCATCTTGTACAAAAAAGAAGACTTTGTAAAACGCACGCGTGAACTCACCAATGGTCGTGGCGTTAATGTGGTGTATGACTCAATTGGTAAAGATACGTTCATGCAGTCATTGGATTGCATCATGCCAAGAGGCATGATGGTGACCTATGGCAATGCCTCTGGCTCAGTTCCTCCGATTGATGTTGGTATCTTGGGTGGTAAAGGTTCTTTGAAGTTAACCAGACCAACTGTGATGACATACGCTCATGACAGAAGTTTGTTGGAACCCATGGCTGCTGACTTATTTGACAAAGTGCTGAGCGGCAAAATTAAGATTGAAATCAATCAAAAGTATCAATTAGAAAATGCTGCCCAAGCTCATCGTGATTTAGAGGATCGAAAAACTACTGGTTCAACCATCTTGTTGCCTTGGTAAAAGTACAGCTGACAATCGATAACCGACAACATATAAAAAATTTAAAAACAAAAAAGTATTTAAAAATAAGAGGATTCACATGAGCACCATTGCATTCATTGGTCTAGGCAATATGGGACGCCCCATGATTGGTTATTTGTTAAAGGCGGGGCATCAATTAAAAATCTACGCGAGACGTCCCGAGGTCTATCAAAACGAAGCCAAGCATTTGGTGGATGCTGGTGCGATACCTTGTGCATCACCTGCAGAAGTTGCAGATGGAGCGGATTTCATTATTACTAATGTGATGAGTACTCACGATGTTGCTGAAGTTTTACATGCCGGAAAAAACTCGGTCATTACAACAGCTAAGCCTGGTGCTATTTGTATTGATCACAGCACGATTGACCCCCAAGGCACTAAAAATATTGCTGCCATCATGGCTAGCAAAAACATAGGTTATGTTGATGCTCCAGTGAGCGGTGGTGTTAAGGCTGCCACAGAAGGTACTTTGGTCATGATGTTAGGCGGCACTGATGCAGATGTGGCTAAGGTTAAAGAGATTGTTAAGAGCTACGCCAAAGCGATCACTCATATTGGAGATGTTGGGCATGGTCAGGTCGCTAAGTTATGCAATCAGATTGCTCAAGTGATCAATATTCAAGGTGTTGCTGAGTCAATGCGTTTTGCTGCTGCCAATGGAGCGGATTTGCAAAAGGTATTTGAGGCGATTTCTGGTGGGATGGCGGGTAGCCGTATGTTGGATTTAATGGGGCCCAAAATGGTTCACAGAGACTTCAAAGCAGGCATTGAAGCACGCTTGCATGCAAAGGATTTTTTCTTAGTGAAAGACGCTGCCAAAACAGCCAATTTGGACATGCCAGCCTTGCAAACAGTGGCTCAGCAGTTAGAAAAGCTTATGGATGCAGGGTGGGGGTACGACGATACATCTTCACTTCTTAAGGTACTTGAGGCATAATAGCGGTCTTACCTGCAGTTGGTGCTTAAAAAGTACTTAAAACATGCATGCCGCGGTGGTGAAATTGGTAGACACAGGAGACTCAAAATCTCCCGCCCAAAAGGTGTGACGGTTCGAGTCCGTCCCGCGGCACCAAAGATTGCATCTTCGTCATTCTGACCAAAATCAAATTCCAGCGGACTCCATAACCAATGCTTGCATACCGCCACGCTTTTCATGCAGGTAATCATGCCGATGTTTTAAAGCATTGCGTGCTTCAGCAAATTTTGATGTACATGAACCAAAAAGATAAGCCTTATTGGGTTATCGATACGCATGCAGGCGCTGGTATGTATTCATTGGCTTCTGACTATGCCAATACAAAATCAGAATATTTAGATGGTGTAGCGAGATTATGGGAGTGTGACGACTTGCCACCTGTATTGAACGACTACATGAGCCTCATTCGGTTATGCAATAACAAAGGGGATTGGAGTTTGTATCCGGGGTCGCCTGAGGTTATTCGTAGATCTATTCGAGCAG
>JBEEOV010000096.1:0-3007 GCA_041191465.1 Pseudomonadota bacterium
AAAGATTTTTTAGTGGACCCCTATCAAGTTTATGAAGCACGCGCGATGGGGGCTGATGCGATTCTTTTAATTGCGGCCGCATTAGATGATGCACAAATGAAAGACTTTGAGAGCATCGCTCACGAATTAAGCATGGATGTTTTAGTAGAAGTGCATGATGCCTACGAACTAGAGCGCGCTTTGAAACTAAATACCCCATTACTTGGCATTAATAATCGCAATCTTCGTACTTTCGAAGTTAGCTTAGATACAGCGCTATCTCTACTCAAAGATATTCCTAAAGAAAAGCGCGTTGTCACTGAAAGCGGCATCCTGACAAAAGAAGATGTCGCACTAATGCGTGCCGCTCAAGTGCATGCATTTTTAGTAGGTGAGGCTTTTATGCGACAACCAGATCCTGGTGTCGCTCTAGCTGAATTATTTAACTAATCCAAGAATTAAGACCACTCAACTGGCGACAAGCCTTGAGTGAGTAAATAATCGTTCACTTTTTTAAAGTGTCCGCAGGATTTTTCATCGCCTGGATAAATAAACGGTTCGGCAGTTTTATAAACGCTCAACCCTGACGGGTGTGAGGCTGTCAAAATAGTTTGGCGCTGCCCGCTTTCTTGCTCTGCCAATTCAATTAATGCTTTTTTCTTTTGCGCATGAGCACCCCATAATAACCAGACAACCGATTGCTTCTTAGCCAAGTTGTAGAGCAAAGCATCTGTCAAATCTTGCCAACCCAATTGCGCATGAGATCCTGCCAAATCTAACTGAACAGTCAAAGTGGCATTCAGCAATAAAACACCTTGTTTTGCCCATCCACTCAGATCACCATGCAATAGCGGTTGATATCCATCCAAAGCTAAGGCCTTACTGATATTTCTTAATGAACTGGGAAAAGCTCTCCACCCTGGTTTAATTTCTTTAGGTATTGAAAACGCTAAACCTTGAGCTAATCCCGGCGTTTGATAGGGATCTTGGCCCAAGATCACAACTTTGACTTGATCAACTGGTGTTTCTTTTAAAGCTCTAAAAATATTTTCTGGGGCTGGGGCGATATGCTCACCCAAATCAGCGTATACCTGATTAAGTTTATTTTCTAATTGATCAAAGCGATGACTTGCTAAATCTTCACCAATTAATGTTGCCCAATCAGACGGAAGATACGACTGAATAGAAATAACAGATGACATTAATTACTTAACAGTTATTGAATACTGCTTAGGTTGCCCTGAAGTCAGGTCAGACCTTGCTTGAAATGTTGCCGCAAACTCTTGCTCATGGCGATAAGCCAATGCTTTAACTGTTTGACCTCTAGATAACTTTTGTGCCAATTGAGTCAACAGATGATCTAAACGGCCAGGCGTTACACGTTCGCTATTAATTGAAGAAATGTAATCACCTGCTGCCAAGCCAGCCTGCTGAGCTAAGCCACTATCTAAAACATGCGTTAACTTAATCCAACCTTGCTGTGCAGTTGTTCTAATACCCAACAACTGTTTTGCTGTCTCAGCATGCTCTGTTGGCAAGGTTTCTTTTAAGCTAACCTTCACGCCAACCGATGTCAAAAGACTGTCTAAAGGTATGTCTTTGACGCCATCAACATAATCGGATTTTATTTGAACCCAAGTTGCCGCAAAGCTTGGACCAATCACAAACTCTATGGCACGATCAAAATCATCTTCTGCCATACCAGTTTCTGTTAATTGATACATTTCCCACAAATGTCTCATCACATCATCAAGGGATTGCTGTTGCTTGGTATGCTCACGAATCTTGATATCCAACGCTAATGCAAGCAAAGAACCCTTTGCGTAGTAACTGACTACAGCATTAGGCGTGTTCTCATCCATTTGGTAATACTTAGTCCAAGCATCAAATGAACTTTCAGACAAACTTTGCTTATGGCGCCCAGGTCCACGCAAAACCATGTTCCAAGTTTTTTCAATCCGCTTTAAGTAACGAGAAAAATCAATTCGACCACTTCTTAATAATTGAAGGTCATCGTAATAACTAGTAAAGCCCTCGAATAACCAAAGTAGAGTCGTATGGTTCTTTTGATCTAGCGTGTATGGATCAAATGCTTTAGGTTTAATTCGTTTAACCATCCATGAATGAAAATACTCATGGCTACATAAACCCAAGAAATCCTCATAGGCTGAATGTTTCTTTAGATTCTGGCCTTGATACGGCAAATCATCGCGCTTACACAATAAAACTGTACTATCTCGGTGCTCCAAGCCACCATAACCATCACCTATGGCATTCACAATAAAACAATATTGTTTAAATGGTGCGCGAGGTTTAGCTGGTTCAAAGAAAGCAATGTGTGCATCACAAATTGCTTTTAAATCTTTGGCAAGTTGCTTGCCATCCACTGGGTCAATCAAGCCCTGAATAACCATGCGATGGGGTGTTCCATATGAAGTCCATTCAATCTCTTGAAACTGACCCATCGCCACAGGGTGATCAATTAATGCGTCGTAATTATCGGCCTTATAAACACCAAAACCTTGACGATCAACTTTACCTGCTGGCAAAGTCGTTTTTACCGACCAGTCATAACTGATATTTTTTTCTTGAGGCCTTGCCAACTCTAATTCACAAGGTAAGTGTGTGGCACCAAGAACTTGCAAACATAGGCTAGTGGCATTAAAAAATCCACGACTTTGATCTAGGTATGCAGTTCTAACAGATGTATCAAATGCATAAACCTGATACGTCACCTCTAGATCACCACCTGTAGCAATTTCCCAAGTGTGACTATCTAACTTTTTAACAGTAATTGGTTTGTTTTTTGAATTAACCTGCCTTGCAGCAAATGACTCTAAGTGCTTAGAAAAGTCACGAATCATGTAACTGCCGGGTATCCAAGACGGTAGCTGCAACCTTAACGGTGATGCCGTTAATGATTTAGGAATAAAAATGGTCACCCCATAGCGGTGACCATTTAAATCAACAGGATCAATGCGATATCTTAAATGTGCCAATTCAAAAAACCATTAATCAAATTAATTAT
>JBEEOV010000097.1:0-3769 GCA_041191465.1 Pseudomonadota bacterium
CGATTACCTTCTTCTAGGAGGTAAATATCCCCAGTAGCATCTTCAGTTGCTTGAGCTACTTTGTAATCCCAGCGGCATGAATTAGTACATGTACCTTGATTTGGGTCACGGTGATTAAAGTAACCAGATAGTAAGCAACGACCAGAGTAGGCGATACATAAAGCGCCATGAATAAATACTTCGATTTCCATTTCTGGGCAATCTTGGCGAACAGCTTCGATTTCATCTAGAGATAATTCGCGTGACAAAATCACTCGGCTCACACCTACGGAGCGCCAGAATTTTGCAGCATGACCGTTCACTGTATTCGCTTGCACTGACAAATGAATTGGCATATCAGGCCAGTTCTCACGAACTAACATGATCAAACCAGGATCAGACATGATTAATGCGTCTGGTTTTAGAGCAATCACAGGCTCCATATCTTTCACGTAAGTGCGAGTTTTTGCGCCGTGAGGGAAGATGTTTGAAACAAGATAAAAATTCTTACCTTGAGCGTGTGCGGTATCGATACCTTCACGCAATACTTCTAGATTGCCAAAGTCGTTATTGCGAACGCGCAATGAATAACGGGGTTGGCCAGCATAAACAGCCGTCGCGCCAAAGTCGAAGGCTGTATTGAGCATGGCAAGGCTGCCAGCAGGAGCTAAAAGTTCTGGTGTTTTCATAGCCCGTATTTTATGGGTTTTCAGACTTTTTTGCCCGCTAAGCCCTTATGAGACTTGGGAATATTTCAGGATGTGAACCAAAACAGACGGTTTTGGCCCCAAAACAACTATTTAGAAACGCTCGTTGGGTCCTAAATGACGCCATTGGCCGACTGGTAAGTTACCCAAAGGGATTTGTCCAATACGAATGCGTTTAAGGCCAATCACCTTTAAGCCAACTAATTCGCACATGCGACGAATTTGTCTTTTTGCCCTCACGTAAAACAAAGCGTAACTGTTCAGCATTTTGCCAAGTCACCTTGGCAGGTTTTAGTGCTTCACCATCTAATTTGAGACCATGGTTCAGTAGTCTTAAACCATCTGGGGCAATGTTGCCTTCAACGCGCACTAGATATTCTTTTTCAATGGGGCTATTTTCGCCAATCAACAATTTAGCAATGCGACCATCTTGAGTTAACACCAAAAGACCGCTTGAATCAATGTCTAGGCGACCGGCAGGAGCTAAGCCACGCGTATTGAACTTACCTGGTAGGTTGGCAGACAGTTGATGAACAAATTGATTCTCTGGGGTGATCAGGGATGCTGCTGGTTGGTACTCTCGATCTTCATCAAAGTGAGAGATATATCCAACTGGCTTGTTCAAAATAATCGTGTAGCGCCGTGCTTGTTGAGCAATCGCGGCTTTTTTTAGTTCAATTTTTTGATGAGGGTAAGCGCGAGCGCCTAATTCGCTAACAACTTCGCCGTCGACCAATACCAAGCCTTGCTCAATATAGTTATCAGCTTCTCGTCTTGAGCAAATACCTTGCTCTGACATCAATTTTGAAATGCGTACTTTTTCCACAGACAGATTATCGCTTACTTATTGGCTATTCTCTTTAAATGATTCAGTCAGAGCAATTTGTAGCTTGGCGTGGATTTTGACTAACTGCTTGCGAAGTAGATAAATCACCGTACTCATAAATATCGCCAAAATAAATAACATGCCCACTGGTGGCAAGATGCTAGAGCTCAGTGCTGAGACTAATAATAAAAGTGCAATGATTGCCAATATGGGCATCATTTGGGCAAACAGTTGATGAATCGCAGCACGATCACTCTCTGAGTAATTTCCTGAGTTGCTGCGAACATCAGCGAGCAATAAGCCCAATGCTTCTAGTTTTCTGTAGATGGCAAACATGAACGGAGCAGATAGCAATAGACTCATGCCCCACATGGCAGCTTGTTGATAGGTTTCGGTGAACCAAGTTAGATGGCCTGTGTCTACATATTCGTTAATGAAGGTAAATAACTTGGTGGCTGACAAGAATAGGGCGATCACCACACAAGTATTTACAAATACATGAAAGCTAATTCTTCTGACAAATGGTCTTAAGTCGCTGCGTAGTTGATTATCTGAGCGAATCTCGCTCATCCATTCTGAGTATTGAACAAATACATTTTTAACTGGGCTTGGTATGCGTGCACCCATCCATTGACTAAAGGGGTCTGACCCCTTAATCAAATAGGGCGTAAATAAGGTGGTGATTGTTGATACAGCCACCACGATCGGGTATAGGAAGTCGCTTGTTACGTTGAGTGCCAAGCCCAGTGAAGCGATGATGAATGAAAATTCACCAATCTGAGCCTTACCCATGCCAACGCGCATAGATGTGATGCCGTCGTGACCGGTGATGAATGTGCCCATGCTACAAGTGATCACTTTGCCCACAATCACGGCAAAGCTGATTAAGCTAATTGGTAAGGCGTATTTCCAAATAACGCTGGGGTCTAGCAAGAGGCCGATGGTTACGAAGAAAATCGCAATGAACATATCTTTCACGGGCTCAATTAATTTTTCAATCGTATGTATATGACGTGACTCTGCCATCATTGCGCCCACCAAGAAGGCGCCAAGAGCCACGCTGTATTCCATTTTCATGACAAGTAAGCAAAAGCCGAAGCAAAGACCTAATACCGTGACTAGCAGCATTTCTTTACGATGAAACTTTGCTACTAAATTAAGTAAGCGAGGTACTAATAAAATACCCACCGCTAGAGACACGGTCATAAAAAGGATTAGCTCGCCCACTGTCATGGCTGCATCAATCGCTTCTAGTTGTCCTGTGGTGGCAATACCTGTGAGCATCACAATCAGGCTAATTGCCAAAATATCTTCAACAATCAAAATGCCATAAATTAAATTGGCAAACTTCTCTTTCTTAAGACCAAGCTCTTCAAGTGCTTTGACGGTGATGGTGGTTGAAGAGATGGCCATCATGGCACCCAAGAAAATCGAATCCATCGGTGTCCAGTTAAAGAAGCGGCCGATTTCATAGCCTACCCAAATCAACACAATGATTTGAGCGGTCGCCGCCACAAAGGCTGTGGCACCAACTTTTGCTAGTTTGCGAAGACTAAATTCAAGACCTAAGCCAAACATCAGAAACACTACGCCGAGCTCTCCTAATGTACGAATAGTTTTTTCATCAGAAATAAATGGCACAGCGGAGGTGTATGGGCCGATAATAAGGCCCGCAATGATGTAACCAAGAACTACCGGTTGTTTGAGGTAATGGAAGATCACTGTGACAACGCCGGCAACCAACATAATGACGGCCAAGTCTTTAATGAAATCTACTCCATGCATATGATTGGTCTCTTTTTAAATTTAACCGCGATAATGTGATTATGGCTTTAATTGTTTTAAATGACGCAAAACTGGCTTTTGGCCACGTTGACCTACTAGCAAACACCAATTTTTCACTGGAACCCGGTGAAAGAGTGGGCTTGATTGGGCGTAATGGCACCGGTAAATCATCTCTCTTAAAAATTTTAGCGGGTTTAGAGAAGCTTGATGATGGAACCTTGCAGTATCAACAAGGTTTGCGCATGGCGTATGTTGCCCAGGAGCCGATTTTTGATCCCGAAGAAACTGTATTTCATGCTGTTTCTGAAGGGGTGGCGGTTGTAAAGGCTCTGCGGGAAGAGTATGAAGAGCTCAGCGTTGCTGAGTGGAATGATGATTCTCATCATCGTTTGGATCAGATTCAGTCTCAGTTGGAAGCCATGAGTGGCTGGAATTGGGAGCAACGTGTTCATGAAACTTTAAACCGACTTCA
>JBEEOV010000098.1:0-5705 GCA_041191465.1 Pseudomonadota bacterium
GACCATGCTTTAGATTTGTCTGCAGAACACCAAATCTTCTTAGATGATGTGTGTGAATCTGCAGAAAGCATCGGAATCAAAAATGTATAAACAGTTGCATTATTCAAATCAGCCAATGTTTTCTCTAAACGCTTGCAATATCCACAGTGTGGATCAGCAAAAACAGCCAACTGTCTAGAACCATCACCTCTCACAGTTTTAATAGCATCAGCCAAAGGTAGATCAGACCACTTAATGAGATTCAATTCATTAATGCGTTGTTCAGTTAAGTTAGTGCCAGACTTTAGATCGACGATTTCACCTTGGATCAAGTATCTAGCACTTGCATCGGTATAAATAACATCTTTACCAATTGCCACCTCATACAAACCAGCCACTGGAGCAGGTCTCGCTCACCAATTTGCTTTTGCATTTCAGCTTTCACTTTTTGCTCTGTAGCACTTTGTGCCATGGCACCGCCTGTATGACAGGCGACTAAAAATCCAAATAGAACTGATAGTTTTGATAATTTAATGTTCAAGATAAAGCCTTTTTAATTAATTGTCTCTTTAAAAAATGACTACGATTACACCAACGAATTCCAATATTGCGCAACTCTTTCAAACGACTGGTTTCTGATGCAAATAATTTTTGCAATTGATCTGTTACAAATAACAATATGTCTGTATCGCCACTGCGAGCCCGTTCATACCTTCGCAGTATGACAGGGTTATCAATTTCGCGGAACGCTTCTCTACTTTCAAGAATATCGCCCAAGCTAGCAACATCTCTTAACCCAAGGTTCAAGCCTTGACCAGCCAAGGGATGCATCACGTGCGCGGCATCACCAATCAAAATAATTCTTGGGTAGTCATTAGGGGCAATCACCCGCTTGGCTCTCATGCGTCGCAACGGAAAACCTTGTTGCGCAGTGAGCATTTTTAAAGACCCAGTCTTCTCAAAAACTTGACTACCAGCAGCTTTGGCTACTTTTGCACAGAGTTCGTCTGCGCTGAGTTGTTTTAGTTGCTCAGCATGGTCCGTTCTAGCTGACCAAACCATTGATAGCTTTTTATTCGGTAAAGGCAATAAAGCCAAAATTTCTCCGCCTGGCAAGAACCATTGGCAAGCTGTTCCTTGGTGATGCTTTTCTACTTCAAAATTAGCCACAATCGCCGTTTGCTCATACGCATTGATTGCTGTTTCAATTTGTAATTTTTCACGAATCAATGAGCGCGCACCGTCAGCAGCCAAGAGTAATTTGGCTGAGTAGGTTTCACCAGACTCCGTTGTCACAGTGACAGATTCATTGCCAGATTTGAAATCAACCAACTTATCAGTGACTCGCTGTATCAAGCCCTGAAACTTACATGCCTGGTCCAATGTTTTTTCAATATGCCCAGATTCAACAATCCAAGCCAGTTGAGGCACTGTGGCGCTGTAGGCAGAGAAATGTAATTCATCACCAGCCACTCCACTATCGCCATAGATGCGCATATCACTCACGACCTGAATGCGCTCAGAATCTAGGGCATCCCATACATGTATTTTTTCAAGCAGTTGTTTAGTGCTTGCTGAAAGAGCATAAATACGACTATCCCAAACTTGGCTATCGTTACCAACAAATCCCGTATCAAAGCTAGGTGCTATGTGTAAAATTTTCAAACCTAATTGCGCCAAACGCAAAGAAGTTGCCTTTCCAGCAATGCCTGCTCCAACGATAATAAGGTCATAAGTCTTCATACATGGAATAATAACGCCCTATGTCTTTAAAATGTGGCATCGTCGGCCTGCCTAACGTCGGCAAATCTACCCTGTTCAATGCGCTTACCAAAGCTGGTATCGCAGCAGAGAACTATCCTTTTTGCACAATCGAGCCTAATGTGGGCGTGGTCGAGGTTCCTGACCCACGGCTAGAAAAGCTCTCTGAAATCGTCAAACCTGAACGCATTCTTCCTGCTGTTGTCGAATTTGTCGACATTGCAGGCCTTGTGGCAGGCGCATCCAAAGGCGAAGGCTTGGGCAATCAGTTCTTGGCCAATATTCGCGAAACAGATGCCATCACCCATGTGGTGAGATGCTTTGAAGATGGCAACGTGATTCACGTGGCTGGCAAAGTCGATCCGATTTCAGATATTGGCGTGATTGACACTGAGTTAGCCCTTGCTGACCTAGGTACTGTCGATAAAGCCTATGCTCGCTACTCAAAAGCAGCTAAATCAGGCAACGATAAAGAAGCCAATGCCCTAGCCCCACTATTAGCTAAGGTACAAGCGCAGCTCAATGAGGCTAAACCTGTTCGCGCCATGGGCTTGAGCGATGAAGATTTAGCTTTGCTAAAGCCTTTCTGCCTGATTACTGCCAAGCCGGTGATGTACGTTGCCAACGTCAAAGAAGACGGTTTTGAGAACAATCCACACTTAGATGCGGTCAAGGCTCACGCCGCCAAAGAAAAAGCTCCTGTGGTGGCTGTATGCGCAGCTATCGAAGCTGAAATAGCTGAGCTAGATGATGAAGATAAGAAAGCCTTCTTGAGCGATATGGGCATGGATGAACCGGGCTTAGATCGCGTGATTCGAGCAGGCTTTAGCTTGCTAGGATTGCAGACCTATTTCACAGCAGGTGTTAAAGAGGTACGCGCCTGGACTATCAATATTGGTGATACAGCGCCTCAAGCAGCTGGCGTGATTCATACTGACTTTGAACGCGGCTTCATTCGTGCGCAAACTATTTCTTATGACGACTTCATCACCTATAAAGGTGAGGCTGGCGCTAAAGAAGCTGGAAAAATGCGCGCTGAAGGTAAAGAGTATGTTGTTAAAGACGGTGACGTCCTTAACTTCTTATTCAACGTTTAATTGAGCGTTGCTTGATCCAGTTAAAGAGCGTTGCTTTATCCAGTTAAATAAGAAAAACTAAGGTTTGATTGAAAAAGGGCTCTTTCAAGCCCTTTTTCAGTAAATCCTCTAGATTTTTAGTGTTTTTCAATTTTTTGTCATTTTTTGGTGTTTTTTGATCATTTTTTGCCAATTTTGAACAAAAAAACGCAGAAAATCGCAAATAGCATGGCACTTAGCCACTCTAAAACTTGACCAGATTTGAATAGTCCCAAAGTTTGCCCCAGGACTGATGTAATTGCTGATGACATCGCCCCAAGAGTAACTGGCACCATGATTCGACTGAATAAAGATGCCTTTTTACTGGATTTTTTAGGATGCAAGTAGCTAGCTAAAAAGCCAACAAATCCACCAAACACTAAAAATGCTAGAAAACTCATCCTAACCCCATGAAAAACTTATAATTTCATTATGCAGATTTTGACATTAGGCATTAATCATCACACGGCACCGATTCAGGTTCGTGAACAGGTAGCTTTTGCACCTGAGATGATTCAGCCTGCCTTGCATCATCTGAAAGATCATTTGGCCAGTGTATCTGAAACACATTTGCCAGAAGCAACGATTTTGTCGACCTGCAATAGAACAGAATTGTATTGCGCAGCGAATGATGAAAGCTCTCAAGAGCAATCTGCACTAAAAAAATCAACGATTGAGTGGCTAGCAAAATCTCGCGGCATTGATAGCGAAGAATTACTACCGCACGTTTATGTTTTACCTCAATCACTCGCAGTGCGTCATGCGTTTCGTGTTGCCTGTGGTTTAGATTCAATGGTGGTCGGTGAAACTCAAATCTTAGGTCAACTTAAAGATGCTGTGCGTTGCGCTGATGAGGCTGGTTCACTGGGCACATATTTAAATCAACTATTTCAAAAAACTTTTCAGGTAGCCAAAGAAGTTCGTGGCACCACCGAAATTGGTGCGCACTCGATTTCTATGGCTGCAGCAGCTGTACGTTTATCTGAAAGAATTTTTGAAAGCGTTTCCGATCAAAAAGTATTGTTTATTGGCGCTGGCGAAATGATCAATTTGTGCGCCACGCATTTTGCAGCGCGCAAACCCAAATTGGTGGCAGTTGCTAACCGCACACTTGAGCGCGGTCAAGAATTAGCTGATCAATTATCAGAACAAGGTCTAGTAACAGAATCACTACGTTTATCAGATTTGCCAACACGTCTGCAGGACTTTGATATCGTTGTTTCCTGTACAGCCAGCACCCTACCGATCATTGGTTTAGGGATGGTTGAAACCGCCATCAAAGCTCGTCGTCATCGCCCAGTGGTGATGGTTGATTTAGCTGTACCGCGTGACATTGAGGCAGCCGTAGGTCGTCTTAACGATGTGTATCTTTATACCGTTGATGATTTAAGCGATATCGTGCAAGCAGGCGCTGACTCTCGTCAGGCAGCTGTAGGTCAAGCTGAAGCGATTATCGAAACACGCGTATCGCACTTCATGCACTGGCTTGAAACTCGTGGCACAGTGCCACTGATACAAGACATACGTCAACGCGGGGAAGATCTACGCTCATATGAACTTGAGCGTGCACGCAAATTATTAGCCAAAGGTGAAGATCCTCAAGTTGTTTTAGATGCTTTAGCCCAAGGTTTAACCAATAAATTTTTGCATGGCTCTTTACATGCACTACAACACGCACAGGGCGAAGAACGCGAAGCCCTCATGAAAATATTGCCCGGCCTGTTCCGTGCAAATAACTCCGATAAATAGATGAAACCAAGTATGAAAGCTAAGCTCGAGCAGTTAGATGCTCGACTAGCAGAACTAAACTCATTGTTAGTCCAGGAAGAAATTACCAAGGACATGGATCAGTACCGCAAACTCAATCGTGAGCATGCGGAGATATCCCCTGTTGTCGAACAATTTCAGCTGTACTTACAAGCTGAAGCAGATGAGCAAGCGGCATTAGCCATGCAAAGCGATCCTGAGATGAAGGAGTTTGCAGAAGAAGAGATTAAATCCGCACGCAGCCGCATGGAACAAATGCAGGTTGATTTGCAACGCTTACTACTACCAAAAGATCCTAACGACGATAAGAATATCTTTTTGGAAATTCGTGCTGGCACCGGTGGCGATGAAAGCGCACTTTTTGCCGCAGATCTTTTCAGAATGTACACACGCTATGCAGAACGCCAACGCTGGCAAGTGGAAGTAGTCAGTGCCTCAGAGTCTGATTTAGGCGGTTACAAAGAAGCAATTTTGCGAATTGTTGGTCAAGGAGCTTATTCAAAACTTAAATTTGAATCTGGCGGTCATCGTGTACAGCGCGTGCCACAAACTGAAACTCAGGGACGCATACACACATCTGCTTGCACGGTGGCAGTGATGCCCGAAGCTGATGAAATCAGCGATATTGAAATCAACCCCGCCGATTTACGTATTGATACTTTTAGAGCTTCTGGTGCAGGTGGACAACACATCAATAAAACGGATTCGGCTGTGCGTATTACGCACATACCTACGGGCACAGTGGTTGAGTGTCAAGACGATAGAAGTCAGCACCGCAATAAAGAGCAAGCCATGAAAGTGCTTGTCTCGCGCATCATGGACGCCAAGCGTCGTGCAGCGCATAACAAAGAAGCTGAGACACGTAAGAGCTTAGTGGGCTCTGGCGATCGCAGTGATCGCATCAGAACCTACAACTTCCCGCAGGGGCGAATTACAGATCACCGCATCAACGTCACACTGTACAAAATTGACGCCATGATGGACGGTGATATCCAAGAGCTATTAGGTGCTTTGTCAGCAGAGCATCAAGCTGAATTGCTCGCAAGCTTGGGCGACATTTAATCGCTATTCATAGTTGTGCCA
>JBEEOV010000099.1:0-2874 GCA_041191465.1 Pseudomonadota bacterium
TTAAGCTTCCCTCGTAATTTGGAGCGGGATAAGAGGCTCGAACTCTCGACCTATACCTTGGCAAGGTATCGCTCTACCAACTGAGCTAATCCCGCATAACAACAAGACCGATACTTTAACACATTTTTCGCCTATGTCAAATTATCAGACTTTGACACTATAGAGGTACTGCTGGCGTTAGGTTACTACAAACTGATGCTTTAGGTGTTGATTTACTTGATTTTTGTAGCTTACAGGTCCGTTTTAGCCTTAATTAATGGCCAAGCTTTTTGCAAGTAGTAGAACATGGACCAAACTGTCAAAACTGCGGCAACCCAAATCAAAGGTCTACCAATATAGCTAGTATGAAATAAGTTGAATAATGTGTCGTTGTAAAGCAAAAATGGGATGGCGATGAGTTGTGCCGCCGTTTTAAGCTTTCCAACAAAATGTACCGCCACGCTTTTAGAGGCTCCAATTTGTGCCATCCACTCTCTTAATGCAGAAATAGTGATCTCTCGACCGATGATGACTAGGGCCACCCAGGCTTCTACCCGATCAAAATTAAGTAGCACTAGCAATGCCGCAGCGACCATTAGCTTGTCTGCGACTGGATCCAAGAAAGCTCCAAAGGCTGAAACCTGCCCCCACTTACGAGCTAGGTAACCATCTAACCAATCAGTAACCGCTGCGCCAACAAAGAAGATAGTAGCCCATAGATTTTTCTCTGCAACTGTTAACCATGACTCTGGTAAATAAAAAATACCAACAACCAATGGAATAGTGGCAACTCTTAACCAGGTTAGAAAGATTGGTAAATTAAAAGGCATGTGGCAAGGATAAAGGAATTTCTGGGTTACTTGGCGGTTTAATGCAACTGTTTGTATATCTGCTCAGCCAAGGCTTTTGAGATTCCTTCAACTTGCTGCAATTCCTCAATGGTGGCGTTGATCACACCTTTGAGTCCACCAAATCTAGCAAGTAACTTTTGCCTTCTCTTGGCTCCAATACCCTCCATCTCCTCCAAACGAGAAACGTTCCTGGCTTTTTGGCGCTTAGCTCTCATACCTGTGATGGCAAAACGATGAGCTTCATCTCTAATTTGTGCGGTGAGCAACAAGGCAGGGCTCTCCAAACCCAAGACCAATGGTTCGCGTTGATCCGCAAATATCAGCGTCTCTAGACCAACCTTTCTACCCTCCCCCTTGGCAATACCAACAATCATAGAAATGTCTAGACCCAACTCATCAAAAACTTCTTTGGCCATACTCACTTGACCTTTACCGCCATCAACTAAAACAATGTGGGGCTGTTTATCGGTAGGTATCTCTTGAAAGTTGGCATAACGCCGCTGAAGGACTTGGCGCATGGCGGCATAGTCATCACCAGGAATGATGTCATTGATATTAAAACGTCTGTACTCACCGCTTTGCATGTCATGTTTTTGATAAACCACACAACTAGCTTGCGTTGCCTCACCAGATGTATGACTAATATCAAAGCATTCAATTCTGAGATCTTCGGCATTTTCAATATCAAGATTTAAAACATCAATCAATGATCGTGTTCTAGCTTCT
Source organism: Pseudomonadota bacterium (assembly GCA_041191465.1). GTDB lineage: Bacteria > Pseudomonadota > Gammaproteobacteria > Burkholderiales > Burkholderiaceae > Polynucleobacter. The sequence continues at coordinate 1,557 of JBEEOV010000099.1, forward strand.
TGACCGCCCGCCTCAGTGAGGCGTTTGGTCAATGCCAACTCGGCATTGTTTTGCGCCATCATCAACCAATGTTTTCGTTGCCCTTGAGGTTGCTTCAAGATTTGAACTTTTTTATTAGCCTTGTCATTTAAGAGTTGCTGCAACTCTTCATACTCTGGGCTATCTTTAAAGTCTTGTATCACCATGACTCTGGGTATGAGCTTCAAAGACTCAGCGTCATCACTTAAGTAGTGTTGAGCAATAAAAGCTTGCATCACCTCATCACCATCAGGCATTGCATCTTCTTTGAATCTACCCATCTTCGGAAAGTAAGCCCTATCACCAAGATGTCTACCACCTCTGACCATTGCTAAATTAATACAAGCTAAACCACCCTTCATAGCAATGGCTAGTATGTCTACATCACCTTCACCATCAGCAACCGTATCCATCGATTGCTGTTGTAGGACTTGCGATAAATCAGCAATCCTGTCACGCATCATGGCAGCTTCTTCAAACTGCATGTTCTCACTGTAGGCAAACATGGCTCTTTCAAACTCAGCCATCACACTAGCATGATCGCCCTCTAAGAACTTCATCGCTTTACTCACATCTTCGGCATAGTTCTTATCAGTGATTCTGCCTACACAAGGTGCACTGCAGCGATGGATTTGATGCAACAAACAAGGCCTACTTCTGTTCTTAAAAACAGTGTCTTCACAAGTTCTAATCTGAAATACTTTTTGCAGTATTTGAATACTGTTCCTAACCGCCCAAGAGTTAGGGAATGGCCCAAAGTATTGATGGCGTTTATCAACTCTGCCACGGTAATACGCCAGTCTTGGATATTGATGACCTGATAGCATCACATATGGGTAAGACTTATCATCTCTAAACAGAATATTGAATGGTGGCGATAACTCTTTAATGAGATTATTTTCCAGAATCAACGCCTCGGTTTCTGTGCGTGTGACTGTGGTTTCTAGAGAACGAATCTTTGTCACCATGCGCTCAATGCGCGGTGATGTGAGATTTCGTTGAAAATAGCTATTAACTCGCTTTTTTAGATCTTTCGCCTTACCAACGTATAAGATTTGCCCTGCTTCATCAAAAAAGCGATAAACGCCCGGCAAACCGGGTAACTTTTTAACGTCATTTAAGAGGGTTTCTGGGGTCTCATTCGACATGCGTTGGGATATTTTCTGTCAAATCGTCGATAACTATGGTGATGCCGGTGTGTGCTGGCGTCTTGCCAGAGCTCTCTCTCGTTTATCTAATACATCTAGTCATGATGATATCCGCATTCGATTATTTTGCGATGATTTAAGTGTTTTAAATA
>JBEEOV010000100.1:0-3114 GCA_041191465.1 Pseudomonadota bacterium
AGGCAGCACAAGCCAGACTCAAAGAACTTCATGCAAGTCTTGATGCATCTGTCAAAAAACCGAGCACTAGTGCTACCCAAAAAACAGAGGCGATTCGTAAATTTGCTAAAGCAGATTTTATAGATGCTGTTAAACGCACCAAAGAATATATCTTGGCCGGTGACTGCATGCAGGTGGTGATAGGCCAACGCATCAGCCAACCTTTTACAGAGTCACCTCTGTCGCTGTATAGAGCTTTGCGCTCATTAAACCCCTCTCCATATATGTATTTATATGATTTTGGCGATCATCAAGTAGTTGGGTCATCACCAGAGATTTTGGTTCGCCAAGAACAACGCCAAGTTGATGGAAAAGAAAAACGCTTTGTCATTGTTCGCCCGATTGCTGGCACAAGACCTCGTGGCACAAGCCCAGAACATGATGCTCAATTAGCCAAAGAACTACTAGCAGATCCAAAAGAAATTGCAGAACATGTGATGTTGATTGATTTAGCGCGCAACGATGTTGGAAGAATTGCTAAAAATGGCAGCGTTAAAGTGACCGACAGAATGGTGATTGAAAAATACTCTCACGTGCAACATATTGTGAGTTCTGTTGAAGGCGAGTTACTAGATAACGCCAGCAATATGGATGTATTAAAAGCCACTTTCCCAGCAGGCACACTATCAGGCGCACCTAAAATTCGTGCAATGGAAATCATTGATGAAATGGAAATTGTGAAACGTGGTGTTTATGGTGGCGCTGCAGGATATCTATCTTTCTCAGGCGACATGGATGTGGCCATTGTGATTCGCACAGGCATTATTAAAGACGGAATGGTTCACGCTCAGGCAGGTGCAGGAGTTGTAGCCGACTCTGACCCAGAGTCAGAATGGAAAGAAACAGAAGCCAAAGCTCGCGCCGTATTGCGCGCAGCTGAAATGGTTCAAGGAGGTCTAGATGCTAGTCATGATTGATAACTACGACTCCTTTACATATAACTTAGTTCAATATTTTGGTGAGCTAGGTGCTGATGTACGAGTATTCCGCAATGATGAAATCACCATTGCCGAAATCGAGGCCATGAAACCAGACCACATCTGTATTTCACCTGGCCCATGTAGCCCCAAAGAAGCTGGCATATCTGTTGCTGCTTTACAGCACTTTGCGGGCAAAGTGCCGCTTTTAGGTGTTTGTTTAGGTCATCAAGCCATCGGCGAAGCTTTTGGCGGCAAGGTGATTCGCGCCAAGAAAGTGATGCATGGCAAAACAGATACAGTGCACACTACTCAACAAGGTGTCTTCAAAGATTTACCAAAAGACTTCACAGTCACACGCTATCACTCATTAGCCATCGAAAAAGAAAGCCTACCAGCAGATCTAGAAATAACTGCTTGGACTGATGATGGAGAGATCATGGGTGTGCGTCACAAGAAATTTGCAGTTGAAGGGGTTCAGTTCCACCCAGAATCAATTCTGTCTGAATACGGGCATGAATTACTTCATAATTTCTTAAAAACAACTAAAGCAACACTGGCTTAACTCAACTCCATTTAAAACATTATGGCCATTACCCCTCAAGAAGCTTTGCAATGCTTAATTGAGCATAAAGAAATTCCTCATGACGACATGATGCAGATCATGCGCTCCATCATGTCTGGGGAGCTATCCCCCATGCTAACTGCTGCCATATTGACCGGGTTACGAACTAAAAAAGAAACCATCGGAGAAATCACAGCTGCCGCAATGGTGATGCGTGAATTTGCCACAAAAGTTCAAGTGGCTGACAACAGCCACTTTGTAGATATTGTTGGCACAGGTGGAGATGGTGCTCACACATTTAATATTTCAACCACTGCGATGTTTGTGGCCGCTGGCGCAGGCGCTAAAGTAGCTAAACACGGAAACCGCAGTGTTAGCAGTAAATCTGGCGCTGCTGATGTTTTAGAGGCTCTAGGCGTACAAATCACATTACAAGCACCTCAAGTATCCAAATCACTTGATACCTGCGGTATTGGCTTTATGTTTGCCCCTAATCACCACCCAGCCATGAAGAACGTAGCACCAGTTCGTAAAGAAATGGGTGTTCGTACCATTTTTAATATCTTGGGGCCGCTCACCAATCCTGCCAATGCATCTCACATGCTCATGGGTGTTTTTAATCCCGATTTAGTAGGGCTACAAATTAGGGCGCTACAAAAATTGGGCATGAAACATGCCTTGGTGGTTTACGGTAAAGATGGTCTAGATGAGATGTCTTTAGAGGCTCCAACCATGGTTGGAGAGCTCAAAGATGGTCAAGTGAAAGAATACGAAGTTAAGCCTGAAGATTTTGGTTTCAAAGTAACAAAAACAGAAACCTTCAAAGTGGCTGACGCCAATCAATCTAAGTCAATTGTTTTAGGCGTTCTCAACAACGAGCCAGGCCCTGCGCAAGATATTGTTTGTTTTAATGCCGGTGCAGCGCTCTACGCTGCAGACATTGCCAAGGATATTCAACATGGCATTGAGCTAGCAAGAGCATCAATAGCATCTGGCAAGGCCAAAGCCAAGTTAGATGAATTTATTCAAACGACTCAACAATTAGCTTCTACGGCTGGGTAAGTTAGTTATTAATTATTAGAAATTTCATGAGCGATATTCTTAAACGTATTTTGGCAACAAAGTTTGATGAGGTGGCTAAAGCTTCATCTCAAGTAGCAATGCATATCTTGCGCTCTGACGCAGAAGCAAGCTTGCAAGAGAACTCCTTAAAGCCAAGGGGTTTCACTGCCAATATCGAAAAGAAAATTGCTGCTGGTGATGCTGGCGTGATCACTGAGATTAAAAAAGCCAGTCCCAGTAAAGGTGTTTTTCGTGAAGACTTTAATCCGAGCCGCTTGTTTATCAGTTTTAACAGATAAAGATTACTTTCAAGGGTCAGCCAGGTATCTAAGAGAAGCTCGCCAGGCTTGCACCATCCCAGTATTACGCAAAGATTTTTTAGTGGACCCCTATCAAGTTTATGAAGCACGCGCGATGGGGGCTGATGCCATTCTTTTAATTGCGGCAGCATTAGATGACGCACAAATGAAAGACTTTGAGAGCATTGCTCACGAATTAAGCATGGATGTTTTAGTAGAAGTGCATGATGCC
>JBEEOV010000101.1:0-2821 GCA_041191465.1 Pseudomonadota bacterium
TCACGCAAACCCGTGATTTATGTTCACGAGTTATCAACGGGTCGTCGCACAATTCTTTCTAATCAAAAAGGTAACAACAGTGCACCGTCTTGGTCTATGGATGGCAGTCAATTAGCCATGGCCTTGTCAAAAGACGGCAATACTCAGATTTATAAAATCAATGCAAATGGCACTGGTTTACAACGTTTGACGCGTGGCTATTCAATTGACACAGAGCCGCAATGGTCGCCTGATGGCAAGTGGATTTATTTCACCAGTGATCGCGGTGGCAGTCCTCAAATTTATCGCATGCCTGTAGAAGGGGAGTCTGCTGGCGCCGCTCAACGCGTTACTTTTAAGCATGGCTTTGTGACAAGCCCGCGCTTGTCTCCTGATGGAAAAAATTTGGCTTACATTGCTAGAGTTGCTGGCGCCTATCGATTGCACTTGCAGGATTTGGCCAGTGGTGAAGTGTTGCCTATGAGTGATGGCACTCGAGATGAAACGCCTACTTTTGCTGCCAATGGTCGTTACATTCTTTATGCCACACGTTCAGGTAATAAACCAGTTCTGATGGCTGTATCGATTGATGGTAAAAATAAGCAAATGTTGAGTTTGCCTGGTGCTGATATACGTGAGCCTGCCTGGGGTCCATTCATGGATTAATCAAATGGATAAGCGCTGAAAAAGTGCTTATTTCAGTTTGATTTGATACGATAGATACAAATTAAGTGAAAAACTATTTTTTCACTTAAAAAAATCATTTAAATATTAAATTTGGGGAAACAGATGAAACAATTTTCTATTGCTCGCCGCGCAACATTATTGTTGTCAGTAGCTTTGTTAACAGCTTGTGCATCAGGCGTTAAGTTGGATGATGTGGATGGTAAGGGTGGTGCTGGTACTGATTACAGCTCACAGCCTTGGAACGATCCAAAGAGCCCATTATTTAAACGCAGTGTTTATTTTGATTTTGATAGCTACGCTGTTAAATCTGAGTACCAAGCAACTTTGCAAGCTCACGCGAACTACCTAAAAGCCAATAAAGATCGCAAGATCAAGATTGAAGGTAATACAGATGAGCGTGGCACAACAGAGTACAACTTGGCATTGGGTCAGCGTCGTTCAGAAGCTGTGCGTAAATCATTGTCATTGCTAGGCGTATCTGATTCACAAATGGAAGCAGTGAGCTTTGGTAAAGAAAAGCCAAAGGCGCAGGGTAGCAATGAGGCAGCATGGCAAGAAAACCGCCGTGCTGATATCGCTTACTAATTTTGATTGAGAAAATAATACGTATGCAGCAGTTACAACGTTTCAATTTTCTGCACACTTCAACAGCGGCTTTGGCCGCTGTTGTTTTTGTTGCATTGAGCGGCTTTAGTCAGCCAGCTTTAGCCCTTCTTGAAGACAACGAAGCCCGCAAAGCTATTTTGGATTTACGTGCGCAAGTCAGTGCTGCGCAGAAGTCTCAAATAGAAATGCAAAATCAGTTGGATGAATTAACTCAAGAAAACGCTAAATTGCGTGGACAGACAGAATTGCTAGACAAGCAAGTGCAAGAGTTAACGGCTCAGCAAAAAAGCTTCTATCAAGACTTAAACGGGCGCATGAAAAGTTTTGAGCCTCAGGTCATGGAGATTGAGGGTGTGCAGGGTAAAGTTCAGCCAGGCGAGCAGCAGGCTTATGAGACTGCTTTGAAGGCTTTTCAGGACGGCAATCTTAAAAAAGCAGACAACGGATTCCAGAGCTTTGTTAAAAAATATCCAGACAGTCCATATTGGCCTTTGGCTCAGTTTTGGCTAGGTAATTCTGAGTATGCTCAAAAAGACTACAAGACAGCCATTGCTACTTTGCAATCAATGGTCAAGCGTTATCCATTGCATGCTCGTGTACCTGATGCATTGTTAACGCTTGCCAACAGTCAAATTGAGTCTGGTGCAAAACCTGCTGGTAAAAAGACTTTAGAAAGCTTGATTGCTAAGCATCCTGATAGTGAGGCTGCAAGTTTGGCCAAGCAAGCATTGAAGCGTCTTAAGTAATATTTGCTATGTCTTTTGATTTTCAAGCTATGAAAGCGAGACAGCCCAATGCACCAGCAGTGGTCTTGTTGTCTGGTGGTTTAGATTCAGCAACGGTCTTAGCGATAGCTAAAAAGCTGGGATACGCACCATATGCCTTATCTTTTAGATACGGCCAACGCCATTCTTCAGAATTAGATGCTGCTGTGCGCGTTGCTCAGTCATTAGGGGCTATTAGGCACGAGATCATTGATTTGGATTTAAGGCGTTTTGTGGGCGGTTCTGCATTAACGGACGATGCTTATGCAGTGCCAACCAGTCCAGGTCCTCAAGATGAGATTCCGATCACCTATGTGCCAGCCCGCAACACCATCATGTTGTCAGTTGCTTTAGGTTGGGCTGAAGCATTGGGTGGTTTAGATATTTTCTTTGGTGCCAATGCGGTCGATTATTCTGGTTATCCAGACTGTCGACCTGACTACGTTAAATCTTTTGAGGCGACTGCTAATTTGGCCACTAAGGTGGGTGTTGAGTCACATGATGAGGCAACTCGATTCAGAGTTCATGCACCAATCATCAGAATGAGCAAAGCGGAAATTATTAAAACTGGCATCGAACTAGGCGTTGATTTTGCGCAAACGGTTTCTTGTTACCAGGCGAATTTACAAGGTTTGGCTTGTGGGCAATGTGAGTCATGCCGTTTGCGTCGAGAAGGATTTAAAGTCGCAGGAATCTCTGATCCAACCCATTACGCTAAATAAAAAACCCGGTCTAGACCGGGTTTTTTTAACTCTACAGTGGTAATTACTTAAGAGCGGCAAATA
>JBEEOV010000102.1:0-2774 GCA_041191465.1 Pseudomonadota bacterium
ACCAACAATTAAATCTTTGGTATCTTTACTAATCACGCTCACAGTTTTTTTCCTATATGTATTGCATAGCCATTGGCATAACGAAGATCAATTGAGTCAATACGCTGACCCCACTTTTCTTCTACTTGCGGCCAACTCTTTAATAAACGTTCAACACTTAATTGAATTTGCTTTGAGTCACGCTCATCTAACTCACGGCCCAACTCAATCAATAAGCCATTACTCAACTTAACTTTCCATGCATAGCGTGATGACAAGTCAAGACCTTGAACCTTGACATTCCATGGTTCAAACCAAGTATTAATTTTTTGTACTTTTTTAAATACTTCCTGATTACTGCCATCGGGACCACTGAATCGCAACAATGAAGCGCCATCCTCTGCTTCAGCCATGTTGGCAACAAATACTTCACCGTAGGTATTCATTAATTTAGGCGTATCACTACCACCCCAAACCGCAAGCGGTTGATGCTCTTCAATCGCCACAACAATTCCATTAGGCCATTCGCGGCGCACACTAGCTCTTCTTACCCAAGGCATACTTTCAAAAGCTTGACGCGCTTGATCCAAACGCACAGTAAAGAAATTGCCGCGCACTTGATCAAGAGCTCTTGCTTTAATCGTTGGCAAATTAACGTGCTTCAATTCACGCCCATCCAAAGATTCAACAGTGAGATGATTCAAAGTGAATACAGGCTTTTGCCCTAACCAAAATAACAACCAGGCGCACGTTGATAAAAGTGCAATTAACAATAGAACATTTGAAATAGCGCGCAAGGTTCTTGGATGACTCCAAATCGGACCAAATACAGTGGCCGTCACAGAAGCAATCAAAGAAAAAGCGGCGCGCAGGAATTTCATGAATTCACACCCGCCTTACTTAACAACCACAACACCAAATCAGCATACTCAACACCTGCAGCTCTAGCTGCCATTGGCACCAATGAATGACCCGTCATGCCAGGAGCCGTATTCATCTCAAGCAAATATGGCTGCCCTGTCTTGTTATCAATCATGACGTCAGCACGACCCCAACCTTTGCAACCAAGCGCACGATAAGCACTCAATGCCAAGTCTTGTACCTTTTTCTCAACTGATACATCCAAACCAGTTGGGCAAAGATATCTGGTGTCGTCCGAGAAATATTTGTTGTGATAATCGTAGTTAGAGTCTGGCGCCACAATTCTGATCACTGGCAATGGTTGCGCATTAGCGCCATCACCAACAATCGGGCAAGTTAGCTCTTCACCAATAATGCATTGCTCAGCCATCACATCTCTATCAAGCTTCGCTGCCATTTCATAGGCTGCTGGCAAATCTGCCACATTAGCCACTTTGCTCAAACCTAGTGACGAACCTTCTCTCGCCGGTTTGACAATGATTGGCATACCCAAATCTTTTGCAATCTGATCCCAATCGCTCTTGGCATTTAACATGGCAAATTTTGGTGTAGCCAAACTAAAGCTCGACCACAAACGCTTAGTTGCTTGTTTATCAATTGCTAGCGCAGAAGCCAATACACCACTACCTGTATAAGGTAATTTCATTTGCTCCAAAAGACCTTGCATGGTTCCATCTTCTCCATAGCGACCATGAAGTGCAATAAAAACCCGATCAAATTGTTGTTCTGCTAAATCAGAGATAGAGCCCTCGGCAGGATCAAAAGCGTGTGCATTAACTCCTTTAGATAAAAGTGCTTCAAGAACACCCTTACCAGACATCAAAGAAATTTCTCGCTCACCCGATTTACCACCAAGCAAAACACCCACCTTGCCTAAGCTTGCAACATTTACTTTGGCTAAATCTTTTTGGACCAACTCACTCCATGGCGTCATTGCATTAGGCATGCGTACCTCCTGCCAACTTACCCGGCACAGCAGAAATTGAACCCGCACCCATAGTGACCACAACATCACCATCGCGCGCCATAGTTAGTACCAAATTAGGCAAGTCATTCACATCTTTTGTGAATTGAGTAGCTTTAACATCTAATAAACGATTCGAGTCTTTAGCTTTTGCAAGAGCTTTGATCAAGCTCTCTCCATCAGCACCAGGTATACGAGCCTCACCCGCTGGATATACCTCTGTTAAAGCTAATGCATCAACACCCTGAAGAACTTTGACAAAATCGCCAAAGCAATCTCTTGTTCTTGTAAATCGATGTGGTTGGAATGCCAACAACAAGCGGCGACCCGGGAACGCCCCTCTAGTTGCAGCTAATGTTGCAGCCATTTCAACTGGGTGATGACCGTAGTCATCAATCACTGTGCATGTACCACCTTGCGGCAATGACACTTCACCATATTTCTGGAAACGACGACCAACGCCGCGGAACTCTTTCAACGCTTTAATAATTGCTTGGTCAGATACGCCCAACTCAGTGGCAATTGCAATCGCTGCCAAAGCATTGCGCACATTGTGTAAACCAGGCAAGTTCAAGGTCACTTTTAATGCGCCAGGTTTTTCGCCATGACGACGAACCGTATGACGCAAAGCCACAAAATGCATTTGAGAACCATCTGCCTGCACATCAATGGCTCTTACATCTGCATCCTCAGATAAGCCGTAACGAAGCATCGGCTGAGATACGAACGGCAAAATATCTCGTACATTTTGATCATCGACACAAAGCACAGCCACACCATAAAACGGCATACGCTGAGTAAATTGAACAAATGCTTGTTTCAACTTGGCCATATCGTGCTGATATGTATCCATGTGATCAGCATCGATATTGGTGATCACTTCAATCACAGGCAATAAGTTTAAGAATGA
>JBEEOV010000103.1:0-2739 GCA_041191465.1 Pseudomonadota bacterium
GACGTGGTCTTTTGGCGAGCTACCAGAGTTATTGGAGATTAAAAAAGGTCAAAAGCGCTTATATGGTTATCCGGCTCTCAAAGATGCTCAGTCTCACTGTGATTTAGAAGTATTTGATGATCCTGAGTTAGCTAGAAATGCCCATCGATTGGGTTTAAAGAGATTATGTGCATTGCCGATGCGTGAGACCATCAAGGCTTTGCATAAGCAGTTGCCAGGCGCTAGAGATTTGGGTCTGCTGTTCATGAGTATTGGTAATGCCGATGACTTAATGACTCAAGTGATTGATTTGGCGATTGAGCGTTCTTGTTTGATGGAGCCATTGCCTACCAATGCTGATGCGTTTAAAGAGCGATTGAACCAGGGTAAGCCTAAATTGGCTTTGATAGCCCAAGAAGTAGCGCGTCATGCGTTAGGAAGTTTGCAAGCCTATGCAGATTTGCAAAAGCGCATGGCTCAACTAAAAGCTTTGTCATCAACAGCACATGCGGATGTGAACACGCAAATGCAACAACTCATTCATCAACGATTTGTGTCTGACACGCCGTATGAATATCTGGTTCATTTACCTAGGTATATCAAAGCAGCGATCATGCGCATTGATAAATTGAGAGCCAATCCAAGTAGGGATGCCCAATGTCAGCAAGAGTGGCAATCACTGGCCAATCCATGGATCAAAATGATGCAAGCGCAAAAATCTTATGGTGGGGCGATTGATCCTAGGTTGAATGATTTCCGTTGGCAACTCGAAGAGTTAAGAGTAGCGCTATATGCCCAAGAGTTAAAAACGCCAACGCCTATGTCATCTAAGCGCCTACAAAAAATCCTAGATAGCCTGCGCAAATAGTTTGTTTCCCCATGGGGTCTTTGCTAGGTGGCGTATTCCCACCTTTATACTTATAAAAAATATAAATATATGTAAAAAGGAGGCAAGAATGTTTTACATAGACACACTAAAAACTGTCAATCAGTTGGTTGATTCTGGTTTCGAGGGTAAGCAAGCTAAAACACTCGTGTCCATATTTAATGAGTGCTTGAATAATCAATTAGGAAGGTTAGCCACAAAAGATGATTCGGATAGGACATTTAAAGAATGTAAGGCTGAAATTAATGAAGTAAAAATTGAAATTAAAAAAATTAATGCAGAAATTAAGACCATCAAATGGATCTTGGGTATTTTTGCAGGAATTGTGGTGGCTACCATGGTTCAACACAACCTTATGCATTAAACCAATTGCTTTCGCAAACTAGACAAGCTTTTGTGACATATCAATAAAAACAGTGGTGGTTTTATGACTTTTGGCATTTTGGGTCTTAAAATCACCGCATGCTCAATAAAACCAAAAAAGTACCTCATCTCACTGCACTATTTGTAGTCCTATCTACTCTTGCTAGCTTTGTCATAGCGGCACCTTCAGAGCCTCCTAAAAGAACAGCGATTGTCTTAAATTCTGGTGAAGCCAGCGTCAGCCTGATTGATATGGATAAGCGCTCTGTTTATAAAACCTTTCCAATCGGTAAAGAGCCTCATCATTTGATGATTACACCTGATCAGAAGTCAGTGCTGGTGGCCAATGCGGTGGGCAATGATGTTGCATTTTTAGATCCTAAGACAGGTGAGTTGCAAGGTCGTACACCAAACATCATTGATCCATACCATATTGGTTATTCACCAGATAAAAAATGGTTCATTGCTGCAGGTAATCGTCTGGATCGTGTAGATATTTATGCGGCGAAAGATCGCGAGTTGAAGTTGGTGAAGGTGGTTAAAGCACCAAAAACGCCAAGTCACATTACTTTTACAAGTAACAGCAAAATAACTTTTGTAACACTGCAAGATTCGAATGAGTTGGTGGCGATTGATCTAGAAACACAAGAGATCATTTGGAAGATGGCTGTTGGTAAAGCCCCAGCTGGTGTGTGGATGACGCCTGGTGATAAATATTTATTGGTGGGTCTAACTGGTGCTGATTCTGTTCAAGTGATTGATTGGAAGAATCAAAAAATTATTAAAGAGATTAAAACTGGAAAAGCAGCTCACAACTTCAGACCGTTGGGCGACAAGCGACACATTTTCTTAACTAATCGTGTTGAGTCAACCATCAGTCTAATAGACATGGAAAAGTTAGAGAAAGTAGCCGATATCACAGGTTTGCCTGCGGGCCCTGATTGTATGGATGTCACTCCTGATGGCAAAGAGTTGTGGGTGACTTTTAGATTTTCGAAGAAGGTGGGCGTGATTGATATTGCTTCTCGTAAGTTGATTGCAACCATTCCAGTGGGTAAAAGCCCACACGGTATTTTCTTCTATCCAAGTGCTGGATGGCAGTGAGCATTTAATAGGAGTGGCGCTTGAAAAAAATAGTCGTCAGTCTATTAGCTTTAACAAGTTTGAATGTGCAAGCAGCTGCTTGCAATAAGCCCATATATCTAACCTTTGATACCGGCAATATGGATGTGGCCGAACATGTCGCGCAGATTTTGCGCAAGCATGAGGTCAAAGCCACATTTTTCTTAGCTAATGAAAAAACCAAGCGTGGCGATTATTCGTTGGATGATTCATGGGCGACTTATTGGCAAGCCCTCAAAAAAGATGGTCATGCATTTGGTAATCACACCTATTTTCATACTTACCTTGTGAAAGATTTTGACCAATCCACAGTGATTGTTAAGTCGCAATTTGGACCTGATGCGAATAAAGCCAGAAAGATGTCACAAGATGGTTTGTGTGCTGATCTG
>JBEEOV010000104.1:0-3908 GCA_041191465.1 Pseudomonadota bacterium
CGTTCATCTGTTTCACTGGGATGTCTTGCTAGAGTCAAACTGTGATCAGAGTAATAGGCATGATCAATATCAGCAACTGAGAGTGTGACTTTGAAGATAGTGGATTTAATGGCCATGAATGTATTGGTTTTCTGTGCATTTTCACAGGAGTCTGCGAAAATGCCATTATGAAGCAATCAAACACACCTGAAGAGTATTTGGCTCCCGAAAAGCCCAGTAAATCGGAAATAAAGCGTCGTTTAGAGGCCAGGCAGTATCTTGCTGAGGAAATCAGTCAGATGCCTGATAAGTGGAAACAAATGCCTATCCCAGAACGTCTATTAGAGGCTCTCAAAGAAACCCCTAATGTGAGAAGTCATGGTGGCATCAGACGCCATATTCAATATTTAGGCAAAATCATGGGCGCACTGTCAGAAGCTGAAGTCGAAGCCATCAAACAGGCTCTAATTGGAATTGTGGGCGCTAAAAAAGCCAGTAAGATGAAAATCTAAATAACAATTGAACTAGCAGGAGACTTTTTAATGAAAGTAATCAGCCAAAGTTTTGAGAATCAAACTGTTATTCCGGGTGAATTTGCCTTTGCGATCAAAGATCCAGTCAATCACCTCAGTCTATCAACGAATAAAAACCCCCACCTTGCTTGGTCTGATTTTCCTAAAGAGACTTTATCGTTCGCAGTCATTTGTCATGATCCTGATGTACCCAGCCAAGGTGACAACGTTAATCAAGAAGGCAAAGTAGTGCCAGCTTCTCTAGCGCGCGTTGATTTTTACCACTGGGTGTTGGTCAATATTCCTGCAAATGTTCATAACATTGAAGCGGGATCACACAGTTCTGCCATTACACCTAAAGGTAAAGCAGCCACTGCAAGCCCGGTTGGTTTAGCTGGCATCAATGACTACACAGCCTGGTTTAAAGGTGATGCAGAAATGGGTGGCAACTATTTTGGTTACGACGGTCCATGCCCTCCCTGGAATGATGAAATCAAGCATCACTATGTTTTTACCGTGTATGCGTTAAACATAGCGTCCGTTCCATTGGTTGGGGCATTTACAGGGGCCGATGCTCTTAGCGCCATCCAGCCACACATCCTCGATCGAGCAAGCATTACAGGAATTTACAGTCTTAACCCTCAGGTTCGGCTCTAAACTGTCCTGAACAAGCAGAAACGGGCTAATCAGCCTAAAATAGCGCCCGTGAATGCACCTTTCAATCCCTCGCTCATTCCGAGCTCACCAAAGCTAGACTCATACCCTAAATATTGGGCAGAGTGCTTTGGCACGGCCCCCTTCTTGCCGATGAGTCGAGCTGAGATGGATAAGCTTGGCTGGGATAGCTGCGACATCATTATTGTGACGGGTGATGCTTATGTTGATCACCCTAGTTTTGGCATGGCCATTATTGGGCGCTTACTAGAAGCGCAAGGTTTCAGAGTTGGCATCATTGCTCAACCTGACTGGCAATCAGCTGATCCATTCAAAGTACTTGGCAAACCCAATTTATTTTTTGGTGTAGCCGCAGGCAACATGGACTCCATGATTAACCGTTATACGGCTGATCGTAAAGTACGCAGTGATGATGCCTACACACCAGGTGGCATTGGCGGCAAACGCCCTGACCGCTGCTCATTAGTTTATGCACAGCGTTGCAGAGAAGCATACTCAGAAGTCCCTATCGTGATGGGCGGTATCGAAGCCTCTTTACGCCGTATTGCTCATTATGACTATTGGCAAGATAAAGTAAGACGATCAATTTTGATTGATGCAAAAGCAGATATCTTGCTTTACGGTAATGCCGAGAGAGCTGTTGTTGAGATTGCACATCGTTTAGCCAAAGGCGAACAAATTGGTGACATCAACGATATTCGAGGCACTGCTTTTGTCAGACGCCACCCTGCTCCGAACTTTACTGAAATTGATTCAAGCACGGTTGATATTCCTGGGGTGATTGATGCCCCAATCAATCCTTATCTAACACCGGATGAGCAAGCTAAAGAACAAGGCAGTAGCTGTAAAAAAACAGATGGCACATTAAAAGAGCCTGCCCCAGACGTTCAACCGATTACTGTTGTTCCAACAGCAAAAAAACGTTTAGAGCGTGATACAACAGTGATTCGTTTACCAAGCTATGAAGCAGTCAAACGCGATCCAGTTCTATATGCCCATGCAAACCGCGTATTGCACCTAGAAACAAATCCCGGCAATGCAAGAGCATTGGTACAACAACACGGTGAAGGCGCCTCGATTCGTGACGTTTGGTTAAACCCGCCAGCGGTTCCATTAACCACCGAAGAGATGGATTCGGTATTTGACTTACCCTACGCTCGCGCACCACATCCAGCCTATGGTGATGCCAAAATCCCCGCCTGGGACATGATTCGCTTTTCTGTGAACATCATGCGCGGCTGCTTTGGAGGTTGCACATTCTGTTCGATCACAGAACACGAAGGTCGAATTATTCAGAATAGATCCTCCAACTCAATCATTAAAGAGATTGAAGATATTCGTGACAAAGTTCCAGGCTTTACAGGCATCATTTCTGATTTGGGTGGTCCTACTGCCAACATGTATAGGATTGCATGTAAATCAAAAGAAATTGAAGCTCACTGCCGTAAACCATCCGTCTACCCTGATATTTGTCCTAATTTAAATACAGACCACACACCACTGATTCAGTTGTACCGTCGTGCACGGTCATTGCCAGGCATTAAGAAAATTTTGATTGGCTCAGGGCTTCGCTATGACTTAGCTGTGAAAGCCCCTGCTTATATCAAAGAATTAGTGACACATCATGTGGGTGGCTACCTCAAGATTGCTCCCGAGCACACAGAGCAAGGTCCTTTATCAAAAATGATGAAGCCTGGTATGGGTGCTTACGACAAGTTCAAAGAGTTATTTGATAAATACTCTAAAGAAGCTGGTAAAGAACAGTATTTAATTCCTTACTTCATTGCAGCCCACCCTGGCACCAGTGATGAAGACATGATGAATTTGGCTATTTGGCTTAAGAGAAATGGCTTTAGGGCAGATCAGGTCCAAACTTTCTATCCATCTCCTATGGCAACAGCCACAGCGATGTACCACACCAATAAAAATCCGTTACGCAAAGTAACCCGCGAGAGTGAGACTGTGGATATTGTGCGCGGTGAAAAGCGCCGTCGTTTACACAAAGCATTTCTGCGCTATCACGATGCTAACAATTGGCCATTACTACGCGAAGCTCTTAAGAAAATGGGTAGAGCCGATCTAATTGGTAATGGCAAACATCATTTGATTCCTAACTACCAACCAAACACCGATGGCACTTACCAAAGTCCACGTCGCAAAAACTCATCATTTGGTAAACCAACTGCCAGTGCAGTAGCTCATAACCCTAGAGACTTTTCTGTACCGCAAAAACCGGCTAGAGGGAAAATTTTGACTCAACATACTGGACTGCCACCTCGCGCTGGCGCTGGTATTAAAAATGGTGGTAAAGGAGTCGCTAGCCCTAATGGCAGACCATCACGCTCTGGGGCAAGTAGCAATGTCAGACCTACAGCAAGAACTAAGAGTGGCGTTAAAAAGTAAAGTGAAAAATGATTGAATTAAAAACCCCGCATAGCGGGGTTTTTTTATTGCTGATGGCTCATATCTCTAGGGCGGTCTTTTCTACGATTACCCCGAATGATTGCATGCGTAATAAATGTACTAGCAATCAAAATAAATAACAAAATTCCCATTGAAACGTAAAACTGAGTCATACCACCTCCATCTTGTCATAGTTCATTTGTATACCACCAAGCCATGTACAAACAAAATCACTCCAATTAACAATAATGTAAACACCTGAATTTCCCACATATATATTTGCGTTTCAGAAAATGGAATACTGAAACCAGCAATAAAACAGGATGCCGAGAGTGTGTG
>JBEEOV010000105.1:0-2618 GCA_041191465.1 Pseudomonadota bacterium
AACCAGCTTCAGTGTGACCTGAACGCACCAAAACGCCACCTGCTTGTGCCATGAGTGGAAAGATGTGGCCAGGCATCACGATGTCACGAGGTTTGGCGCTAGGCGCAACAGCTACTTTGACAGTGTGTGAGCGATCGGCTGCAGAGATACCAGTTGTGACACCCTCGGCAGCTTCAATGGACACTGTGAAATTAGTGCCGAGCGCTGCCGTATTGTCACGCACCATGAGTGGCAAATTTAATTGCTCGCAACGTTCACGGGTTAGCGTTAAGCAAATCAAGCCACGACCATATTTAGCCATAAAGTTAATGGCTTCTGGCGTAACATGATCTGCTGCTAAAACTAAATCACCCTCGTTCTCGCGATCTTCTTCATCGACCAAAATGACCATGCGACCTGCGCGCATTTCGGCAATGATTTCTTCAGTGGTAGCGAGAGAATAGGCTGAACTTGACATAGACCCATGATTTTAAGGCTTTTTTGAGCCAATGCTCAGTTTTGGGGCTATTTACCCGCTAAAACTCATTTTGCGCTCATCATGCGCTCAACATAACGCGCAATCAAATCTACTTCTAGATTCACAATAGAGCCGGCTTTGAGGTATTGCAAAGTTGTATTTTCTAGTGTGTGTGGGATTAAATTGATATGCATGAGGCAACCATCTGACGCATCTTCAATTTGATTAACGGTGAGCGACGTGCCATTCACTACGATTGATCCTTTATACGCTAAATATTTAGCTAAAGATAAGGGCGCCTTAATCACTAAATGCCACGATCCATCAGAACTGTTGGTTTGCACTTGTTTAAAAGTGACAACGTCACCCATGCCATCCACATGCCCGCTGACCAAATGACCACCTAAACGATCATTGAAGCGCAAGGCTTTTTCCAAGTTAACAAAACCAGTTTTATCAAGACCTGTTGTTTTGTTCAGTGACTCTGCAGAAATATCAATGGAGAAGTGAGTTGGGGTCATTGCAACAACCGTCATACAAGCCCCTTGCAAAGCAATGCTGTCACCTAATTGAACATCACTCATATCTAACTTACCGGCATTGATATGCAAGCGTAAGCCATCACCTAGTTTTTCAACTGTTTCGATTTGCCCTACAGCTTGGATGATTCCGGTAAACATAAAGTTCTCTTTTCTGGATGAATTATTTCTTTTTTAATCTAATGCGTAAATCATTACCTATGGAGGTATGGTCGATTAAATCCCATGATGAGACATTGTCTAGAGTATCTAATGCAGGCAAGTAAGCCATTCCCATACCGTCACCCAATAGCTTAGGCGCCATGTAAATCAGCAACTCATCCACACATCCTTCACGTATCAAGGAGCCATTGAGCTTAAATCCAGCTTCAACGTGAACTTCATTGATATGTAACTTTTCTGCTAAATATTTAAACAGTGCTGGCAAGTCCACTTTGCCTTTGCTGTTGGATGCATCAGGCAAGCTAACGAGAGTGACGTTTTTCTCTCGCAGTATTTGAGACATCTTTTCAAAATGATTCACTTCAACCTGACCACAAACTACTACTGTGTGACCACCCAATGAGTCATCAAGTATTTTTGAGTCGGGTGGCACCTCTAAGAAAGAATCAATCAGTACTCGAAGAGGCTGTCTAGGCGTTTCGATATCTCTAACATTCAGTTGAGGGTTGTCTTCTTTAACTGTGCCTATGCCAGTCAGAATGCAGCATGCTCTGGCACGCCATAGGTGTCCATCATGACGTGCATCGCTACTAGTGATCCACTGACTCACGCCATTTGATAAAGCTGTTTTGCCATCCAAGCTGGCGGCAACTTTCAACCGTACCCAAGGTTTACCTTGAGTCATGCGCTGAATAAAACCGATGTTTAATTCAGCGACATCTTTTTCTAATAAACCGCAACGAACTTCAATCCCTGCAGTGCGTAATTGTTCAAGCCCTTGACCAGCCACCAAAGGGTTGGGGTCGGGCATGGCTGCTATCACTGTTGCAACCTTGGCATTAATCAAAGCATCGGTGCAAGGTGGTGTACGACCATGATGGCAGCAGGGTTCTAGTGTGACGTATACCGTAGCACCGCTGACATCAAAACCTTTTGATTGGGCATCTTTGAGCGCATTGATTTCTGCGTGATCAGAACCTGCTGCTTGTGTGTGGCCCAAACCAATTATTTGCTTATTTTTGACAATGACGCAGCCCACCCGAGGATTCGGGTTGCTGATGAACAATGACTTCTTGGCTTCAGCCAAAGCCATCGTCATATAGTCATGGTCTTCTTGGGTATACATAGCGGTCATTAATAACAATGTGCCTCATTTTAGAGGTGATCTAAGTACTTTACAGACATTTTTGAGAATCGTTGCTTGGATCGCAAATTCGCCATCGACCGCCTGGTCCCAAAATAACGTGCCGCATCAACCCGGGATAGCTTTTATGTTGCCAAATGATCCGATTAGCCACAAACCCACCGTTATTCAGTAGGGCTGGCTGACCATTATGAAAACTGATGCGCCGTGCTTTGCTGGGGGCACTCATATCGGTAAATTGTTGACTATCTTTTAATAGATGGTGAGCAACTTGTACTTGAGCATTTAAATGATGCTGATTAAGTGAGTAAGTTTT
>JBEEOV010000106.1:0-2679 GCA_041191465.1 Pseudomonadota bacterium
CTCATGTGTACACAGAGATTACCGCTCAGGTGGTGTGATCATGGCTTTGTGGAGTGGCCTTGGTCAGTACATGAAAAAGAATAATTACGAAGTGATGTTGGGTTGCGCTTCTGTGCAAATGGGCGATGGTGGTCATTACGCTGCCAGTCTTGCCAAGATGTTGAGTACAGACCAACACTTAACAGATATTGAGTACCGTGTATTTCCTCGCTTGGCACTTCCAGTAGAAGAACTAAATAGCTCACTAGAAGTTGAACCACCAGCTTTGATCAAAGGCTACTTAAGACTTGGCGCGAAGATTTGTGGAAACCCTACTTCAATACTGCCGACTTCTTAACAATGCTTCGCTTGGATGATATTCATCCAAGATATGCAAAACACTTTTTAGCTGATTAACTAGTCTGTAGTCTGAATTGATTCAGATTAAAAAGTCTGAATCAAGAGCTCTCGGCCGATTTTTGCCCAATCGGCCGATTCTTTTTCTAGGCCAAACAGAGTAAGTGGGTTCTCTTTAGCCCATTCTTTTGGTACTTTGATCACAAAACCATCATCTTCTTCTTTGACACTGATAGGCGGTATACCTACATCATCACGCCTTCTACAAATCACATGCGCGAGTCTTAAAGAAAACAGCATGCGCCAATCAATGTAAGTTGAGCTCACAGAAATCTTGCCAAGCTTACCTGTGTGCCCTAATAAGAGCGCAGCCAATCGGGCTTGATCTAACTTTGAGAAACCCGGCATATCTGCATGCGTTGCAATATATGCAGAGTGTTTGTGATAACCGTTATGGGTAATCGTCAAACCGATTTCATGTAATTTTGCGGCCCACGAAAGAATTTGCAAATTATCTTTGCGATCTTCATTTTTTGGCTTAGGAAATTGATTCAAGAAATAAAGGGCTACTTCACTCACTCGGGTAGCCTGAGCTCGATCAACTGCATAGCGCTGCATGAACTGCTCAACAGTTACATAGCGCATGTCATGATGTTGTGAGCGACCAATCAGGTCATACAGCACACCTAAGCGCAAGGCAGCTTCAGTCACCTCCATGCGCTCAATACCTAGCTCATCAAATGCAGCCAACATAATAGCTAGACCACCAGGCAACACGGGCTTACGCTCATTCTTTAAACCCAATAAGGTACAACGATCAACGTACTCTGCCTCAATCAAGGCTTTCTTTAACTGTATCAAACCGTCACGAGTAATAAGACCACCCATATCATCTACTGGCAGATCGTGAGGCTCACCATTAAAGCCATTTAACGCAATTAACTCGGCAATCGCTCTTGCTGTGCCTGATGAACCAATCGATTGTTTCCATCCTGACTTGAGAAATTGAGAAGAAATAACCTGAATCTCTCTTCTAGCAGCCAATTGCGCCTGCTTAAAACTATGGGCATCAACCAAACCACCAGGGAAGTAATCTTGGCTATGTGAAACACAGCCGATATATAAGGACTCCATCATCTTAGGCTCATAGCCTTCACCAATAATGAACTCCGTTGAGCCACCGCCAATATCCAATACGAATCTTTTGCCATCACAAGCTGGTGCATCATGCGAGGCGCCAATGTAAATTAATCGGGCCTCTTCTCGACCTGCAATAACCTCAATGGGAAAGCCCAATAGTTTCTGAGCCTCTTGTATAAATTGATCCGCGTTTCTGGCTACGCGCAAAGTATTGGTAGCAACCGCCCTGACCTGTTTCGGGTCAAAATTCTTTAAGCGATCGCCAAAGCGATGAATCGCGGCCAAACCGCGCGCAATCGACTTTTGATCCAACTTTTTATCATCATTTAAACCAGCCGCTAAGCGCACAGACTCTCTGAGAGTGTCAATTGGTTGCAACTGCGTGCCTGATGGCGACTGAATCACGCGGGCAATCACCATCCTAAAACTATTGGAACCCAGGTCTACGGCTGCAACCAGATGTTCTTTGGATGGGTCTTTTAAAAAATTCTTCACAAATAACTAATTTAATAAGCTTTTTAGGTTAGATAGCTAGATTATGACTTTAATGTGACAAGAACATGAAAATATGAATTCACAATTCTGTCACATTAATGACACATACCTTTGTAACACTGATGGTATGCAAACAAAAATCCCACTATTGAATAGAGAACTAGGCGTCCTTGAGTTTAATTCAAGGGTGCTAGCACAAGCAGAAGATCCTAAAACACCTCTTTTAGAGCGCCTTCGATTTGTCTGCATTGTGTCATCAAACATGGATGAGTTTTTTGAAATCAGGATGTCTGGCATCAAAGAACAGCTAAAAAGTAACTCCAAGAATAAGACGCCAGATGGCTTGTTAATTACAGAAGCTTATAAAGTAGTGACTGCTCAGGCACACGATTTAGTCGCTAGAAAATATCGTTTATTACAAGAAGAAATTATTCCTAAGCTAAACAAAGAAGGTGTTAGTTTCTTCACTAGCAATCAATGGACTCCCGCACAAAAAGCTTGGGCCAAGAACTTCTTTCATCAAGAATTAGTTCCACTTCTAACCCCTATTGCCCTAGACCCTGCCCACCCATTTCCAAAAGTGATCAATAAGAGTTTGAACTTTTTTGTCACTTTAGAAGGTGAAGACTCCTTTGGCAGAAAGCCTAAATTAGCAGTTGTCCAAGCGCCACGATCACTACCGCGCGTGGTGCCAATGCCTAAGCATCT
>JBEEOV010000107.1:0-3511 GCA_041191465.1 Pseudomonadota bacterium
CCGACGTAGAAAATCAAAATACGCCACGCCAATGAGTCAATCGCCATTGGAATAGTTTTAGTTGGGTTCTCCGCCTCTCCAGCAGACAAGCCAATCATTTCAATACCTACATAAGCAAACAAGACCATTTGCAATGAGAGCAAGAAACCACCAATTCCATTCGGGAAAATGCCGCCGTGTTGCCATAAGTTAGCTATTCCAATTGGCTCACCAGCATTACCAAGGCCAAAGAAAATCATGGCACAGCCAATCGCAATCATGCAAATAATGGCCACCACTTTGATCAGCGAGAACCAGAACTCAAACTCACCAAAAACTTTTACAGCAACAAAATTAATACCTGCCATTGCAATGATGGAACTGAGTGCCCAAATCCATTGAGGCACGTCTGGGAACCACATGGTCATATAGACTCCAACCGCAGTGACTTCAGCCAAACCCACCACAATCCAATAAGTCCAATATCCCCACCCAACCAAATAGCCTGCCAAGGGTCCAATGTATCTGCCAGCGTAATGAGCGAATGACCCTGCCACTGGTTCATGTACAGCCATCTCACCCAATGCTCTTAAAACAATAAAAGCGACCAAACCAGCTAAAACATAACCCAAGATAATGGATGGACCGGCCAACTGGATGGCTGTTGCCGAACCTAAAAATAGCCCAACACCAATCGTGGACCCCAATGCCATCAAACGTATATGTCGTGGCTGTAGACTTCTTTTTAAACCATGGTTGTCATGCACCATTTCTCTCCTCTAGTTATCAATCGGAAAATAGAGTGAGCAGAATAGGAGCCATGCACTGTGTTGTATATGGCTAATAAATATTGAATATATTTAATCTAACAAATATGCCAGCGCGTTATTTTTAGGATTCAATAATTACAAGGCTCTGATGGATATGCCGTTATTTGTTCTTACACAAGAATAAGAAAATTCTTACATCAGAATCAGAAAATTCCTACAAGGCAGTAATCCCAAAAAAGTGAGATTTGATAAGTTTTTAATCTGGGATAGTGATGTCAGTTGTGCCAATGCACACCAAGCGCGGAGACTCTCTAGAAGTATCAATACAACCACCTTGGTCATAAACGCCTTTAGGGTCGCGATAACGCATCATGCGTTCAATAATCATGTTGTATGTCTTTGGATCTTGAATAGACTTTGCCACGCATGACTCAACAACCGACTCGTTCATTTGCAACTCACCATGCTCATCAAGATATGCGCCATCTTTCCAGTGATAAACCTCTACACACTTAGTCTCAAGGGTAAAAGGTTGATCTCTTTTCCAGAAATTGGTAAATAAGTTATGACCAAGATAAATAACCCAAGAACCTTCATAGCCAGAGATATCTGAAGAGCGATCATCAGGATTACGGAACCAAACACGATCACCTGGCACGTAATACTTCATCGGAAATGGATTTTCAATGGAGCCGTACTCTTTTAAAAATACTTCATGAAACTCACCTGAAGCGCTCTTCAAGTCGCTTTAATAAAGCAGGATTGGCATTTTTTAGCTCTTTGGCAATACTCAGAAGAATGACGTACTCAGTAGCTCTGTAACAAGAAAAAGAATAAGCCTGATGAATATCATCGGGTTGCGTGGCCTTGACCAAAGCATCAATGATGGATTTTCCCTTGTTTAATAAAAAACCAGCTTCTTCATCGTAATGCCAGTAATCAACTGGCCGTTCTGCTGCCTCTGTATCAAAGTTCAAAGCAGCACGATAGCCAGCATCCACCACGTAATGTCTGATGTGAATGGCTGATAAAAGCTCTTCATAACTTGGGAATGTAAAAGGAATGGTGGCTAACAACATGGCCACAAGAATCTCTTTATCCAAGTCGTCTTTATTTTGACGACCATCGATTGACATGCTCGCATATAAGCGAGTGGTATCCCAATTAGGAGCCCATTGATTTTGATAGGATTGTTTTAAAGAGAAATGGTTGCAATAGGCATCATTAATCTGAGAACTATGGTAATCAACGCAATCCCACAAAGAGTATTTTTGCAGATGTGCCTGCATTTTTTGCAGATTAGCAATTTGGTCTTGCTGTGTTTTTAATACAAACTCAATGCCGCGGGTTTCAAAATGAGTGTTCAATTGAGTCGCAGTCATGATGATCTCTTACAAGAAACGATCTAAAAGACGACGGCTATGTTTATCTAAAGCCTGTATGTCCTGTATGAGATATTGCACACCATGCGTATCAGACACCAGATACATGGTTTTATTAACGCGACGAATATCTTCTTCGCCACGCAAAATAAATTGCGTATGACCGCGATTAGTTCTCACTGTCCAAGTACTTGGCGTAGCGAATGTCGAAACATCATCAATACCAGTTAACACCGGCATGAACTCGCGACTCGCCAACTCCTCTTTAATTAATTGCTGATTTGACGCGGTGGCTTGATCTAAAGAATCTAACCAAACCAGCTCATGTCCATCACGATCAACAATCGCAATAGACTCATTGGGATGACTAATTGGAAAAGCTCTCACGGGTACAACTTGCTCGTGAGTGGCTCCCACTTGATCTTGTAGGCATAGGTGCCCAAAAGAATTTCTGCTAAGAGTGAATGAATTAACCATGAGTCACCTCTAGTTCAGCATCAACAGCATCCATCGCTTGTCTTGCTTGGGTATCGTACATCCGACGATAGACACCCTGCAATGCCATTAAGTGGTCGTGACTACCCTCTTCGATTACTTCACCCTTATCCAAAACAATCAAACGATCTGCTTTACGCAAGGTTGATAAGCGGTGCGCAATCGCAATTGTTGTTCGACCCTTGACCAAATTATCCAAAGCTTTCTGAATTTCTTTTTCGGTGGTGCTGTCAACAGAAGATGTAGCCTCATCCAAGATCAAAATCTGTGGATCAATTAATAAAGCTCTAGCAATTGATATACGCTGACGCTCACCACCTGACAATGATTGACCACGCTCACCAACCAAGGAATCGTAACCATGCGGTAAACGCAAAATAAACTCATGCGCATGAGCAGCTCTAGCCGCCGCAATAATTTCAGCTCGAGTTGCGCCAGGTTTGCCATAAGCAATGTTTTCGGCAATCGTGCCAAAGAATAAAAATGGCTCTTGTAATACCAAACCGATATGACGTCGATAATCTGCCACAGCAATTGAGCGAATATCCACACCATCTAATTTAATGGTGCCTTCAGCGGCATCATAGAAACGGCAAATTAAGTTCACCAAAGTACTTTTGCCTGAACCACTATGCCCCACCAAGCCAATCATCTCGCCTGGATTGATTTTCAAATTAATGCCCCGGGTTACTGAGCGATTGCCATAACGGAATCCGACATTCTGTAACTCAATTTTGCCTTCAACTTTATTCAACTTGATTGGGTTGGTTGGCTCTGGAACGCTAGAGACGTGATCCAAAATATCAAAAATACGTTTTGCACCTGTTGCAGCCTGCTGAGTAAACGACACAATCCGGCTCATTGAATCTAGTCGTGTGTAAAAGC
>JBEEOV010000108.1:0-3683 GCA_041191465.1 Pseudomonadota bacterium
TTGTGCTCACGTGCCAAGCGCTCCATGGCATCGTAATCAATCTCTTCTTTTTCATTGAGACCGTAAGCAACAGCGTTAAACCACTTACCGCTCATGTTGAGAGCCATACCATGGGTTAAGTGACCGCCTTCAGCCAAGCTCATGCCCAAAATGGTGTCGCCAGGCTTCAAAAACGCTAAAAATACTGCTTCATTGGCTGATGCGCCACAGTGAGGCTGTACGTTGGCAGCTTCTGCGCCATAAATCTGTTTTAGACGGTCAATCGCTAACTGTTCAGCAACGTCTACAAACTCGCAGCCACCGTAATAGCGCTTACCTGGGTAACCTTCAGCATATTTATTTGTTAATTGGGAGCCTTGGGCTTCCAAAACGGCTGGAGAGGTATAGTTTTCAGAGGCAATCAGCTCGATATGCTCTTCTTGACGGTTATTTTCTGCTTGGATGGCATCCCATAATGCGGGATCAGTTTTGGCCAATGTTTGACTACGTTGGAACATGATTAGGGCTTTCTATGAGGATCGTCTATTTTGCAGCTAGCATACGCTAAACTCTGCAGACCTAAATGATACAAAAAAACCAGTAAGGAGACCAAAAAATGACTAAGTTAACAGTATTGGTGACAGGGGCTACAGCAGGCTTTGGCCAAGCGATTGCAAAGCGCTATTTGGCTGAAGGCCACAAAGTGGTGGCAGCCGGTCGCCGAGTAGATCGTCTAGAGGAGCTAAAAAAGTCTTTGCCAGCCGATCAACAGGCTCGTTTACACACAGTGGTGCTAGATGTAACAGATAAAGATGCCGTATTCGCTTTACCAGCCAAATTGCCAGGGGACTTTGCCGGGGTTAATGTTCTAGTCAACAACGCCGGTTTGGCTTTGGGCTTAGAGCCTGCTCATAAAGTCGATTTGACCGATTGGGAAAGAATGGTCGATACGAACGTGAAGGGCTTGATGTACATGACACGCGCTTTCTTACCCGGGATGGTGGAGCGCGGTCGCGGTCACGTATTTAATTTAGGCTCGATTGCCGGTCGTTACCCATACCCAGGTGGCAACGTGTATGGCGGTACTAAAGCCTTTGTGCGTCAGTTCAGTTTGAACCTTAAGTCTGACTTATTAGGCACGCCGATTCGTGTCGGTGTTCAGGCATTAACGGCTACTGATATTGCGGAGTCTGTTTACTGGGCGTCTACTTTGCCGGCACACGTGAACATCAATGTGATTGAAATGATGCCGGCATGCCAAGCATCTGGTCCATTGGCTGTTCATAGAAACTAAAATATCAATACTTACTAATAAAGTAATAAAACTATTTAACACTACGGAAAATAATTCATATGCACGCTACTCAAGACTTATCAATTTTGTCGCTAGTACTTAATGCCAGTGTCCTGGTGCAATTGGTCATGCTCCTATTGCTAAGTCTTTCAGTGGCGTCGTGGACGATTATTTTTAGAAAAGGTCTAGCACTTAAAGCTGTACGCCAAGACACTGAGCGCTTTGAGCGAGACTTTTGGTCAGGTGGTGATTTAAATACTTTGTTGCAAGGTGCGATGCGCAATAAAGATCAAGCAGCTAGCCTAGAGCGTATCTTTGAGAGTGGTATGCAAGAGTTCTTAAAAGGTAAAGAAATCGATGGCGCACGCCGTGCTATGAAAGCAGCCTACCAGCGTGAGATGGATACTTTGGAAGCTAACTTGCCTTTCTTAGCATCGGTTGGTTCTGTGTCGCCTTATATTGGTTTGTTTGGTACGGTGTGGGGCATCATGAACTCATTCCGCGGTTTAGCGAACGTGCAGCAAGCAACGCTAGCAAGTGTGGCGCCTGGTATTGCAGAAGCATTGGTGGCAACAGCGATTGGTTTGTTTGCAGCGATTCCAGCGGTAGTGGCTTATAACCGTAACGCAGCCGATATTGATCGTTTATCTATTCGTTTTGAAACTTTCATTGAAGAGTTCTCAAACATCTTGCAACGTCAACAGCAAGTTCGCTAAATAGGGATCTTTCATGGCAAGTATCTCTAGAAAAACTGGTGGACGCAGAAGGGCAATGGCAGACATCAATGTGGTTCCATACATTGATGTGATGTTGGTGCTCTTGGTGATCTTTATGGTGACAACCCCGATGGTTAATCCAGGGATTGTGAGTTTGCCAACGGTGGGTGGTGCGCAAATACAACCGATGCCACCAGTGCTCATCAATATTTCTGCTGAAGAAGTGATTTTGATTAAGAGCGAAGGTAAAGCCGATAAAACCGTCACTCGTGCTGAGTTAGGTGCTTTTGCTCGCGAGCGTGCCGAGTTAACGCCTGATCAACCAATGGTGATTGCCGCAGATAAATCTATCAAGTATGAAATCGTGATGGATGTCATGGCACGCCTTAAAGAGAACGGTATCAAACGTGTCGGCTTGGCGGTAAAGAGTAACTAACACTAAGAGACACTGAGTGAGCGCTGCCACATTCCCCGGGTTTGCACGTGAACGTTTTCAGGCTGAGCCTGGAACCGGTAAGGCCTTTTTGTGGGCTATGGGGATGCATCTTTTATTGATCTTGTTTTTGACTGTGGGTTTGAATTGGAAAAGCCACAAACTCCTGCAGGACTTGAGGCGGAAATTTGGGATAACGTTCCAGTCATCAAAAGTGCTCCTGCTAATGTCGATCCAAAAATTGATGCTGATGAAAAAGCAGACATTGCGCTAAAGAAGAAAAAAGAAGCTCAAAAGAAACCTGAGCCTAAAAAAGAAGAAGTAAAGCCAGCTAAAAAAGTAGATCCTAAAGAGTTGAAAAAGCAAAAGGCTGAAGAAGAAAAGTTGGCCAAGCAAAAGCAAGATGCTGCCAAAGAAAAAGCCAAGGCTGAGGCAGAGCGCAAAGAGGCTTTAGCTCAAGATAAAGCTCGCGCTGATCAATTGGCTCGCTTACGTTCTGCGGCTGGTAAAGAGGGCGCTGCTGGTGGGCGAGGCGGCGTGGTGGGTGATGGTGTCGGCGGTGGCGGTAATGCCAAGCCTGGTTATGCTGATAAAGTACGTCGCAAGATCTTGCCACTGATTGTTTTTAATCCATCTTTGGTGGCAGGTAATCCAGCCGTTGAGGTGGGCGTAGAGTTGGCGCCTGATGGCACAATTGTGAATAGAAAAGTACTAAAAAGTAGTGGTGATGCAGCTTGGGATAAAGCAGTTTTGAGAGCGATTGATGATGCACAAACTTTGCCTAAAGACGACGATGGCAAAGTACCTAAGCAAGTACGTTTAACGTTTAAGCCAAAAGATTAATGAGATATATGATGAAACTAATTTCAGTGATAGCAAGTTCCTTGGCCAAGCTGGCCAAAGTTGGAGTAATTGCTTTAGCAATGGTCATGTCGGCTGGTGTTCATGCGCAAATGAATATTGAAATCACTGGTGTTGGTCAATCATTATTTCCTGTGGCTGTGATGCGCTTCGTTGGTGAAAATCAATTACCGCTAAAAGTAACGGATGTGGTTCGCTCAAACTTAACTAGAAGTGGCGCCATTCGTAACGTTGAGGCAGGTTCTGCAGAGTTAGGTTGGGATATCAATCCTGACTACAAGTCTTGGTCTAGCCGTGGTGCTGATGCTTTGGCGGTGGGTAATGTGACCAAATTATCAGACGGTCGTTTCGAAATCCGATATCGCTTATTTGATATTCGTAAAAATGAAAGTCTAGGTGG